>NZ_CP030032.1:100000-429500 GCF_003258315.1 Bradymonas sediminis
CGCCATCTATTTTGAGCATTGTCGGCGGATCCTTGAGGAGATCGACGAGGCAGAGCGCGCCGTTACAAGCCTTCAGGCCTCGCCGGTCGGGTTGTTGCGCGTCAGCGCACCGGTGTCCTTTGGCATGATGTACCTCAATGAGGTCGTCCTGGACTTCATCGAAAAGTGGCCGGAACTCGAGATCGACATTCACTACGCGGATACGCGCGTCGATCTAATCGGCGAAGGGTTTGACGTAGCGGTGCGCATTGATGCGCTCGACGATTCGGGGCTCATCGCTCGACGCCTCGCCCCGATCAAGCTCGGTCTGGTCGCAAGCCCGGAGTACCTGGAGCGATTCGGGCGCCCCGGACACCCCCGCGAGCTCGATGGGCACTCCTGCCTGCTCTATAAATACCAGGCAACGGGGACAAATTGGCGCCTCCACGGGCCTGACGGCGAAACCGTCGTGCGCGTCGAAGGTCGGGTGATGGCCAATAACGGCCGCGCCCTGGTCGACGCGGCCCGTCGCGGCCTGGGCATCGCGCTTGCCCCTGACTTCATCGCCTTCGATGCTCTGGATAGCGGCGAACTTGAGTTCATCCTCAAACCCTGGTCGCCAGGCAACCTTGTCCTGTCGGCGGTGTATCCGCATCGGCGCTATCTCTCCCAGAAAGTCCGTCTTTTTATCGACTTTTTAGCTGAACGCTACCGAGAGTCCCCGCCCTGGGCGTGTATGGAGTAGCCCAAGCGCAGCCTTCTCGCCCGGCGTTTTCAGGCCTAATATATTGGCGATTCTTTAGGTCGTATTTTTGTATTATGATGCCCGTGAATTCGAAGTTAGAGATTTATAATAAAATGGAGTGATAGATGGCCATCATGATTCCCGACGTTCCGCCTTCGAAAAAGGGCTCCGTCCATTCAGAAAACGAGTTTTGGACCGAGCTTAAATTGCAGCTATCCGACGCTTTCTATGTCTATCATGGCCTTCCCTATCTGACGGCCGAGGCGCGCCAGGGAGAGGTCGATTTTCTGGTGCTCCACCGCGAGTACGGGCTCTTGAATGTCGAATGTAAAGGCGGCGGCGTTAAACGCGAAGACAATGGCCGGTGGTATCGCAAGGACGAGTACGGGCGCCCAAAGCGGCTCAATCGAAGCCCGATGGAGCAGGCGGCGGACCAGTTGCGCGCGATCGTAAAAGGTCTGTGTGACCCCTTGCGGCGAAACCTCGAAGAACATTTTCGCGATTTTCCCGTCCTCTACGGCTGGGCGTTGGCGTTTCCGCTGAGCCAGCGTGACGACCTTAATCTTCCGCTCGATCTCCAACCCGAGATCGTCATTGATTCGAACGATATCGCCCTCGATCTTGAGGCGAAGGTTGTCGAGGCGTTCAGGTTCCACGCCCGCAAACTTGGCGGGAAGCCTCCTGTGCTCTCGCCGGAGCAATTCGAGATCTTCCGATCGGTGGTTTCGCCGGAGGTCGCCCTCGAAGAGACTACGGCCGGGCGAATTGCGTTGGATAAACGGGCGATGCGCCGCTTGTCGAAGGAGCAGGCGCGTGGCGTCGAGAATGTTCTGGAGAACCGCCGGCTGCGTGTGCGCGGCGGCGCGGGCACCGGCAAGACCGTCATGGCGTTGCACGCGGCGAAGAAGTTGGCCGAGCAGGGGAAGCGCGTGTTGATCACCTGCTTTAATATTAAATTGGCGGACTTCATCGCCAGCACCACTCAGGGGTGGTCCCAGCTAAAGGGCACGGTCGACGTACATCATTTTCATCAACTCTGCGCCCAGGCCGGCGACGATATCCAGGGCGGACTTAATTACCCGAAACCCGGCGCGTCGGCCGCTGAGCAAGCTGAGTTCTGGAACGAGACGGCACCGTTTGCGGTATTTCGGGCGGTCGACAGCGATAAATTCTCGATGGGTCCCTGGGATGCGATTCTCGTCGACGAGGCGCAGGATTTTCTGCCGATCTGGTGGGAAGTGCTCGAGGGATGTCTGCAGGACGAGACCAGCAGCATGGCGATCTTCTACGACGAACGTCAGAATATCTTCGATAAGGATACCGCGATTCCCGAGTGGGGGCTGGTTTACGCGTTGAAGGAGAATTTTCGCAATACCAAGGAGATACTGCGGGCGATTGAGCCGCTTTGCGAGGAGACATTGGTCTCGCATCCCGAGTGCATCGAGGGGAAGGTCCCGAGCGTCTACCAACAGGGTAGCCCGTCGAAAACACGCGAGAGGGTCGGGGAATTGCTCGCGAAATTAGTGGATCGGCAGAATATTAAATACCAGCAGATTGCCATCCTTACGCCCCGCAGCCCGAGGAACTCAAGCCTCGAGGGCGCGCGCGAACTCGGCGGTGTTCCGATTGTTCACGTGGTTGACGAATGGCAAAGCGGGGTGCTTCACTCGAGCATCAGTGGGTTCAAGGGCCTGGAGGCGGACATCGTCATCCTCGTCGATATCGACCCCAGCGACCCGCGCTGTTCCGTAAACGCCCGCTATGTCGCGGCGTCGCGGGCCAAACATCGCCTGCATGTCTTCGAAAAGGGCAATTGGTTGACCCCACACTGATCGGTTTACGAGTCAGCAGATGCGCCTCGGCGGCCGCTACGATTGCCCCCGCTGAAGGCGTGTGCCAATATTTCGGGAATCGTTTGGCGAGTTTTTAATCTTTTTAGGGCGTCATTTTATGTTGCAGGTCTGGTATTCGAATTCCCTTGATAGACTCGTCGACGGTCTGGTCGAAGTTGAAGCCACGGAGCGAAAGAATCTCGGGCTAAACCCGATTGAGCGCTCCCCTGTGGTCGTCCCCGGCGCGAATATGGGGACGTATCTGAAATACGCGGTGGCGACTCGCGCGGGGATCGCCGGGCGCATCGAGCCCTGGCATATCGGTGACTTTTTCGACGCCCTTTTGCCCGATGACAGTAGCTTTCAGACCTTAAACGCGTCAAAAATTCAGGTGTTACTCCTCGATATCTTCGAGGATGAGGCGTTGCTCGGGGCACCCGAATTAAAGGAGCCTCGCGATTATCTTGCGATGAGCAACGCGGAGCGGAGCTCCGACTCGGATACGCGCGCCCTTCGCCGCTTCCAACTCAGCGGGCATATCGCGCAGCTCTTCGAGGAATATCACCTCAATCGCCCTAAAATGTTGCTCGAGTGGCTGGAGGCGGAGCCTGGGGACGCGGCCCCTGAGGGCGCGTCGCTCACCGAGTTCGAACGCACCGAGCGCTGGCAGCGCGCCCTCTGGCTCCTCCTCTTTGGCGAAGGTGGGCGAATCGAGCGCCTCGCCGAAGAAACCGGCGTGCGCTATCTGCGCCCGGACCAGATCTTTGACCGGGTCCCGCCCGGCCGTTTGCGTCTTCCGCCGGTGATCCAATTCTTCGCCCTCGACCGCGTGGGCGGCGTCTACGAGAAGTTATTGGGTCAACTCGGTGAGCTCACGCGCGTGCATATCTGGGCGCTGAACCCGTGCATCGAGTTTTGGGAGGATGTGCTCACCGATTTCGACGAGGAGTCGCACCTCTTGTCGAGCGCTCGCTCGGCGCCGAGCACGCCCGGCCAAGCCGACTTGCTCGCCCCGATGATCGACGAGACCTTCTGGGAGCCTGAGCGCTTTCCGCTGCCGCTTCGGCTCTGGGGGCGCGCCGGGCGCGACCAGATGCGCATGTATAACCGCCTCTGCGGCTATGATCCGCGCATGGAATTTGTGGACGCCGAAGACGAGCAACCAACCGTCCTCAAACAATTGCAGCGCGATGTTCTTAAGCTGCAATATGAGCGCAGTGAGCCGATGGCGCGCTTCGCTGCGTCGGACGCTGTGGACGAGAGCATCACCGTCTTCGCATGCTCCGGGGTGCAGCGCGAAGTCGAGACCATCGCCAACGAGATTTGGCGATTGATGCGCGCCGATCCCACGCTTCAATTCAATGAGATCGCGCTGATCCTCGGGCGCGAGCAATCTGCGGCGTATCAGACCCAGGTGGAGGCGGTTTTCCAGCAGGTCCACGGCATTCCCTATAATATCATTGATATCGACTCGACCGGGGCGGGGCGCGTTTTCGAGGCCCTCGACCTCCTCTTTGAGTTGCCCTTTGGTGACCTTCGGCGGCGAGACCTTTTGCGGCTGTTGACGCACCCTAATGTGATCGCGAAGTTCTCCGATATCGATCCGGACGTCTGGCTGCGTTGGTGCGATGACCTGCATATCGTCCACGGCGCCGACCATCATGACCACGAAGAAAGCTATATTGAGCAGGACCTTTATAATTGGGATCAGGGTCTAAAGCGCCTGGTGCTGGGTGGGTTTATGACCGGCGCGCCGAGCGGAGACGAGCGCATTTATGGGGGCGCAGGCTTTGAGTATTTGCCGCATGAGATCGCCCATGGTGACGCCGAGAGCGCGGCGATCTTTGTGCGCACGGCGCGCGCGCTGATTCGCGATTCGCGCCGATTTAAGGTCGAGAAGCGGACCTTGCGCGCCTGGTTTGACGAGCTTGCCAGCCTCATTCAGCGCTACCTTGGCGCCGAGACCGACGCCGATGACGCCGACCTGAGGTTGTGTTTGGCGACGCTGAGCGAGCTTGCGGACATGCCGCCGCCCGAGGACGCGCCGCGCAAAGTGTCCTATCGCATCGCGCGTGAATTTGTGCGCCGCGAGATGGGCAAGATGAGCGGGAATCGGGGGCAATACCTCATTGACGGCGTGAGCGTGTCGGCCTTTATGCCGGCGCGCCCGATGCCCTTTCGCGTGATCTTTTGCGCGGGCATGGGCGAGGCGACGTTTCCGTCCTCGGAGCCGGTGGACCCGCTCGACCTGCGGCGCGAGAAGTGGGTGGAGGGCGACGCGAGCCGGCGAGACCTCGATAAATACGCGTTCTTTCAGGCGCTGATGGCGGCCAGGGAGCGAATCTATCTCTCCTATATTGCCCGCGATAGCCGCACGGGAGAGGGCCTCGAGCCGTCGTCGGTGGTGCAGGATTTGATGCGCATGGTGGCCCAGCAATATATGGGGCAGGAGCGCGCCGACGCCCGCGTTTTGGCCCAGCCGCTTCGGCGCTATCATCCGGGTTATTTCCCCCAACTTAGGGACGATGACGCGAGCGAGCCGCTCGACTTAGGGCCCAACTTCCACCCCGAGGCCCGCCTCGAGGCCAGCGCGCTCGCCCTGCGCGACAGCCTCGTTGAGCACCTGGAGCATTACCCGAATCGGGCCGCATCCGCCGGGATGCTCAACGCGGGCTTTGAGTTTCCGGAGGTCGCGCACCTCCTCGACGTCGTTGATACGCCGACCCGCGAGTTGCTCAATCGGGTGCTCGGCACCTATCGCCTGAGCGGGGCGAAGGGCCCATCCCGAGACCTTCGGGAAGTGTCGATATCGCTGACTCAATTGCGCCAATTTTTGGAGAGTCCATTGCAGACTTCGGCGCGCTGGTCGCTGGGGATGCGCGGGGACGAGGACGAGGATCTTCTCGCGGTCGACGACGAGATTTTTGAGGCATCCTATGTCGAGTCGCTGATGTTGATGCGCGATGTATTTGAGCGCACGCTGACCGATCCGCGGGGCGGGCGCGACGCCTCCCAGCTCGAGGCCGCCTATGATTCGCGCGCGCGATTTTTAGAATTGCAGGGCGTTTTGCCGACCGGAGTTTTCTTTCGCGAGGCGCGCAATCGCCACCTCGACGCCCTCGCCATCTGGCAGGCGAATCTGGGGCATTTTCGGATTCCTACGGACACGCCCCTGGAGCTCAGGAGTTTTGGGCGCGCGCGAAAACGCGTGCAGGGCGGTCAGAGTCTGGACTCGATTCGCTTCGACGTGGAGTTGCCGGAGCCCGCGACCGGCGACGTGCAGCGGGTGCGCGTGGAGGTCAGCGGTGTGAGCGAATTGCTCGCAAAGGACGCGACCATGGCCGTGACGCCCGTGCTGAGGACGTCGGCCAAGGAGAAGGATTTTTTGCGCGGATTCTTAAGCCAGGTCGCGCTGGCCGCGGCCGGTGAGGGCGACGAGAATGCGCCGTTTGAGGCGATTGTGCTGCCTGGCAAGGCGATCGAAAAGCCGAAGTCTCAGCAAAAATTTCGCATGCAATTCGCGCCAATCTCACAGCCCGACGCCATCGCCTATTTGAAGGCGCTGAGCGTCGACTTCCTCAGCGGTGTTCACGCCAACACGATGCCCATCGAGGCCGTGTTCGACTATTTTAAGCCGGATAACGAAGTGTCTTTTGCTGATTTGGTCGAGAAACAATTCGCCAATACTTGGTCCTCGTGCAGCGAGGAGTATGGGCCGGTTCGACAGCCGTCGAGATTCCCCGCGCCGCCAAACGCCGAGGCGATCTTGGCGCGCCGGTTCGAGCCGTTCTTCTCGCGGGTTTTGGCCGAAAAGGAGGACGCGTAATGACTCAAACCTCGCCAACTTACCGCATCAAAAAGCCCGCGCTACTGGAGCAAATTCGCCACGATAATCACGCGATTATCGAGGCCTCCGCGGGCACCGGCAAGACCTATACCATCGAGCACCTGGTGGTGGATCTGCTGCTCAAAAATCCGCAGCTGCGCATCCCCCAGATCCTCATCGTGACCTTCACCGAGCGCGCGACCTTTGAGCTGGGGGCGCGCATTCGGCAATTGCTCCAGGCGGTCGTCGACGCGGATGAGAAGCTGCTGGCCGGGCCCGAAGAGCCGGCCTGGGAGATCGGGCTGAACGAGCGTCGCACCCTCGAGAAGGCGCTCTCTTCTTTTGACCTGGCCGCGATTCACACCATCCACGGCTTTTGTCACCGCGTGCTGACCGAGAACGCGTTTCAAAACCATCGCCCCTTCGAGCAGGAGCACACCGGTTTTGACCAGCTCTTCGAGCGGGTTTTTAAGGATGCCCTGCGTCGAGAGTTCGCGTATCGCCCGGAGTTTCGCGGGTATTTGGCGGCCTGGATGGAGCAAAATAATAACGGGATCGCGTCCTTGCAGAAGTTGCTCGCGACCTGTGTGCGGGCGCGCGGTGAGATTCGACCGGAGTTCGACGAGGCCGGGCTGCGCCAGGCCGTCGATGCGTTTGAGGCGTTTGAGCGCGATGAGATCGTGGCGAAGCTCAAGGCCGAGCTCAAGGAGGAGAAGGTGCACGGCGGCACCGTCAACGCCGTGGTTAAGCGCATCGATGTCTTGCTCGCCGGGCTGGAGCGCTACCGCGAGAGCGGCGACCTCGTCGACGTGATGGGGCCCTGTGGCGCCAAGGGGCAGCTCGATTATATGCAGGAAAAGCTCGCGCTCTTTGAGTTTGGCGGCGAGGTGGGGCAATGCGTGCGCGAGGTCTATGAGACGCTGACGTCGCTTGAGGCCGCCATCGCGACGCAATTCACGCCCGTTTTGCAGCGGATGTTGCGCGAATTTAAGGACGAGAGCGGTCAATTTGTCTTCGACGATATGCTCAGCCTGGTGTGGGAGAGCCTGGAGAGCGCGCGCGGCGATTCGCTGGTGCAGTCGCTCCGGCAGCGCTACCAATACGCGCTTATCGACGAGTTTCAGGACACCGATGAGCTTCAGTGGCAGATTTTCAAGCGCATTTTTCACGAGAGCAACGGCGCGAATATCTTCTATCTGATCGGCGACCCCAAGCAGGCGATCTATAGCTTCCGCGGGGCCGACGTCTATACCTATTTGCATGCCCACAAGGTCGTGAAAGACGGCGGCGGCGACCTGCTCCAGCTCGATAAAAATTACCGCTCCTCCGCCAATGTCATCGACGCCTATAATCACGTCTTCGACCAATCCTCGGAGCGACCGTTTTTTAGCGGCGATATCACCTATGATTCGCCGGTGGGGTGCGGCCTCAAAGAGCGCGAGGTCTGCGATGCGGATGGCCTGCCCGCGACCGCGATAAAGCTCGTGCAGATGGTCGACGAAGACCTGAAGGTCGACCGCCTGCGCGAGGGCATCGCCGCGCATTTCGCAGCCGAGATTCGCGAGATTCTATTCGGCGATAAGATGCTCTTTTGCCGCGACAGCCCCGACGATGCGGCGACGCCGGTTGGGGCCAGGGATATTTTCGTCCTCACACGCAGCAAAAAGGAGGGGCGAATCATCGCGGAGTTCTTGCGCCACGAGGGCGTTCCCTACGCGTTTTTCAAGCAAGACGGCCTCTTTCAGACCGCCGAAGCCCTTCATATTTATGACCTTTTAGGGGGCGTCGCCAACCCGCGCGACCGCTCCGCCAGACTCAAAGCCTGGCTGACGCCGTTCTTCGGGCTGACCCTCGAAGAGCTCGAAGAGACCGACTCATTCACCGAGAATGACCGTCCTCTGGGGGACCTTCTGCATTGGAATGAGCTCGCCGAGGCGCGCCAATTTCAATTGTTATTCAGCTCGATTTTGAGCCGCACGGGACGTTTGCGCGCCGAGATCTTCTCGGGCGTAAGCGAGCGGGAGCTCACCAATTATTTGCATCTTTTCGAGATCTTGCTCGACGAGGCGACCCGCGATCGTTGTCCGCTCGACGACCTTATCGTGCGCCTGCAATCGTATATTCTCGGCGAGGGTGAACCCGAGGGTGAGGACGGAAATGTGCAGCGTCTGGAGACCGACCGCGACGCCGTGCAGATCATGACCATGCACAAGAGTAAGGGGCTTGAGGCGGAGATTGTCTTTGTATTTGGCGGGTTTACGGCGCGCGCCGCCCACTCTGTTTATAGCTTTCATGGAGATGATGGCGAGCCGATACTCTATCTGGGGACGCCTCCGGAGGAGATGCGGGAGCAGTGGGCGAGGGAGCAGGCCGAAGAAGATCAGCGCCTGCTTTATGTGGCGCTCACGCGCGCGAAATCACAGATCTATTTGCCTTATGTCGGCTTTGAGAATGAGGCTCCGAAGAAGAAAAAGACCGCGAAGAAGGGTGACGAAGAAGCGGCCAAACCCCGCGATTATACCGTGGGAGGCGCCTATGCGCCGATTCTTACCCGCCTGGACGCGGTCGTCGCCGAGCTGAGCGCGGGCGACGCAGAGGTCGGACGATTATTTTCGCTCGAGAAGATCGAATATGCCCGAACGCTGCGGGTCACGGACGCGGCAGCCCGGCAGCGCGCGCTCGCCGATTGGCAGCCCCCGGCCGAGCTCCCCATGCCGCTCAATGATGATGCGGAGTTTCGGCCACTGCGTGGGCGTCGCCCGATCGTGACTTCGTATAGCCGCATCAAGAATACGGTCGGGAGGCTGGGGCCGCATCAGGGTGAGGTCCCGGCGATTCGGGTCGAGCGGGCTGGCAAGAGTAGCTTCCTCGAAGATGACTTAGTGGCGGATGGTGGCGAGGAGGCCGTCGCGATTTTGGCGCCCGACGAGCTTCCGGGCGGAAAGCGCGCGGGTGTGTTTTTGCACGAGTTGCTCGAGCAGGCCGATCTGGCGCGGGCCCGCGAGTGCGCGAAGCTGTCCGAGTGGATGGAGGACGCGGATGTCGACGCGACATTCCGCCGCACGATGCGAACGTACGGTGTCGAGGAGGAGTATCTTGGCTTTTGTAAGAAGTTGGTCTGGCGCGCGATCAAGACGCCGCTTCGGCTAGACGCGGGGCAAGAGGGCGCCGAGTCCGCGATTCCCTGCGTCGCCCAGAGCGATAAGGTGCTGCGCGAGCTCGAGTTTGTTTATCCCATCCCGGAGCGCCCGAGCGAGCAAGCGGTGGAGCGCGGCTTTATCAAGGGATTTGTCGACCTGATTTTTGAGAACGACTCAAAGATCTATTTCGCTGATTGGAAGAGCGATATTCTTACGGATTATGGCCCGCAATCGCTGAACCAACGCGTCGCCGAGAGCTACGGCATTCAGGCGACGATCTATATTTTGGCGATGGTGAAATTCCTCGAGATCACCGATCAGAAAGCCTACGATGAGCGCTTTGGCGGGTATTTTTATCTCTTCGTCCGCGGAATGGGCGCGTCCGAAAACCCGGCGGCCGGCGTCTATTATCGCCGTCCAACCTGGGAAGATATCCTGCAGGACGAAGAGATACTCGCCGCGAATATCTAAGGCTGAGCAGATGCCGATGAATGAGCGTCTGGACGAATTGAAGTGCACCGATACCCAAGAAACGCGATGACCCAACAAGACCTATTTTCGATGCTGATGCCATCTTCGACCCAAGAGGATGCGACGATCGCGCCTGCCTTCGACCCGGCGAGCGCCGTGTTGCCGGATGGGTTTTATGACTTGCTGGTTCAAAGCGTCGCGGCCCATGACTTGTCGTCGGCGATGGTCTCGTATGCCCGAGAGTTGGTGGGGTTGCAGGAGGGGTTGAGCGCGTTTGAGCAGGGGGCGTTGACGCTTCTGGTGCTCGCGACTTTGGTCGAGCAGCGCCGGGGTTCGACGCGACTTCCGATTCATTCGCTCCGTGGGGCCGGGGCGCAGCCGCCGGCTGATTTGCAGGCCGATGGTGGTCGCGTGGATGAGTCGCGATTGGTCGAAATTATCCATGCCCTGGTGGCTCCGGAAGATGGCGAAGACACCGAGCCCGGCGCGCCGGTTTCGGATTATCTAAAATGTTTGGCTGGGCTTCTCGAGAGCGAGGCCTGCGCAGATCTGGTGGGTGGTCCGGGTGATTACCGTCCGCTGATTGTCGATGGCCCCTATCTCTACCAGCAGCGGATGTTATTCTTTGAGGATCGCCTGCTGATTGCCCTTCGCCAGCGGCTTGGACTTGCTGATTTTGCTGTTGCGCCCGAGACCGTTCGCGGGGCGTTGGCGGCGACCCTTGGGGCCATGCCCAGCGCGGGAGAAGGGCGCGGGTCGATGCAGCTTAATCGGGAGCAAAAATACGCGCTTTTGAGCGCAGTTTATCGGCCATTTACGGTGATCTCGGGCGGCCCAGGAACCGGGAAGACCTCGATCGTTGTGTCGGTATTGCGCTTGCTCGCCCGACTGGGTGTGGCGCCCGATGAGGTCGCGCTGGCGGCGCCCACCGGCAAGGCAGCGCATCGGCTGGGCGATGCGATTCAATCGCATTTGCAGGCGCTGCCGGCTAATGAAGACGGCGTTGATGAACAGCTCTTAAATGAGCTGGACGGCGCGCGCACCTTGCACCGGCTGCTGGGATATTCGCCGGCGCGAAATGACTATTATTATCACGAGAATAACCGCTTGCCCCATCGGGTCGTCATCGTCGATGAGGCGTCGATGATCGATTTGTTTTTGATGGAGCGTTTGCTCAGCGCGGTGGAGCCTGGTGCGCGATTGATTTTGCTGGGCGATGCGGACCAATTGCCGTCGGTGGACGCCGGCGCGGTCTTTCGGGATCTTGTGCCGTCGCGCGTGCAGATGCGCAGCGATTGGCTGGCGTTGCTTGATGAAGAAGTCGTCGGCGCGCCAGCGGGTTCCGGAGTGTTGGCGAGCCACGCGGTTCGCCTTGAGACGAGTTATCGGATGGACCCGAAGAGCCCGGCGGGCGGCGAGATTCTGCGGGCCGCAAAGGCGCTCAACCGTGGCGACTATGCCGAACTTTTTGAGGGCGATGCGGCCGGTGTGAAGGTGCGCGAGGGCTTCGCTGCGATCGAGAGCGCCGGGGTTGAGATATGTGAGCCCGGCGAGGGGACGCGCGGGCTCGACGCCCAACTTATCAATGGTTTCGTGGAGTGGTGGTACGGCCAGCGCGTGGCGAATCTGGAGGGCTTTCGTGAGCTGATATTCAGCGCTTTTGAGTTTGACGGGGAGAAGTTTAGCCCGCAGGCTCAGGGCGATTTAGACAGGCTATTCGGGCACTTTTCCGGGTTTCAGGCGCTGAGCATCACGCGGGTTTTCGGCACCGGCTCGGAGGCGCTTAACGCCGCATTGCACGCGCGTCATATGAGCTTTCTGGGCTTCCGGGCGGGCACGCTCGCATCTGGAAGGTTGGCGGTGGGTGAGCCCATTATCATGCTGCGCAATGATTATGAGCGCGGGCTATTCAACGGTGACCAGGGGCTTGTGCTCGACGTGCTGATTCACGACGAGAACGGCCGTTACATCAAGTCGATGGCGGTGTTTTTGCGCGACGGCGAGTATATGCCCTTCGACCTGGCTGCGCTGGGCGCTGATCTGGAGCATGCGTACGCCCTGACGATTCATAAGGCGCAGGGCTCCGAATATAATAGCGTCGGCATCGTCTTGCCGCACGAATCGCTGCCGCTGTTGAGCCGCGAAATTCTGTATACGGGCATGACGCGAAGCCGCCGCTCCGTGCTGCTCGTGGGTGCCCGCGAGCAGGTCGAAGCGGCGGCGAAAAACTCGGTGCGGCGTTTCTCGGGCGTTGCCGACAAATTGGCAATGCGCTGAGTCGCGCTAAATCGTGCGAACCCGCGTTGCCTGCGGGCCATCGAGGCCGCTGCCTTCATCGAATTGGACGCCGGCGCCGATATTTAATTTGTCGAATCCCTGGTTGATGACCGCGTTCTGGTGAAAGTAAATCTCGCGGCCGCCCGGGTCTTCGAGAAATCCGTAGCCACGCTCGGGGAAGAGGCGGGTGACGACCGCCACCGGCTCCTCGGTGGGCGTGGGCGTTTTGCGCGCCTCGCGCAAGCGCGCGCTATAGTCCTTAAGCCGGCGTTCGGCGGTGTCGAAGGCGTCGCGAATCGCCACGTAGGCGTCGCGGTGGCCCCGCTCGTTGGGGCGAGGATTGGCCGAAACCGCGATCTCCTGACCCGGCACGGTCAGGGCGATGCGCACCGAATAGTCTTGGATATTATGGGGGCTTTTATTTGAGATTTCGATAAAAACGCGGCACGCGATGATGCCCTGAAAAAAGCGCTCCAGTCGCGCGACCCGCGCATAGACACGCTCCTTGAGGGGCTCAGAAGGAGTGAGGTTCGTGAAGGATAGCTCCAGCGGTGTTTTCATAGAGATGGCCTACTGGTTTCGGAAGAACGAATGCGTATGCACTCACTCGGACGCCCATCACCGATAGACGCCCGCACTTGCTCGAATTCTAAGCACGCGGGCGGGTGAAATCACGGCTTATAGGAGATTCGGTAGACGGCTCCGCGCAGATCATCGGAGACCAGAAGGGAGCCGTCGGCCATCACTTCGACGTCGACCGGGCGGCCCCAGGCGGTCTCATCTTGCAGCCAACCGGTGGCGAAGGGCTCGTAGCTCTGGGCGTTGCCGTCGGCATCCAAGCGCACCAGGGTGACGCGGTAGCCGACCTTTTCGCTGCGATTCCATGACCCGTGCTCGGCGATAAAGAGCTGCTTTTTATAGGTCGCAGGAAACATCTCGCCGGTATAAAACTCGATCCCGAGCGCGGCGGTGTGCGCCTCTAAATCCTGAACCGGCGCGACATAGGTCGCGCAATCCACGCCGCGGCCAAACTCCGGGTCCCGAACGTCTTTTCCGTGACAATAGGGATAGCCAAAATTCATGCCAGCTTTGGGCGCATGATTAAGCTCATCGGGCGGAATCGTATCGCCGAGCATATCGCGGCCATTATCGCTGAACCACAACTCCTTGGTCTCCGGGTGCCAATCAAATCCCACCGTATTTCGAACGCCACGCGCGAATACCTCGAGCTCGCTGCCGTCCGCATTCATGCGCTGGATATTGGCGTATTTATCCGGGTCGGGCTTGCAAATATTGCAGGGCGCGCCGACGGGAATATAGAGCTTTCCGTCCGGGCCAAATTTGATGAATTTCCAGCCGTGGTGTTTTTTGCTGGGAAACGCGTCGCTGATGAGCTCGGGCTCGGGCGGGTCCTCCAGGTGATTTTCGATTTCGGGGTAGCGCCAGATCTTATCGATCTCAGCCACATAGAGATCGCCGTCTTTGAATGCGACGCCGTTGGGGTTATTCAACCCCTCGGCGAGCACGTGGACTTTGTCCGCGCGCTTGTCATTGTTTGTGTCGACCAGGGCATAGACCTTTCCCGCGCCGCGACTGCCTACAAAGAGGGTGCCGTCGGGGGTGATTTGCAGGGAGCGCGCGCCGGGGACATCCGCGGAGTACATCCGAATTTGAAAGCCCTCGGGCAGCTGAATCTGTGCGAGTTGGGGGTCTGTGGGGCGGTCACTCCCGCGGGGCGCGGGCGCCTGCTCGGCGTCGCCGTCGGTACCTGTGGAGGGGCCCGATCCGTTTGCCTCGCCGGAGTCGTCGGTCTGCGCCGACGCCTCGCCGGTGGGCTTTGGCGCCGATTTGGAGCTAGATTTACACGCCGCGAGCCCGAGCGTGGCGCCCAATATGAGCGGCGCATAGCGGTAGCGGATTCGGTTGGAGATATTCATCTTCGATAGTGATTTCATAAAAACAGCTTCGAGAGGGCTTAGGGAATCGCAATAATTGCCAGTCAGGTTAATTTGAGCGCGCTTTGGCCAGTGGCCAGTAATTTCACAATAAAATCTTGGAAGTCATTTGGGGGTGCTTAGGATAGAGCGAACCCAACCTTGTGCAATATTTAAGGTCATTTCGAGCGGTTTAGCCGGTCGTGTTGAACTCATTAGGAGCCTCTGCTAGACCATCGCAGAGCATGCAATAGCCGTAAAAACCTAAGCGTTGATTCGATTGAAAAGTCTGAGCAAAGCCGTAATTCGGTCAACCGACGTGTTCGCGAAACCAATAATAAAGCAGCGATTGAGAACTATTTATGGAGCTGAATATGATGCAGCGTAATCTCGCGTTAGAGTTAGTACGGGTCACCGAAGCGGCCGCTATTGCCTCCGCCCGCACCATGGGCCAGGGAAATAGCCACAACAGCGATCATCAGGCCGTCAGCGCGATGCGCGCGGCGTTTGACTCGTTGGAGATCAACGGAACGGTCGTCATCGGTGAGGGAGAGCGCGATGAGGCTCCGATGCTGTTCATCGGCGAGCAAGTCGGGCGCCAGCACGCAGAAGATCCGGGGATGGATATCGCGTTGGACCCGCTCGAAGGCACCGACCTCTGCGCGCAGGGGCGCCCCGGCGCGATCTCGGTCGTGGCGATGGGGCCCAAGGGCAATATGCTCAACGCGCCCGATATCTATATGAATAAAATCGCGGTAGGCCCTGCCGGCCGTGGCATCATCGACATCGATAAGACGCCCACCGAAAACCTGCATGCCCTCGCCAAGGCGAAGGGCGTGCAGGTGCATGAGTTGACCGCGATTATTTTGGACCGCTCGCGCCATGACGAGTTGATCGAAGAGATTCGCAAGGCGGGCGCGCGTATTAAATTGATCCCCGACGGTGACGTCCACGCGGCGATCGCGACCTGCGACCCGGAGACCGGCCTCGACATTCTCTTCGGTGTGGGCGGGGCGCCCGAGGGTGTCCTGGCTGCGGCCGCGTTGCAATGCGTCGGTGGAGATATCCAGGGGCGTTTGATCTTCCGCAACGACCAGGAGATGGCGCGCGCGCAGCGAGTCATGGGCGAAGACGCCGATATTCACAGAAAGCTCAAGATCGACGACCTCGCCCACGGAGAACTCGTCTTCGCGGCGACCGGAATCACGACCGGTGAGATGCTTCGCGGGGTGCGTTTCTGGGCGGACGGGTGTGAGACCCACTCGGTCGTGATGCGCTCGGCCTCCGGCACGGTGCGGACCGTCGAGGCGCGCCATGATTTCACGCGCAAGCCTCATTATACCCATGAGGGCCTTCACGAGAGCATGGCCGAGAAAGAGAAGAATATTACCCTGGGTACGTCGGCTTTTGCTGCTGATAAATAATTTAGAATTCCATTGTTTCGACGGCCTCCGGCTTGCTTAAGCCGTCGATAAAATCGACGGCTGCACTTGCCAATTTGGCCCCTGCATTGGTATGTCGTTCGCGTTGTTTTGCGCATTTACCTCATTATTATATTTAAGGAACTACTATGACCACGCCCATTCGCGTTGCAGTCACCGGCCCCGCCGGTTCGATCGGTTACTCGCTTCTTTTCCGAATTGCTTCCGGCAGCATGCTCGGCCCGGATACGCCGATTATCCTGCAACTCGTCGAGATTCCGCGGGCGATGCAAGCTCTGGAAGGCGTGGCCATGGAGTTGGACGACGGGGCGTTTGATCTGCTCGCGGGTATCGAGCTCTACGACAACCCCAACGACGGTTTCAAAGACGCTAATATCTGCATGCTCGTCGGCGGAATGCCGCGCGGCAAAGGCATGGTTCGCGCCGACCTCGTTGAAGCCAACGGTCCGATCTTCACCGGTCAGGGCAAAGCGATCAACGACCACGCCGCCGATGACGTGCGCGTTATGGTCGTCGGAAACCCCTGCAATACCAACGCGTTGATCGCGATGCATAGCGCGCCGGATGTTCCGAACGAGCGCTTCACCGCGATGACCCGCCTGGACCAGAATCGCGGCAAGGCGCTGCTCGCCAAAAAGGCCGGCGTGAGCGTCTCGGATATCTCGAACCTCGCGATTTTCGGCAACCACTCCAACACCATGTACCCGCACTTCTTCGACACCAAGATCAACGGTAAGTTGGTCCCCGACGTCATCTCGGACCACAAATGGCTCGAAGAGGACTTCATCTCGACCGTTCAGGGGCGTGGCAAAGCCATCATCGAAGCCCGCGGTGCATCCTCGGCTGCAAGCGCGGCGAGCGCAGCGGTTGACCACGTGCGCAGCTGGTTCACCGAGACGCCCAAAGACGACTTTGTCTCGATGGCCGTTCCGTCCACCGGCGCCTACGGCATCGAAGAGGGACTCATCTTCTCGTACCCGGTTCGCTGCGACGGCAAAGGGAGCTACGAGATCGTCGAGAATCTCGAGCTCAACGACTTCGCTATCGAGAAGCTCAAGGTGACCGAAGCTCAGCTCAAAGAAGAGCGCGAGATCGTGAAGCACCTGTTGAAATAAGATTGTACCCAAGCCGAAGCAACGATGGGCCGCGCGCCCATCTTTGCTTCGGCCGAAGCCGGACTCATTTGTGGAATTATCTCTGAGTATTGTGGCGCTTGCCTTCGGACCGCTTCTCTTTCCGGTGGTTAAGCGCCACCCGCAGTTCTTGTGTGGGATGGATGGCTTCGTATTCGTGTCGATTCTGGGCTTGAGTCTTTTTCACCTCATGCCCGCCGCCATCGAACACGCTGGGTGGTGGACTCTGCTCGCCGCGGTTGCCGGAATTCTTGGCCCGTTTATCTTCGGCCGAAACCTGCATCACCTCGGCCAGCGCAAGGTCCATAATATCTTCATCCTCATCGCGGTCGCGGGCCTTGGCTTGCACGCGATGATCGACGGGGCCGCGATCTTCCACGGCACCCAAGGCGGCCACCTCGAGCATGTTGGGCATTCGCATGGTATGGCCGAGGACGTGCGCTTTGGGGGCATGGTGGCGGCGGTGCTCATCCACCGCGTGCCGATGTCCCTGCTGATCTGGTGGTCGCTGCAACCGCGGATGGGAAATATCATCGCGTCCGCCGCGCTGGGCATCTTGGGCATCGCCACCGTCGCCGGGTATTGGGTCGGCGGTGAGGTCATGATTACGCCCGTCATCATGGGCTATCTTATCGCCTTCGTCGCCGGCAGCCTGATGCATGTGGTCGGCCACGACACCGCCAGCGAGTTAATCCCGCGCCACTGCCAGGACCGCTGGCACGCAACCTATTCGGCGATGGGTGGGGCGCTCGCAGCGGTCGGGTTGCTCTATTTTGGGCATCTCCATGATTTCGATAATGCCTGGGCTCGGTTCTCCAGCATCTTTATCGCCGCGGCGCCGGCCCTCCTGGTCGGTTTTACGCTCGGCGGCTTGATGGAGACGAGCTTTGGCAGCACGGTGCTCAATCGCTTCCGGGGCAAGACAAGCTTTGGCAGCGCGTTTCGCGGCGTCTTCTTTGGCACACCGATTCCGATTTGCTCTTGCGGTGTCGAGACGGTCTACGAAGACCTCTGCCGGCGCGGAATTCCGATCGCCGCAGCGGTTGCGTTCCTCGTGGCCGCGCCGTCGATTACGCTCGATTCGTTGGCCCTATCGATAAAGCTTTTGGGGGTTGAGTTAACGGTCGCAAGACTGCTCTTCACGGTCCTCGTGGCGCTCGTGGTCGCGATGCTCGTGGTCTTCTGGGGCGCAAAAAACGAGGCGCCCGAGCAGCCCACCGAGGCGTCCGAGGTGATGGATAAACTCAGCCTCGGCGCGCACGCCCGAGAGTCGTTGGCCAAAGGTTGGGTTGAGCAGATTGACCACGTCGCGCCCTGGATTGTCGTTGGTTTTGCCGCGGTCGCGCTGAGCTGGCCCCTGGTGCAGAACGGTCTTTTCGACGCGCTTCCCGCTGCCCTCGAAGTGGTCGTGTTAACCCTCTTGGCCACACCGTTTTACCTCAACGCCTCCGGTCTCACCGCGATGGCCGCGGCGATGCTCGCCGGCGGCGTCTCACTTGGCGCGGTCCTGGCGATGCTGGTGGCGAGTCCGTCGCTGAATATCGCAGCGCTGGTGCTGCTCAAGAAGTTACACGGCGCCCGCACCATGTGGCTCGTCCTGGGCGGCGGCCTTGCCACGATTATGGTCTTTGGATTCCTCTTCAACCTGGCTCAGCCCGACAGCCTCAACCCGGTCGCGCTGTCACTGCCGACCGAGGTCTTCCTCGGCGAGCATTCAGCCCTCGAATACACCGCCGCCGCGATCCTCACCGCGCTCTTTTTGCTCTCCTATCTGCGCATGGGACCCCGCGGGATGCTTCTGCAATTGATGCCGGTCGGCCATCATCATATGCACGACCACGGTCATGATGAGGAAGACCACGAGCATGATCACGCCGATGACGACCACTGTCATCATCATTGATGGGCCGCAGCACTGATGCACCGCACAGCGCGGGCGCCGCCAGGCGCCCGCGCTGTTTCGTTTATCCCAACTCCTCCCTCAAAAACTTACCAGTATAACTCCCCTCAACCTTCGCGACCTCTTCGGGCGTGCCCTGGGCGATCAATTGACCGCCGCCGATGCCGCCCTCCGGGCCGATGTCGATGAGGTAATCCGCGCTCTTAATGATGTCGGTGTTGTGCTCGATGATGACCACCGTGTTGCCGGCGTCGACGAGCTTATCGACGACTTTGAGCAGGCGGCTGATGTCGTGGAAGTGCAGCCCGGTCGACGGCTCGTCCAGGATATAGAGCGTCTCGCCGGTGGCGATTTTTGCCAGCTCGCGCGACAACTTCACCCGCTGGGCCTCGCCGCCCGACAGGGTTGGGGAGGGCTGGCCGAGCTGGATATAGTCGAGGCCGACGTCGAGCAGGGTTTGCAGGATGCGCGAGATCTTCGGGTGTTTGTCGAAGAGCTCGGCGGCCTCGGCGATGGTCATATTGAGCACGTCATTGATGCTATGACCGCGGTATTTGATGCGCAGCGTGGTCGGGTCAAACCTGCCGCCGTGACACGCCGGGCAGGGGACGTAGACGTCGGATAAGAAGCTCATCTCGACGACCTGCACGCCCTGACCTTTGCACTCCGCGCAGCGCCCTTCCTTCACGTTAAAGCTGAAGCGCCCCTTGTCGAAGCCGTACATGCGGGCTTCGGGCAGGTTCGTGAACATATCGCGGATATGGTCGAATGCCTTGGTATAGGTCGCCGGGTTGCTGCGCGGGGTGCGCCCGATCGGGGATTGGTCGATGCGAATAACTTTGTCGAAATGGTGAAGTCCTTCGATCTCATCGTGCTCGCCGACCGTGCGGTGCTTGAAGAATACCTTGCGGGCGACCGCCGGGTAGAGCGTCTCGTTGACCAGCGAGCTTTTGCCCGCGCCGGATACGCCCGTCACACAGATAAAGGTGCCGATGGGAAAGTCGACGTCGATGCTCTTGAGGTTGTGGTGGCGCGCGCCGCGGATCGACACGCAGGGGCCGTCGGTGGGGCGGCGCGTCTCGGGAACCGCGATCTCCTTTCGCCCGGCCAGATAGTCGGCGGTCAGCGAGTTCTCGCTCTTTTTGAACTCTTCGAGCGAGCCGTAGGCGACGATTTCGCCGCCGTCTCGGCCGGCGCCGGGGCCGAAATCAACCAGCAAATCCGCGTGCTCCATGGTGTCGCGATCATGCTCGACGACCAGCACGGAGTTGCCCTGGTCGCGCAGGCTCTCGAGGGTCTCGAGAAGTCGGCGATGGTCCCGCGGGTGCAGCCCGATCGACGGCTCATCCAGGACGTACAAGACCCCCGACAGCTCACTGCCAAGCTGGCTGGCGAGCCGAATGCGCTGGGCCTCGCCGCCCGACAGGGTCGCAGTGCCACGTCCCAGCGACAGATAACTCAACCCCACGTTGAGCAAGAATCCAAAGCGCTCACGGATCTCTTCGAGCAGCTCGGTGCCGATGATCGCCTCGCGCCCCTCGAGTTCGATGCCCTCGAAAAAGGCGAGCGCCTGCTCGATGTCCAGGGCGTTGACCTCGCTTAAGGGTTTGCCCTTAAAGAAGACCGCGCGGCTCTCCGGGCGAAGGCGCGACCCCTCGCAGCCTGGGCACGGGGCGGGTTGGCGAAACTCGTCGAAGAAGTCGCGCGTCGCCTTTTTCTTGGCTTTTTTGCGCGCCTTATTCACAAACGACACGATGCCCGGGAACCCCTTATAGCCCTTCTTTTTGGCCTCTTTCGGGCCCTCAAAGATGGTCTTTTGAGCCGTCTTCGACAGCTTATGCCAGGGAAGATCGAGGTCGATATCGTGGGCCTTGGCCGTCGTTTTAAGCTGCGGCCAGATCTTCTCGACCTCTTCGGCGTAGCCAAATCGCTCGCCACGCTCGGTGTCGGGGTCCGGGCCGATGGCCTCGATGACCCCGCCGCGCAGCGACTTTTTGGGGTCGATAATCAGCGCCGCCGTCTCGACCTGCATCGTGATGCCGCTGCCGGAGCAATCCGGGCACATGCCCAGCGGGGTGTTAAACGAGAAGCTCTGATGAGTGAGCTCGTCGTAGGCGATATTGCACGCCGCGCAGGCGCGTTGCGTGCTATAGAGCTGCTCGTTGGCCGGGGCGTCGGGCGCGTCTTTATCCGGCGGGATCGCGACGATGCACTGGCCCTCGGCGGTCGACAGGGCGAGCTCAACGGAGTCGGTGATGCGCTGAATTTTGTCGGGCTTGGCGATGAGTCGGTCGACGACCACCTCGATATGATGGCGCGTGTGCAGCGCGACCTTCTCGACCTCTTCGAGCAGGCGAATCTCGCCGTCGATGCGCACTCGGGTGAACCCGTCGTGGCGCAGGTCGTCGAAGAGCTCCCGGTACTCACCTTTGCGGTTTCGCACCAGCGGCGCGAGCACCATAAAGCGGGTGCCCTCCGGCAGCGACAGCACCTGCTCGACGATCGCATCGCGCGACATCGCGCTCACGGGCGTGCCACATTTATGGCAATGCTGCTGGCCCAGGCGCGCGTAGAGCACGCGCAGGTGGTCGTGCAATTCGGTGACCGTGCCGACGGTACTGCGCGGGTTATTCGACGAGGTCTTTTGCTCGATCGAAATCGTCGGGCTCAACCCCGAGATCATGTCGTATTCGGGCTTATCCATCTGCCCGAGGAATTGGCGCGCGTAGGTCGACAGGCTCTCGACATAGCGCCGGCGGCCCTCGGCATAAATGGTGTCAAATGCCAGGCTCGACTTGCCTGAGCCGCTCGGGCCGGTGAAGACCACGAGTTTGCGCTTGGGAATCGTCAGGTCGACATTTTGCAGGTTATGCGCGCGCGCACCCTCCACGATGATCGACTTTTGGCTGGCGCGGCGCGCGCTCTTTTTAGAGGGCGTCGCAGATTTCACGGTCGGTTCGGCAGTCATAGGATGGCATACGGCTTAGGGATGGATGCTCGGCGGACAATACAAACGCAGCACTTTCTCGCCCAACATGAACGGCTATGGCAAGGCGCGTATTTCATCGGCGCGCGATCTTCGAATAGGCTGGCAGGATCGCGCGGCGCGCCGATGTAGGTGGAAAGTCGCCGGGCGACAGGATTCGGCGCGAATCGCAGGACTTTCGCCGAGATTGGCGCAAATCGGGCACCTCGGGGCGAGTAAATGAAGTGAACATCTTGACAACCGGGAATGGCTTGCTTATAAGCCGGTTCCCGATTCGTCGGTTTTCCGTATCTCGGATAATCTTCGCCTCGATCGCCAACATAGCTCAGCTAGGTAGAGCAGCTCATTCGTAATGAGCAGGTCACCGGTTCGAATCCGGTTGTTGGCTTATCTCTCAAAAATAAAATGTTCGTGAATCAGTGCGTCTTTGTGCGCGCTTTTTTGCGTTTATATACCGCCGGCGCGCCGCCGTCTGCGGTGGCGGCAGGTGATATGGCGGGGCTGGGTGCGCGCGAAGACCGGCCCGGTGCGCATCGGGATTCGGGTGACCGGTATAGATGCCGCGGGTCACCAGGCTTGATGCGGAGTCGGGTTTGCTCGGGGTCGACGTTGCGAATTTTGGTGTTTGGAGAGTGGCGATAGATTTTATAGACTTTTTGTCGACGGATGCCTCGAATGAGGTGCGTAAAGACTTTCTATCACCGCGAAAATACGGAGCGCATATGGCCGAAAAATACGACGAACTTCCCCAATGCGGCATCATCTCTAAATACGCCTTTGAGGACCCGGACGCCTGGCGCGCCGCGATGCAACGCCGGCGCGAGCAACTCTTAGACGCGATGCTTCGCATCCTCGCCGATGACTTCAACGATGTCTTTGAGGTCGGCGCGCGGCTCAATCGCCTCTTTGCCCCCTTTAACGTCTACGGCGCCCACGGCGATGTTCAGAACCACCTGGTGGTGCTGCCGAGCTTCGACGGGCAGAGCAATCAGCAGGGGATCCTGAACTTTCAACTGCAGAATCGGATCTTGGATTTTAGAAACCCCATCGACTATCGCAGCCTCAAGCGCGTCGATGATGTCTGGTGGTTCGCGGACGAGGCGCTGCCGCCGAGCTACGACGTCGCCGAGCTGCATAAGGAGGCGGCCGCGGATTGCCTGGGGATCGTGTGGTGGGGCAATCAATCCGAGATTGAGCATACCCCGGTGGGGCGTTGAGGCGTCGGTTGGCACGCTAACTTAAAACGCCAGGATATCCCGGGCCGCCAGCGCCTCCTCGATCAACCCCAATTGCATCAGTTTTTCCTGAACATCGCCCAGCTCGTCATGCGTCAGGGGCTCGCTCGCCCATTGGGTGAGCGAGAGCCAGGCTTTGACGTCGGCGGGTTTTTGCCCGAATCGCTCGGCGATAAGCGCTTCGGTCTGCGGCGCATCTTTGAAGGTGGCGGTCGCGGCGTTGATGACCTTTAGGACCGAGCGGACGTCGGGTTCGTGCGCGTCGAGGACATCGTTTCGCGCGGCGATCACAAAGCTTGGCCAGGGCGTGGGGCACTCGCCGATGCGCCGAAAGATGCCCTGGTCGACGTAGGGCTTGGTCATGAACTTCTCCCACATAAAATAGTCGCCACGCCCTTCGGGCAGCCCCTTAAGCGCCCCGTTTAGGTCGTCGATCACCTCAAATTTCAGGTCTTCTGTGAGGTTCCACCCGTGACTTTCGGCGTTCACAAAGGCCATCAGGTGCGAGCCCGAGCCGTACCGGCTGATCGCGGCGTGGGTGCCTTTTAGGTCCGCGATGGATTGGTAGTCGGAGCCGGCCGCGACATGGATGCCCCATAAAAGTGGTGACTTTACATAGACTTGCGCGATCTTCGCGGGGTTCCCCTGGACGATGTCGCGCACGATGCCCTCGGTGAGGATGACCGCCAGGTCGATCTCTTTGGCGCGCAGCGCGCGGTTCAGGTCGCCGGTGCCTTTGGGGAAGTCCCGCCAGACCAACTCAACCCCCTCGGCCTCGAATTTCTTCTCGCCGATGGCGATCTGCCAGGGGAGGTTAAAATGCTCGGGGACGCCGCCAATGATGAGTTTTTTCATGATTAAGTTATAGCGCAGGTTGCGATTAGGTTTGCGGCCTCGCGGGGCGAGGTGCACGCGTGGGGTCTTCTAATTGTTTGGGTGCGCGCCGTCTATACGTGTTTGTGATGTTCTCGTTTGTTGAAGGCTTGACCCCCCCCGAAGGCTACGTCCGCCGCTGAAGGCTACGTTCGCCGCCGAGTGTACGACCTCCGCCCAAGGTGTGATCTCCGCCCAAGGTGTGATCTCCGCCCAAGCCATAACCCCCGCCGAAGGCTACGTCCGCCAACGCTGGCGCGATTGGCGCCCTACGCCCACGGCTACTAGTTCGGTTACGCCCCTGCGGGGCTTGGTGCGCGGGGACCATGCATGTTTGTGGAACTTCGTTGCGCGGTGGTGTTGGGCAATGTGTTCAAAAACGCGACATCGTTTGAAATGCCCAAGACGCACACCTCGCAAGCCCTGAAAGGGCGTAACCGAATCGGTAGCCGCGGTCGGAGCGTAGTTTGCGTAGGCTGCGGCGGGGTGGCGAATAGCCGGGAGCGTGGTGACTATACGACCGCCGCCCAAGCCATAACCCCCGCCGAAGGCTACGTCCGCCGCTGAAGGCTACGTTCGCCGCCGAGTGTACGACCTCCGCCCAAGGTGTGATCTCCGCCCAAGCCATAACCCCCGCCGAAGGCTACGTCCGCCAACGCTGGCGCGATTGGCGCCCTACGCCCACGGCTACTAGTTCGGTTACGCCCCTGCGGGGCTTGGTGCGCGGGGACCATGCATGTTTGTGGAACTTCGTTGCGCGGTGGTTGTGGGCAATGTGTTCAAAAACGCGACATCGTTTGGAATATCCAAGACGCACATCTCGCAAGCCCTGAAAGGGCGTAACCGAATCGGTAGCCGCGGTCGGAGCGCCGTTTGCGTAGGCTGCGGCGGGCGTCTTATTCGAGGGGTTGTGTTGGGCGATCGCCGTCTTAGCCTAACCGCTCGAATGGAGCCCATAGATCATCTTTTTTATGGTGGTTCTTTTGGTTTAACACGTAGTGAATAATGCCATCCATATCGTTGGGGTTTAGCGTGAACGCGCCGAAGCCCGCTTGCCAGGCGAAGGTGTCGAGGTGCGCAAAATTGCGCTTTAGTGCCTTGGTTGTCTCGGTTTTTACGCGCCCCACAAAAGTGCTCACGGCGAGGGTTGGAGGTATTGCGGCGATGATATGAATGTGGTCTTCGATTCCGCCGATATGCGATATTTTTGCGTTGAGGGCTTCTGCCTCTCTGCGAAGAACCCTGTAGGCAACATTTTCAACGTCGGGAGTTAGGAGTGGTTCACGATATTTGGTCGCCGTAACGATATGATAGCGCAGTCGGGTATAGGACATTATCCGCCTTAATGTTTAAAGATGTCTGAGATTGTAGGAGGTCTACATAGTAGACGGTTGAGTGGCTTTTTCATATTGAGATTTCGGTCTATTGGGGGGGGGGGCTTGGCAGCCGCCGAAGGCACGACCCCCGCCGAAGGCACAACCCCCGCCGAAGGCTACGTCCGCCAACGCTGGCGCGATTGGCGCCCTACGCCCACGGCTACTAGTTCGGTTACGCCCCTGCGGGGCTTGGTGCGCGGGGACCATGCATGTTTGTGGAACTTCGTTGCGCGGTGGTGTTGGGCAATGTGTTCAAAAACGCGACATCGTTTGAAATGCCCAAGACGCACACCTCGCAAGCCCTGAAAGGGCGTAACCGAATCGGTAGCCGCGGTCGGAGCGTAGTTTGCGTAGGCTGCGGCGGGGTGGCGAATAGCCGGGAGCGTGGTGACTATACGACCGCCGCCCAAGCCATAACCCCCGCCGAAGGCTACGTCCGCCAACGCTGGCGCGATTGGCGCCCTACGCCCACGGCTACTAGTTCGGTTACGCCCCTGCGGGGCTTGGTGCGCGGGGACCATGCATGTTTGTGGAACTTCGTTGCGCGGTGGTGTTGGGCAATGTGTTCAAAAACGCGACATCGTTTGAAATGCCCAAGACGCACACCTCGCAAGCCCTGAAAGGGCGTAACCGAATCGGTAGCCGCGGTCGGATCGCCGTTTGCGTAGGCTGCGGCGGGCGGCGGGCTCGCGCGGCGTTTCGATCGTCGCTAACCGGACGCCCACCGCGCCGCGCATCCCAAAGACTTGATTGACGCCAAGGCGTCGGCGATGACACATTAAGCGGCGCATCTTTGCCCCTGCGCTTGCGCGGGCTATTTCGCGTCCTCGACGCGTGCCTGACCTGACCCCAAACCCCCTTGAGATGTATGAAGCTCACACCGATGTTGCGCCAATATCTGGAAGTAAAAGAGCGTTTTCCCGGCTCGATTCTTTTCTTCCGCCTGGGCGATTTCTACGAGATGTTTTTTGAGGACGCGAAGACCAGCGCGCGGGAGTTGGGGCTGACGCTGACGGCGCGTGGGAAGAATAAAAACGCGGTGCCGATGGCGGGGGTGCCGCATCACGCGGCGGCCGGGTATATCGACCGGCTGGTCGACAAGGGATTCTCGGTGGCGATCTGTGAGCAGGTCGAAGATGTGGCGGACGCCAAGGGGATCGTGAAGCGCGACGTGACGCGGGTGGTGACGCCCGGGGTGTTGCTCGACAGCGACTCGCTCGATGAGAAGGCGCCCAATTATGTCGCGGCCATCGCGGTCGGTTCGGCCAGCGAGGCGGCCCGGGCAGGCCAGGAGCTCACCTATGGGCTGGCCTATTTGGATGTGTCGACCGGTGATTTTCAGGTCACGGAGTTGCGCGGTCGCGCCGAGCTTTTGAGCGAGCTGAACCGCGTGGAGCCGCGCGAATTGTTGATCCCGCAGGCCGAAGAGGGCGACGCTGTTTTTGCCGAGAGTAACGCCCAGGACGATGACGGCCGGCCGCGAATCAGCGGGCATTTTGAGGCCATGCGCGCCCAGCTGGAGGGCGTGTTTTTAAGGCCGCGCTCGCCGAAATGCTACGCCTCAAAACACCTGCTGGAGCGCGTCGCCGCCGGGCCGCGCCTGGCCGACGACCTGGCGAGCGACGCGTATTTTTTGAAGAGCGCGGCGGTCGAAAAGATCTTCGCGCGCGTCCATGACTTCAACTTCGAGGGCGGCGAGGCGGTGGCCAAGGCGGCCTGCGCGGTGCTCGATTATCTGGTCGAGACGCGCCGCGGTGTGCCGGCCAATATTCAGGCGGTCGAGCCGTATCGGGCGCGCTCCTTCCTGGTGATCGACGAGTCCACCAAGGCGAATCTTGAGCTGACCAAGACGCTGATGGGCGCGCGCCGAAGCGGCAGCCTGCTGGGGGTCATCGACAAGACCACCACCGCCATGGGCGCGCGCAGGCTTCGCCAATGGCTCAACTATCCGCTGGTCGACGCCACGCGCATCCGCAATCGCCACGACGCGGTCGAGGAGATGCTGCGCTTCCCGGCGCTTCGCGAGGATATCCGCAACGCCCTGGGCGAGGTCTACGATATCGAGCGGCTGTGCGCCAAGATCTCGTCGGGCAGCGCGAACGCGCGTGACCTGCGCAGTCTTCTAAAGACCTTGAGCATCATCCCCGAGGTCAAGGAAGTGCTGGCCGATTGCGAGTCGGAGTTCCTGGTCTCCCTGGACGAAAGCCTCGACCCCTGCCCGGAGCTGCGCGACCTGATCGAGCGCGCGATCGTCGATGACCCGCCGATCGAGTTGACCGAGGGGCGGCTGTTTAGGGCCGGATTCCACGCCGAACTCGACGAGCTGATCGACCTGTCGGAGCACGGCAAGGACTGGCTGCTCAATTACGCGGCCGAGCAGAAACAAGCGACCGATATCAGCAGCCTGAAGATCAAATATAATAAGGTCTTTGGCTACTTTTTGGAGGTCACCAAGTCGAACCTGGACCTGGTCCCCGAGCACTATATTCGCAAGCAAACGCTGGCGAACGCGGAGCGCTATTATACCCCGGAGCTCAAGGAGATGGAGGAGAAGATCCTGAGCGCCGATGACAAGCGTAAGACGCTGGAATACCAGCTCTTTCAGGAGCTCCGCCAGACCGTCGGCCTGGAGGTCGGCGCGCTGCTTCGCACGGCGAGCGAATTGGCCAATCTCGACGTGATCGCGGGGCTCTCGGAGTTGGCCGCGCGCCTGGAATACACGCGCCCGACCATCTGCGATGAGCCGGTCATCGAGATCGACGAGGGCCGCCACCCGGTGGTCGAGAGCACGCTCAAAGACGAGCGTTTCGTGCCCAACTCGGTGCGCATGTCGCCGGAGCGCCGCCTGCTCATCATCACCGGGCCGAATATGGCCGGTAAGTCGACGGTCATCCGCCAGGTCGCGCTGATTAGCCTGCTCGCCCAGATGGGCTCCTTTGTGCCGGCGAAGAGCGCCCGGCTCGGGCTGGTCGATAAAATATTTAGCCGCGTGGGCGCCAGCGATAACCTGGCCCGCGGCCAGTCGACCTTTATGGTCGAGATGACCGAGGCCGCGCATATCCTCAATAACGCGACCGACAAGAGTCTGGTCATTCTCGATGAGATTGGCCGCGGCACCTCGACCTTCGACGGGCTGTCGATCGCCTGGGCGGTGGCCGAGTATCTGCACGATAAACTTCAATCAAAGACGATGTTCGCCACGCATTATCACGAGCTGACCGAGCTGGTGCGCACCCTGGACGGGGCGCATAACCTGTCGATCGCGGTCAAGGAGTGGAACGACGATATTATCTTTTTGCGCAAACTCGTCGACGGCGAGGCCAACCGCTCCTACGGCATCCAGGTCGGCAAGCTCGCCGGGCTGCCCGAGCCGGTGGTCGCGCGCGCCAAGCAGGTGCTCGAGAACCTCGAGGGCGGCCAATTCGACGAGCGCGGCGTGCCGCGCGCCGGGCGTCAGCCGGGCAAACCCGCGCCGGTGACCGCGCGAAATAACCCCAATCAGCTCGGCCTCTTCCAAGCTCCCCCGGCGCTCGACCCCGCCCAACAGGCGGCCCTGGAGCGCATTCAGGGATTAAATCCCAATACAATGACGCCGCTTGAAGCGCTTAATATTTTAGGTGAATTGGTGGGCCTTGTGGGCTCGTCCGACGACCTCAACAACTGATGGACACCCGATCATGCGGACCCGAATTGCGTTAGTATCGCCCCATAAATATTCAACTTCTCGAGGGCGTCTGGGGAGCTTGAAGATGCTCGTGCTGACCTGCCTGTTGAGCATGGCTGCGTTTAGCGTTGGCTGCTCAAGCTCGAAGTCCCACGAGCTCGACCCCTTCGGCCTGGCCGATGAGCCCGATCCCAACGACCTGCTCGACGAGGAGATCAAGCCGCGGCGCGGGACGCCTGCGCGCGCGCGTCGCAGCGCCGCGGTCGACCAGCCGTTGCTCGTCTTGCCGCTGCCGAAGGCCGAGACCAGCAAGACGATCGACGGGGACTTTAGCGATTGGAATACCCGCAAAGTGCGCACCTTTGGCAGCTCCAAGCATATCGTCACCGGCGAGGAGTTCTGGGGCGGGGCGAAGGACGCGAGTTTTAGCGTGGGGGTGGAGGCCGACGAGGGGTATGTCTATTTCTCGGTCGCGGTGCGCGACGACGTGGTTATCGACGCGGAGTCCCAGGATATCATGTCGGACGGCGTCATCATCTGGTTGCAGGACCCGAAGCTTGAGTCGGTCATCGCCTCGCTGCCCGACGGGATGGCCAAAAGACACGATATCGGCTCGGAGAGCGCGATTTTATTCACGCCGGACGGGCAATTCTGGCGCTTCGATCGCCCGGATGGGGCGCTGCACCGCGCCGGCATCACCGCGGCGACCAAGAAGACCAAGGACGGCTATAACGTGGAGGTGGCGTTGACGCTGGGCGTCATCGGGCAGGTGGCCACGCTGCCGACCGAGGCGGTGGCGTTTCGCGTTGAGCTATTGGACGGCGATGAGGCCGGGCGCCGCGGTGAGCAGACGCGCCTGAGCATGTTACCGGACCCGCTGGGCCCGCGCTTTGCCCGCTACGAGGTGGGCGGCTGGCTGCCGTTCTCGCAGGCTAAGGGCCAGCCGCCGCGCCCAGGCGCGCTGGGGCGCTGGGTGCTCAACGGCGACACCTGGTATTATGATAGCTTCGAGGTCGTGCCCAACAGTTGGCTCCTGCTCCAAGACACCAGTGAGTTCGAGGAGACGCTGGCCAAGACCGATGTCTTCGACGAAATTTGCCCGCTGGCCACCAGTGAGCGCGAGCTGGTCGAGGCGTATCAATCCACCCGCGGGACGCAGCGCGCCGGGCTGCTTTTGTGCGGGCCGCGCGCGCCGGGCAATCGTTGCCCGAGCGACGCCCAGAGCGAGCTCTATTGGCTAAATCTGGAGCGCCAGGGCGAGGACTGGAGCCTGGCAAAGCACGCGAAGGTCACGCCCGAGCCGCTGCAACAATGCGCCAAGACGCCGCGAAAGGGGGGCGATTTCTACTCGGAATTCTCGCTTCTCCCGCTGGAGATGCTCGGCCCGACGGTGTGGGGCATCGGCTGGCATAAGGGGTATTCGGACCGCAAGGAGCGATCGCTTGAGCGGGGGGTATGGTTCGCCAATCCCGACCTCCCCACGCCCTATATGGGGACCGCGATCGCTGAGAAGACTCGCGCTCGTACGCGCGAGCGCACGCTCTCAAAGAGCCATGTCTATCTGGCGTTGGTCGACGACGTGGCCGGCCTCGATATCTGTGAGGTGGAGCGTATTCAGGAGCAGCAATGCAGCGGGCTGGACCGGCGCTGCGCCACCACTGAGTTCGGGGAGTCGGTGCAGGTGCACGTGAAGTTATGGTCCCCGCATAAGCAGCGCTTCGAGACCTATCTGCAGACCAAACATCGCGGCTGCAGCGCGGCGACCTTCGACTTCAACGAGCGTCGCGGTTTTATGCTCCTCGTCGAGCCGGGGCGCCTGGGCGCGCTCGCCTCGCCGGCGAATCCGGGGTCGAAGCGTCGCAGGCAAGAGGTTGTGGCGCCGGTCGAGGTCCCGGCGGCCGCCGAGCCCGAAGCCGCACCTGCACCCGCCAAGGGGGTCGACCTCTTCTGATTGGCGAGTGAGACGGGCTGATGGCCCACATAAAAAAGCGCCCGGCCGAGTTGGCCGGGCGCTTTTTTATGTGCTGAAGTTTGGTCGAATCATTAAGATGATGCGTGGCGCTGGGCCAGCGCGACATAGTGGTCGGCGGACTTGCGGAAGCCCGCGACCTCTTCGTCGCTGAGCGGGCGCACGGTGCGCGCCGGGCTTCCCAGGATCAGGCTGCGCGGCTCGAAGGTCTTTCCGGGGGTGACCACAGCGCCCGCGGCCACCAGGCAATTGTCGGGGATCACGGCGCCATCCAGGATGATGCTCCCCATGCCGATCAGGCAGTTATCGCCGATGGTGCAGGCGTGAACCAGCGCTTTGTGCCCGATGGTGACGCCTTCCCCGATAATCGTGGGGAATTTGCCGCTCTCGATATGAATGACGGTGCCGTCCTGGATATTGGTGCGCGCGCCGACGCTGATATGCTCGAGGTCGCCGCGCAGCACGGCGTTATACCAGACGCTGGCGTCGTCCCCGAGCGCCACGTTGCCGATGACGCGCGCGCCCGGGGCGATATACACCCGGGCGCCCAGCGAGGGCCGCGCGCCCTCAAATGGTAGAAGTTGGTCGCTCACGCGTCCTCTTCTTCGAACATATCGCCGTATTTATCGAGCTTTCCGAGCACATCATCGGCGGCGACGTCTTCGTCGACCTCGGAGTCAGCGTCGAATGCGCTGTCTTCGACGTCGCTGTCCTCGTCGGCGACGCTGTCTTCGTATTCGCCCTCGAAGTCGTCGGCGAAGTCAGCCTCGACCGGCGCAGCCGGGGCCTGCGCGACGAAGGTGGCGGCCCCGCCGGCGGGCGCCGAGGAGGCCAGCTCGATGCCGCCGAGCTCGCCGAACTCGATGGGGTCGCGCATGAAGAGGATGCCCGAGCGGTTGTCGAGCAGGTTCATGACGTCTTCGGCCTGATAGAGCTCCTGGAGGATCTCCTGGACGTTGAGGAAGCGGTCGGCCGGGTCATCCACCGACATCTTGTCGAAGATATCATCCAGGCTGCGCGGGATATCCGGGTAGAAGCTCGACGGCATCGGCGAGCGCCGCCCGGGGACTTTGCCCGTGAGCATCTCGTAGAGCATGATCCCGAGCGAGTAGATATCGCTCTGCTCGGTGGCCGAGTTCGGGTTCTGGAATTGCTCCGGGCTCATATAGGCGACGGTGCCCACGCCGACATAGACATGCGCGGTGTTGGCGTCTTCGCGCTCGACCACATTGGCCATGCCGAAGTCGCTGATCATGGCGTTGCCGGCGGCGTCCAGCACGACGTTCTCGGGCTTGAGGTTGCCGTGGACGATGCCGTTGTCGTGGGCGGTGCTCAGGGCGCTCAAGATCTGCATAAAATATTTGAGCGCGACGCTAAGCGTGGGGCGATCCGGCATCTCGATGAGGCGGCGCAGGTTTCCGCGCGGGGCGTATTGCGTGACCACATAGGGGAATTCGGCGTCGGTCTCAATGTCGAGCACCTGCACGATATTCGGGTGCACCAGGCTCGCCTGGCGCTGCACGACCTCGGTGAAGCTCGCGATGATATCGTCGCGCTTGACGCCGGCGAAGACGTTAAAGACCTGGTCGACGACCTTGAGCGCGACGTCGCGCTTGAGCTTGACCTGGTTGGCACGGAACACGGTGCCGACGCCGCCGACGCCCAATTCCTCGGTGCGCTGATAGAGTTCGGCTCCGTTGGCGGAGGCTGGCGTTGCTTGGTTCTGCCCTGGATTGTTCATTGCGTCTCTTTGTGCGGTCGGTCGCTCGTGATTGGAATTAACATCGCCGGCGGGGTCCAAATCGGTCGCTGGCGGTGCGCTGGCGGGCCCGGGCCCATCGAAAACTCGGTCGGACATCAGGTCGAGAGCTGCCTCATCGGTCAGCGGCTCGTCGGCCGCAGCGTCGCTCGGCGAGTCTTCGAAGTTATATGAATCACTGCTGATTGCGTCGTCGAAGGGGGCGCTGATCTCCTCGGCGTCGGAGCCGTCGCTTAAGCGCATATCATCGAAGCCGGAGGCCATCTCATCGATGAGCCCGTCGCCGAGCATGCCGTCGAGCGCCATCGCGTCATCGTCGGCCGCGCTGGGCTCCACGATCTGGTCGGCGAACGCCTGGGCGACCTGGGCGCTCCAGCTGTCCGTATTCTGCAGAGCGTCGCGCCCGGCGTCGGTCAGTGCGAGCTCATCGGCGATGCGGTTATAGGTCAGGAAATTCTGATCCTCGAGGAATCGAATATACGTAAGAATATGCAGGTGGAGCTCGGAGAGCCCGCGCTGAATCGCGTCATAATGCGCGACTTTTCCATCATCTTCTTCGATACGAACGTCGTCGAGGATATCGGTAAGGTCTTGGAGGATATCCTCAAGCGATGGGCCCTGGTCTGGCATGCTGATGGCTCCTGCGTCTCAGTGACTGAGGTGGTGAATACACTGAAATCGACCATATACCATCGCTGGGGAATGGGGCAATGCGCATCGGGGGGAAAATAGACGACGGGCGGCGAGGCACGAAAAAGCCCCCGCGGCGCGTCGGGCGCCGGGGGGGGGCTTGAGAGGCGGGGGCGGTATGGGCTTATTTCACGTCCATATCGGCCAGCTTGCCCAGCAGCGACGAGCAGGCTTTGCGCAGCCGCTCGATGCCGGGCATATCGATCGCGAAGGTGCGCTCGTTCATATAGAGGTCGCGGTTGATCTCGATCTGGATGGCGTGGATGTCGTTTTTGGGACGCCCGTAGTTGCGCGTGATCCAGCCGCCCTTATAGGGCTCGTTGGTCTTGACCGAGAAGGACAGGTCGCGGAAATGCTCCTCGACCGTCCAGGTCAGCGTCACGTCGCAGGATTGGCCGTCGGCGTTGCCCGGCACGATATCGGCGCGGCGGGTGCCCGGGTCGGTGTGGCCGCTGCGGCCCTTGGAGGGCATCGAGTGGCCGTCGACCAGGATGCAATAGCCGAATTGCTTGCGGATCCGGGCGATCTCTTCGCTGAGCGCCTGGTGATAGGGGTGGTAGAAGGTGTTGAGGCGGCGCTCGAAGGCGGCCTTCGACATCGGCGCGGCCATCACCTCTTGCCCGCTGGTGGTGGTGCGCCAGACGACCCCGCGGTCCCGATAATAGCCGGGCTCGTGGATGCGCACGCCGCCGCGAACGGTCTCGGGGGAGACATCGTCGGGGGCGCGGTTGAGGTCGACGACGTAGCGCGAGACCTGCGAGGCGATCAGCGTAGCGCCCAGGCTCGGCGCGTCCTGCCAGATCTGATCGACGTAGAGGTCGAGGTCGCGCTTTAAAATGCGACGACCCACGACCATCTCTTTGCGCACGTCATCGGGGATCCACTCGCCGGCATGCGGCACGTCGACGATGACCGGGAGAAGTTGCTCTTCTGGGCGTTCTATTCGGAAATAAGGCTCAGACATAACGCTAAACTCTTTCCTCGCAAAGCAGAGGCAGTGGAAGCTGCAGATAACCCTTGCATAGCATATATGATCGGCAGTGAATACAGATTATTCGCGTTTTTGTAGTCGAAACACAAGGGGCAACTTCGTCAGCGCTGGGCGGCGCGGATTTCTTCCTGGACATAGGGATCTTGCTCGGCCCCGGCGGCCTCGCAAAGTATCTGAGCCGCCGCGTCGCCGCCCACCTGACCGAGCGCCCAGGCAATATGACCGCGCACGAGCGGCTCAGGCTCGTCTTTGAGCAATCTTTCGCCCAGCAGTTCGACGATGGATTCGTCGCCGCTTTGGGCGAATGTATTGCCGATGACCACCGCGGCGTTGCGCCGAAGACCGCGTAATTTGGCGCGTTTGATGGCCGATTTGCTAAAATGCTCGACATAATCGGGCAGGTCGAAACACAGCAGTCTCTGCAGGGTCAGGCTGCGGTAGATCTCGCGGGTCTGAAAGCTCGCGTCCTCGGAGGGCTCGGCTTTGGAGTTCCAGGGGCAGACCACCTGGCAGATATCGCAGCCGAAAATATGGTCGCCGATTAAGGGGCGAAGCGCCCGCGGGATCGGGCCGCGCAGCTCGATGGTCAGATACGAGATGCAGCGGCGCGCGTCGATCACCGCCGGGCTGATGATCGCGTTGGTGGGGCAGGCGTCGATGCATTTGGAGCAGGTGCCGCAGCGGTCCGGGACCATCGGGTGGGTGGCCTCCAGGTCCAGGTCGACCAGGACCTCGGCGATAAACGAGAAGGAGCCGATCTCCGGGTTGATGAGCATCGCGTTCTTCCCCACCCACCCGAGCCCCGCCAGCGCGGCCAGGTCGCGCTCGAGGATCGGGGCGGTGTCGGTGGCCGGGCGGGTGCCGCAGTCGGCGCCGGTCTCGGCGTGGATAAACGCGGCGAGCTCGCGCATGCGCTCCCAGAGGGTGTCGTGGTAATCGTCGCCGTGGGCGTAGCGCGCGATGCGCAGGCCGCCGGCTAAAAGATCGGCCTCGCGATAATAATTCTTGAGCAGCACCACCACGCTGCGCGTGCCTTCCTCCATCTTGGTCGGGTCGACGCGAAGCTCATGGTGGCGGTCGAGGTAATTCATCGCCCCGTGGCGCCCCTCTTTGAGCCACTCCAGATATTGCTCGGCGTGCTTGAGGCGCCCGGCGGGGACGATGGCCGCGCGGTCAAAGCCCAGCTCGATCGCGCGCGCCATGATCTTGTCGCTGAGCGTCGGCTCGCCTTCGGGTTTGTTCGCGTCAGGTTGTTCGCCGCTCGATTGTTCGGCGCCAGAAACTTCGCTTGAAGACATCGCAACTCGTGATAGATGGTAGCAGCGTCGGGCGGAATAAAAGCAGCGCCTCGACGTTTGATTTCCGACTTTAGATTGTCCCTTCTTTTGCCCAAACCGACGACTTATGAATACGACCCAAACGCCTTCGAGCTTCGAGCAATTTCGCGGCACCGCCTCCTATATCACAAGCCCGGAGCTTCGCGATGTGGTGAATGTGGCGGTCGCGCTTCAAAAGCCGCTGCTGATCCGCGGCGAGCCCGGCACCGGCAAGACCCTGCTCGCCCACACCGTGGCCGAAGCCCTGGGCGCCGAGCTATTTCATTGGCATATCAAATCGACGACCAAAGCGCAGGAGGGACTTTATGTCTATGACACCGTTCAGCGCCTCAATGACAGTCGCTTCGGCGGGGCCGATGTCGGCGATATCGCCCAATATATCAAGCTGGGCGCGGTCGGGAAGTCGTTCACCAGCCCCGAGCGAAGCGTGCTGCTCATCGATGAAATCGACAAAGCAGATATGGAATTCCCCAACGACTTGCTCCACGAGTTGGACCGCATGAGCTTCGAGGTCGCGGAGACCCAGCAGCTCGTCGAGGCCAAAAACCGCCCGGTTGTGATCATCACGTCCAACGCCGAAAAGGAGCTGCCCGACGCGTTTTTGCGCCGCTGCATCTTCCATTATATCGACTTCCCCAGCCCCGAGATGATGGCGCAGATCGTCGACGTGCATCACCCCTACATCGATAAAAAGCTCGCGCAGATGTGCTTGCGCCGCTTCTACGCGCTGCGCAACAACCCGGCGGTGCGCAAAAAACCGTCGACCAGTGAGCTGGTCGACTGGATCGGCGCGCTGATCGCCGCGGGCATCTCGGCCGACACGCTCGCGCGCGAGATTCCGTTTTTGGGCGTGCTGCTCAAGCGCGAAGAAGACCTGGGACAATATTGATGTTTATCTCGTTCTTCTATTATCTGCGCGCCCGCGGCCTGCCGGTGAGCACCACCGAGTTTCTGACGCTGCTCCAGGCGCTGGAGGCCGGGTTGGCGCGCGAGAGCCTGAGCCATTTTTATCAGGTGGCGCGCAGCATTCTGGTCAAGCGCCCCGAGCATTACGATATCTACGACCAGGCGTTCGCGGAGTTCTTTAAGGACGCCGAGGTCAACCCGGCGCTGCTCGATGTCTTCCAAGATTCGTTCTTTGACGGGCTGCACGACGAGATCCTCAAATGGCTCGAAGACCCCAAGGCGCCGCCGCAGCTCAGCCCCGAGGAGCTGGCAAAGCTCAAAGAATTGGGCCTCGATGAGCTGCGCGAAGAATTCGAGAAACGCCTGCGCGAGCAGGACGAGCGCCACGATGGCGGCAGCCATTGGATCGGCACGGGCGGGCGAAGTCCCTTCGGCCACAGCGGCGCGCCGACCCCCGGCGTGCGCGTGGGTGGCACCGGGCGAAATCGCTCGGCCGTCCAGGTTGCGAGTGAGCGGCGGTTTCGCAACCTGCGAAAGGACCTCACCCTCGACGTGCGCGACATCGGCATGGCGCTGCGGCGGCTGCGCCAGCTTACCCGCGACAGCAGCCGCCAGATCCTCGACCTCGACGGGACCATCGACCAGACGGCCAAAAACGCCGGCGACATCGAGCTGGTGTTTCGGGCGCCGCGCGAAAACAACGTCAAATTGCTGCTGTTGTGCGACGTCGGCGGCTCGATGGACCCCTACAGCCGGCTGACCTCGCGGCTCTTTTCGGCGGCCCACCAGGCCAGTCATTTTAAGAGCTTTAAGAGCTATTATTTCCATAATTGCTTCTACGAGACGCTCTTTAACGATATGGAGCGCCGCGACGGGGAGCCGACCGAGCAGGTCTTTCGGAACCTGGACTCCTCCTGGCGATGCATCGTGGTGGGCGACGCGGCGATGGCCCCCAGCGAGCTGACCCAGCGGGGCGGCTCGGTCGATTATTGGCATTATAATGAGCGCCCCGGCTTCGATTATTTGCAGCTTCTGCGCGAGACCATCCCGCGCACCGTCTGGCTCAACCCGGACCGCCCGGAGTGGTGGGGCAGTTGGACCACCCAGGCCATCGGCAAGCTCTTTGCGATGTATCCGTTCACGATGCAGGGGCTCGAAGACGGCATCGACGAGCTGCGCCGGCGAGCGTAGCGGGCGTTGGGTGCCGAGCCGAATAAGAAACGGGCTGCCAATTTGATTTGGCAGCCCGTTTCTTATTCGGCGCTCGTTGACCACTCTTAAGATGGCCTGCTTAGAAGTCGGGCCGCTCAACATAGGTCCCGTTGAAGTCTACCCGGGTGATATGGGAGTTCGGCAGGCCATCGGGGAAAATAAACGTCGCATCGCGAACGATGCCGCTAAACGAGTTGCCGAAAGATGTGATTTGAACGGTGCCGGTCTTCGCGGTGCCTTCGATATTTAGATCGATGTCCGAGCCCGGCTCGTCCGGGAGATCGCAGATGAGCTGCACGCATTTATTGCGGCAAATGGGGTCGGCGTACCATTTCTCGCCCTCTTCGGGGAAGTCTTGGATGAACGTCTTATAGAGCCAGCCATTGGGCCCGATATGGTAGGTTCCGACGTCCGCTCCCGTCCGCAGCCAGTATTCCTCGACATAGAGACCCAGGGCGACCCGTTCATTCTGCGGGAGCATGCCGGCGAAGAAGGTGACCTCGCGGGTCCATCCCTGCCCATCGATCTCGAAATAAAACCCATCAAGGTTGAAAGTTCCGTACTCCGATTGGAAGACGCACTCATCGCCGCCGCCGGAGCCGTTGTTGGTGCCAGTGCCGTTGTTGGTGCCAGTGCCGTTGTTGGTGCCAGTGCCGTTGTTGGTGCCGGTGCCGTTGTTGGAGCCAGTGCCGTTGTTGGAGCCAGTGCCGTTGTTGGTGCCAGTGCCGTTGTTGGAGCCAGTGCCGTTGTTGGAGCCAGTGCCGTTATTGGAGCCGGTGCCGTTGTTGGTGCCGGTGCCGTTATTGGTGCCGGTGCCGTTATTGGTGCCGGTGCTGTTATTGGTGCCGGTGCCGTTATTGGTACCAGAGCCGTTATTGGTGCCAGAGCCGTTATTGGTACCAGAGCCGTTGTTGGTGCCGGAGCCGTTATTGGTGCCGGAGCCGTTATTGGTGCCGGAGCCGTTATTGGTGCCGGTGCCGTTATTGGTGCCAGTGCCGTTGTTGGTGCCAGTGCCGTTATTGGTGCCAGTGCCGTTATTGGTGCCAGAGCCGTTATTGGTGCCAGAGCCGTTATTGGTACCAGAGCCGTTATTGGTACCAGAGCCGTTGTTCTCGCCCTGGTTTGCGCTGGGCCCGACATTTGTCGTGACTCTTGCCGCGTCGCCACATCCACTCAAAAGACCACCAAGCATCAGGGCTGTGGCCGCGGCTACGAGTTTCGAACGCTTAAATGGATTCATGGGATTTCGTTCCAGTTGGGTCTATCAGTGTCTAGGTGGTCACGCTCGATATAAGCTTTGTCGAATCGCATCATTTGCTTGGATGGCAAGCCTACCGAGGGTGGCGTTAAATCACAAATAGGATTGCCTAATTTCGTGTAATTTTTAGGATCGCAGGGGCGTCGAGGATGACTGGACTGTCGCGAAGGACGGGGCGCAGGTTCGATTTTTTTAGTGTCTTGAGGTGATTGACAAAATGTCACAAGCCTCGGCTAAAACGCGGGCGGTTTGACAAAATGTCATAATATTATAACACACGGGGTTTCTGGGTCCCCTGAGGTCGCCTCTAGCCGGTGTCGTTTCGTGGTATGGAACTTGCACTATTGTATGGTGCGCGCTGAGGTGTCGGGTCTAGCGCACCCTCTGGGGCTTCTTCGTTCGCTGCCATGGAATGAAGTCGAGATATCTGATGTTTGCCGCATTGCTTCGTTGGGTATTCCAAACTAGGAAGGTGGGCCCGGATTTCGACGGGCGATTTGAATCGCCGCAGGCGGCTCAACGCTCGATAAAAGCTCGACGCTCGACAAAAGAATGATATTAAGCCCCGGAGAATTTGATTCGGGCACGCCAAGATAAGGTTCTATGGAGAATTTCCTTCGAAAATATGGGTGGGCGCTGATGCTCGGGGTGATTGGTGTGGGGGCGCTGCTTCTGGCGCTCACGGCCAATAATATCCTGGCAAGCCAGCTCGCCCCGTTCACGGTTCCTGAGCTGCCCGAGATGCAGCAGGTTGCCCCGCGGCCCGCGCGCGCCTCGCAGTCCAAGGATTGGGACCGCACGATCGCGAAGCTCTGCTTGTTTGGGTGCGAAGATAACGCGCCCGTCGAGGAGTGCCCGGGCGGCTGCCCCGATGGCCAAGAATGCCAGGCGGGTCAGTGTCTTCCCGTTCAGGACCAGGCCGTCGATTCGGGGCTGCCGACCCTGAGCGACCTCAATATGCAATTGATGGGCGCGATGGTCGCCAGTAATCCCGAGTTTTCCATGGCGCTGCTTCGCGATGAGTCATCCGACGCGACCATGATTATGAGCACCGGTGATTTTATTCAGGGCACCATCGAGATCATCGAGATTCGCCGAGACCGCATCCTCTTATCGCGGGGCGGGCGTACCGAATATATGCTGATGAACCAGACGCTGGGGGGCGCGCCCACCAGCGCCACGCGGACCTCGGGGGTCACGCGCCCTCGGGCAGCCGCCAAGGCGCTCGCGCCTACACTGGGCAAGGCGCCGCGGGTCAACAGCGCGACCCAGGGCGCGGTCAAAAAGGTCAGCGATAACCAGTACGAGCTTAAGCGTGGTGCGCTCGACAAGCAGCTCAACGACCCCAAGGCGCTCGCCGAGCAGGGGCGCATCGCCCCGAACTTCAAAGACGGCAAGCGCGACGGCCTGAAGTTGGTCGGGCTGAGCCCCAATAGCGTGTACTCGCAATTGGGCATCCAGAGCGGCGACGTGCTGCAGTCGGTCAACGGTAAGAAGATCGACACGACCAGTCAGGCCATGGACCTCTTCGAGCAATTTAAATCCAGCGGTGAAGTGACCGTTGAGATTGAGCGGCGCGGCCAAAAAAAGCGCATGCAATATAAAATACATTGAGTTTTTTCGATATTCACCTTCAGTTCCGCCTTTTATTGAGACGTAGTTGATGATTCCGACGCAACGACAACTCCAGATTTCTTCCCCTCGCCGACGCGCGCCTCTGTTCTTGCCGCGGCGCATCACGCCCCATTTTTGCGCGGCATTATTGATGGGTGCGACCCTCTTTGCCGGGGCTTTGGTTCCCAGCGAGGCGGCCGCCCAGGAAAATAAGCCCGGCGTGATTGAGCGGGACGCTCCGGCGACAAACGAGGCGGAGAAGGAGGCCCCGGCGGCGGCGCCCAAGCCTGCGCGCTCCAGCGGCGAGACGGTTATCACGCCCGATAACGTCAGCCCGGACGAGCGCTTCAATTTGCCGGCGAATTTCGACACGAATTATCGCCCCAAGCGCACGCCGCGAAATACTCGCGTGACCCTCGACTTTCGCCAGGCGCAGCTCGCCGAGGTGGTGAAATTCTTCGCGGCCGCGATGAATAAGAACTTCATCATCGCGGATAATCTGCAGGCGAATAAGACCATCACGATCATCTCGCCGGAGGAGGTCTCGCTGGCGGAGGCGTATCGCGCGTTCGTCGCGGCGCTCGAGATGAACGGGTTGACCCTGGTGCCCTTTGGGCAATTCACCAAGATCATCGACTCCAAGAAGGCCATCTCCGAGCCCAGCCCCACCTATGGGGAGGGCGAGCGGCTGCCGAACCTGCAGCGCATGGTCACGGCGATCGTGCCGGTCGAGAATAGCTCGCCCGAAGAGATGCAGGGGATCATCAGCAAATTCGTCAGCAGCTCGGCGACGATCATCCCCTACGGCTCAAGCCTGATCATCACCGAGAACGCCTCGAACCTCACGCGCATCCGTGACCTGATCAAGCGCCTGGACCTCGACGAGGCCCAGGAGCAGGTTCATGTCTATGAGGTCCAATATGCCGAGGCCGCCGATATTCAGGCGAAGCTGACCGAGATTTTCGGCGCCGGCGATAAGAATCAAACCGCCGCCCAGCGCAAAGCCGCGGCCGCCAAAAAAGGCGACTCCGGCAGCGACCTGAACGTCCAGATCTCGCAGATCATCGCCGACGAGCGCACCAATAAGCTGATCATCCTGGCGAACCCGCGCGACTTCGGCCAGATCAAGTCGATGATCGAGCTGCTCGACGTGCCGACCGCCGTGGGCGGCCAGGTGCACGTGAAATTCCTGGAATATGCCGCCGCCGAAGAGATCGCGTCGGCGCTGTCGGGGCTTAGCTCCGGCAGCAACCGGCAGCAAACCACGCGTCGTGGCCGCGCCCCGGCACCCGCGCCGACCAACCAGGTCGCCGCGCTGCTCGACGGCGAAGTCCAGATCACCGCCTACACGCCCAATAACGCGCTGATCGTCACCGCCGCGCCCAAGGATTTCGTCGCGCTTGAGAGCGTGATCGACCGCCTCGACCGCCCGCGCAAGCAGGTCTATGTCGAAGCCGTCATCCTCGAGATCGCCATGGACACCAACTCGAAGTTGGGCATGGGCTTTAGCGCGGTGAGCGGCAAGGATTATGACGGCATTATCCCCGACTCCGCCCAGGAGTCCGGGCTGATCGATAATACCCAGGGCGGCATTATCGGGCAGAGCAACTTCAAGGGTCTGGCCTCGCTCTTCGGCGGGGCGCTCGGCGGCACCATCGGGCTTATCGGGCCGATCGCCACGATCCCAGGCACCGAGATTTCGCTGCCCGCGTTCGCGCTGACGCTCATGGCGACCCAGACCGACAGCGCGGTGAACCTGCTGTCGGCGCCGGCTGTGATGACGATGGATAACGAGGAAGCCGAGATCGTGGTCGCCGACCGCGTCCCCTTCGTCACCGGCATCGCCAGTGGGTTGAGCGGACTGAGCGGGTTGGCCGGGCTCGCGGGCGGAAGCTCCGGCGCGGCCGGACTCGGCGCCCTGGGCGGACTCGGCGGGCTTATCTCGCCGGTGCAATACGAGGACGTCGGTATCACGCTGCGCATCTTGCCGCAGATCAACGAGAGCTCGTATGTGCGCCTCGAGATCGACCAGGAGGTCAGTGACCTTAAGGGCGCCTCGACCGAGAGCAACCCGACCCCTACGCGCACCAAGCGCAGCATCAAGACGGTCGTGTTGGTCGAGGACCAGGCCACCGTCGTGTTGGGCGGCCTGATGAAAGAGAGCGAGACCAAGACCGTCACGAAAGTGCCGTTTTTGGGCGACATACCGCTGCTCGGGTTCCTCTTCCGCGACACCGGCACGCGCAAGGTCAAACAGAACCTCGTGCTGATGCTCACGCCGTATATTATCGAGAGTAAATCCGACATTCAGAAGATTTACGACCGCAAGATGGAAGAGCGAAAAGAGCTGTCCAAGCTGCTCAAGATCGACAGCAAGGATTATATCCGCAACGTCAACTTCCAGAAGAAGACCGGGCTTGTGGACCGCATGCGCAGCACGCTTCGCGAGGCGCAGCTCAACGCCGCGGCCCGCGAGGCCGCCGCTGCCGCCTTTGAGAACCAGGGGCCGCGCTATCAGATCCTGGGCAGCCAGGGCAAAGCGGGCCAGCCGAAATCAAACGCGAACGACGACTCCCAGGGCAACCCGGAGCAACCGTAATATGTATAACCGTCAAAAAATCGGAGATATCCTGATGCGCTGGGGGCATATTACCCCGGCGCAGCTCGAAAAGGCCCTCGGCCAGCAGCGCGAGAAGGGCGGCCTCATCGGCCAGGTCCTCATCGCGATGGAAGCCGCCACCGAGGCCCAGGTCATGGAGGCGCTGGCCACCCAGCTCGACTACCCCTATGAGCCGGGCATCGAGTCGGAGGCCATCGACCTGGCGCTGCTCGAGAAGTTGCAGCTGGGCTACGCGCGCGAGCACCGCGTGCTGCCCTTTGGCGTGCGCAATAATATGGTCCTGGTCGGCACGGATAACCCGCTGCACGTCGAGGCCCTCGACCAGATCCGCTTTTTGACGGGCAAAGAAGTGCTGCCGGTGGTGGTCCCGACCACCCCGCTGATGGACGCGATCAACAACGTCTTTGACCGCAAGAACCGCCAGCTAGGCGGCGGTCTGGATGAGCTCGACGAGGCCGAAAGCCCGCAGGGTGATGACGCCAGCATCGACATCAACGACCTGCTCGACGCCGCCGATGACGACGAGGCCCCGGTCATTCGTTTCGTCAATAGCCTCTTCGTGCAGGCGGTGCGCGAGCGCGCCAGTGATATCCACGTGGAGCCGGGCGAAAAAGAGCTCACGGTGCGCTTTCGCATCGACGGTGTGCTCAAAGAAATCGCCCACCCGCCGCGCCGATTTATGTCGTCGATCCTCACCCGCATTAAGATTATGGCGGGGTTGGACATCGCCGAAAAACGCCTGCCCCAGGACGGGCGTATTCGCATTAAGATGGCCGGTAAAGATATCGATATTCGTGTGGCGACCGCCCCGGCGATTCACGGCGAGCGCATCACGATGCGACTGCTGGATAAGTCCGCGGTGCTGCTGGATGTGCGCGATATCGGCCTGTCCCCCGAGAACCAGGAGCTTCTGCTGAAGCTGGTCCACCGCCCCAACGGCATCATCCTGGTCACCGGCCCGACCGGCTCCGGTAAGACGACCACGCTGTATTCGGCGCTCACCGAGATCAACCAGCCGGATAAGAATATTCTGACCATCGAAGACCCGGTCGAGTACCAGCTCGAGGGCATCAGTCAGATGCAGGTCAACGCCAAGATTAAGCTTAATTTCGCGACCGGCCTGCGCAGCTACCTGCGCCACGACCCCGACGTCATCATGGTCGGTGAGATTCGTGACCTTGAGACCGCTGAGATGGCGATTCAGGCCTCCCTCACCGGTCACCTTGTGTTCTCGACCTTGCATACCAACGACGCAGCGAGTGCGTTTACGCGCCTGACCGACATGGGCGTGGAGCCCTTCCTGGTCAGCTCGACGGTCATCGCCTCGCTCGCCCAGCGCCTGATCCGGCGGCTGTGCTCGGAGTGCAAGGAGCCCTATACCCCGACCGATACGGTGCTCGACGAGATGGGCATCAGCGCGCAGATGTTGGCCGAGGCCGGCGGGCATGTGTACCGCGCGCGCGACGGCGGCTGCGAGCATTGTCTGGGGCTGGGCTACCGGGGCCGAAGCGGTATCCACGAGATCCTGCACGTGCAGGACTCGGTGCGAAACCTGGTCATGAACCGGGCGGACGCCTCCAATATCAAGCGCGAAGCCTGCGCCCAGGGCATGCGCACCATGCGCGAAGACGGCGCGATCAAGGTGCTCGCCGGGATGACCAGCATCGAAGAGGTGTTGCGCGTCACCCAGGAAGATGACCCGGAAGAAGAAGCGATTTGATTAGGCGGCGAGTGCCGCTTTATCGCACGTATCTAGACAGAGTTCTTGTCCCCCGAAGGATGGCTTAATACCGATGCCCGTGTACGAATACAAAGGCCTGGACGCCGCTGGAAAGAGCGTCAAAGGTATCCACAACGCTGACACCAAGGGAGCGTTGCGCCAGCATCTGCAGGGTAAGGGCATCTATGTCACCGACGTTTGGGAGGGCAAGGCCGGCGCCGGCGAGAAGCGCGACGGCGACGTCGACTTCAAGAAGATGTTCGAGCGGGTGGGGATTCGGGATATCTCCATCCTCACCCGCCAACTCGCCACGCTCACCCGCGCGGGCATCCCGCTGGTCGAGTCCCTCAACGCCCTGAGTGACCAGGCCGACAAAGAGGAGCTTAAGCGCGTCTTGAGCGAAGTGCGCCAGAAGGTCAACGAGGGGTCGAGCCTGGCCAAAGCGCTGGCCGACCACCCGAAATATTTTAATAATCTCTACGTCAATATGGTGCGCGCCGGCGAAAGCTCGGGCAACCTGGACGTGGTCTTGGAGCGTCTGACCGAGTTCCTGGAAGCCCAGCTCGAATTGCGCGGCAAGATCATCGGCGCCATGGTCTACCCGATCATCATGTCGGTGGTCGGCGTGGCGATTATGAGCCTGCTCTTTATCTTCGTGATCCCCAAGATCACCCGGATCTTCGAGGACCAGGGCGCCGCGCTTCCCTGGATCACCCAGCGCCTGCTGGACGTGAGTTATCTCTTCTCGAATTTCTGGTTCATCATCTTCCCGCTGATGGGCGCCGCGGTCTACGGCTTCATGCATTGGAAGGGCACCAAGGATGGCCGGGAAAAGTGGGACCGCTTTGTGCTGAAGGTGCCGATCTTTGGGCCCCTGGTGCGCATGATCGCTATCGCGCGTTTTGCCCGCACGCTGGGCACGCTGCTGAGCAGTGGCGTGCCGCTTTTGACCGCGCTCGATATCGTCAAAAACATCCTGGGCAACACCCGGCTGATTGAAGTTATCGAGGACGCGCGCGTCAATATTCGAGAGGGCGAGTCCATCGCCCAGCCGCTGAAGCGCTCGGGCGAATTCCCGCCGCTGGTGACCCATATGATCGCGGTCGGCGAGCGCAGCGGCCAGCTCGAGGAGATGCTCGACAACGTGGCCATCGCCTATAATCAGCAGGTCGATATGCGCGTGCAGGCGCTCACGACCATCCTGGAGCCCCTGATGATCGTGCTGATGGGCGGCGGCGTTGCGTCCATCGTCTTCGCCGTCATGCTCCCGATTTTGCAGCTCAACCAGAATATCGGATAACCGACAATGTCCGCGCAGACGCACCCTGAAAATCGCACTCAAACTTTCAATCGTTCACCCATAAATGGAGCCAATCCTATGACGCATATGACCCCGCAGAACACCGAGACTCAGGACCTGAACACCCTCGAAGGCCGCCTGGCCGCGCGCCCGCGCATGGCCGACGTGATCCGCAATACGAAGGGCATGACCCTCGTCGAGATCATGATCGTCGTCACGATTATGGCGTCGATCATGGGCGTGGTTGGCTTCTTCGTCTTCGGCGCGCTGGACGAGGCCAACAAGAAGGAGGCCATCATTCAGATCGGTAACTACGAGCAATTGGTCAACACCTACTACCTGACCACCGACCCGCACTCCCTGCCCGATAGCCTGGAGGACCTGGCGACCAAAAAACGCCTGGCCGAGAGCATCAAGCCGGACCCGTGGGGGACGCCGTATATCTACAAAAAGCTGGGCGGGCGTGAGTTCGAGATCATCAGCGCCGGGCCGGACCTGACCGAAGGCACCGAAGACGATATCAGCAGCAAGGCCAAAGAATAAAAGAATAATCGCTGCGCTCGCCGTCCCCCGAGTACTTAGGGAGTATTATAAGTGACATCGTTGCCCCAAAATCGAGCGCCGGCCGCCACATCTCGAGGGTTTACCCTCGTCGAGATGCTGGTGGTCCTGGCGATCGCTGCGGGCATGATGGGGGCGGCGATCTACGGGCTCAATATGGTGACGGCCGCGGATCTTCGCGATGAGGCGATGCGCCTGACCTCGGTGATGCAATATACCTGGTCGCGCGCGGCGGTTGAGCAGGTCAATTATCGACTGGTCCTGGACCTCGACGAGAATACCTATTGGACCGAGGTCAGCGACGCGGCGGTGGTCAAGGAGTTGTCGGACGCCGGTGAGCTGCGCCGGGAGCGCCAGCAGCGCGCGGAGAGCCGCGGGGAAGAAGATAGCGAGGCGATGGGTTTTGACACCGACCCCTTCGGCATCACCCGCCCCACGAACTTTGCCCGGGCCGAGAGCGCGGCGATCGACGCCAAGAATTTCCACGACGGCATCGAGATTTACCAGGTGCTGACCACGCGTCAGAACCAGCCGATCACCGACGGTCAGGTGGCGGTGAGTTTCTTCCCCGACGGATTTCAGGAGCCCGTGATCATCGTGCTTAAAGATGAGCACGGCGCGTTTTATTCGGTTATCAACGAGCCCTTAACCGGGCGCATCAAGATCTATAGCCGCCTCATCGAGGACCGAGAACGGCTCGACCAGGGAGAGAGCGATGACTAAATACGCGCCCCGATCGGGCTCCAAACCGTCGGCGCGTCGCGCAGACGCCGGCTTTACCCTGCTTGAGGTGCTCATCGCGCTGGCGATCTTGGCCAGCGTGATGACGGTGCTCATGGGCACCATGGCCAATAGCGGCCAGCAGGCCATCTACGCGAATACGCTGACCCGGGTCAGTGAGCTTGCGCGCACGAAGATGATCGACCTGGAATACGAGATCATCGAAGAGGGGATGTCCGACGATATCGAGGAATACAGCGGCGACTTCCGCGAAGAGGGCTATCCCAATATTACCTGGGAGGCGCGCGTGGACCCGGTCGAGATCCCCGAAGAGGTCAAAGATGAGCTGCTCGGGCAGGTCAACTCGCAGCTCTTCGGTGGCGAGGAAGCCCAGGGCGCGCTCAAGGGCAACGCGGCGTTCAGCAGCAAATTGCCCATGCTGGTGTCGCTGGTGCCGATGATGATCAACCATATCGGCCGAAAAACCCGACGCGTGCGCCTGAAGGTGCACTATGAGTTCGCCAATGAGGAGCAGACCCTCAACCTGAGCCAATATATCGTCGACCAGGACTCGGCCGCCTTCGACCTCTTCGGCACCGGCGAGGACGCCGGTCCTGCGGCCGATCTGGATATGGGGGGCGGGCGATGAGCCTCTTTGCGCCGACCCAATATACGTGCGGGAAGATGCTGCGCGGCGCGCGCACCTGGCAGGCGGGTTTTACGCTGATCGAGGTGCTCCTCGCCGTGTCGATCATGGCGGCGATCACCGGCGTGATGTGGGTGAGCATCGGCGCGATGTTTGAGACTCGCGACTATATGGACAAGCGGTTTGAGCGCTATCAGATCATGCGCGTGGGGATGAACCGCATCTCGCGCGAGATCGCGACCGCCTATGTGGCGGGGCCGGCAAACGGCGGCGAGCCGCTGCCGGGCAAAGAGGGCGACGCGCTGCGCGAGCAGATCGAGTCGGGCGCGAATCGCCAGCTCAGCGAGCCGGTTCAGTTTGGCATGATCGGGCGAGAAAACTCCTTAAACTTCACGTCTTTAGCCCATATACGCACCCTGGCCGGGGAGCCGGCCAGTGAGCACGCCGAGATCGGGTATTTCGTGGAGCGCCGCCGCGACGACCAGGGCGATTGGTACGACGCCCTGATGCGCCGCGAGGGCACCACGGTCGACGACGACATCACCAAGGGCGGCCAGATCTATATGATGATCCCGAACGTCAAAAAGGTTGAGTTTGAGTATTGGGACACCGGGCCAGTGAAGGTTGGCACGATGGAAGAGATGGTCAAAGAAGGCCGTTGGATTCGCACCTGGGACACGACCCGCGAGGAGTTCTCGGGCCGGTTGCCCCCGCGCGTGCGCATCAAGATTACGCTGCCGTCGACGGACCCGCGCGGGCCGGATGAGCACTTCACCCTGCAGACTGAGATCGCGATCACGGAGGTGCTCGAGCTGTGATGAAACGCGACCGAAAAACAAACGCGCTGGCCCACGCGACGCGCCGCGTCATCGACGCCGTGGACCGCCCGGCCGGCGGCCTATTTCGGCGCACCCCCGGGGCCGCGTCGCGCCCGCGCGGCATCGCGTTGATGCTCACGCTCATCACCGTGACGGTGCTGTCGGCCGCCGTGGTCGAGTTCGCGTATTCCACGCGGGTCAACCTGAACCTGTCGGTCAACAGCGCGGATAAATTGCGCAGTTATTATCTGGCGCGCTCGGCGGTGAATTTGAGCCAATTGCTCGTGTCCTTCCAATTCGCGCTGCAGAGCGAGTCGACCGAGGCGGGCCGCGGGCAGGACTCCGACGAGATGGCCCAGCTGATCAGCCGGGCGGTGCGCCGAAGCAACTTCCAGCTCTACCAATACGTGCCCCTGCTGATGCAGACGTTTAGCTCGGGCAAATTGCAGAGCCCGGTCGGCGGGGTCAACCTGACCGAGTGGGGCGTGGAGGGCTTTGGGGAGTTCGCCGGTGACTTTACCGTAGAGGTCATCCCCGAAGAGGGGAAGGTCAACTTAAACCAATTCGCGGTCGAAGAGGTCAACGAGAAGGACCTGCAGCAGCTCTGCTCGATGGTCGTCGACCCGGCGTTTGACCCGATCTTTGAGCAGAAGGATAAGAACGGCGAGACCCTGAGCCGGGCGCTGGTCTTGTCGCGCATCATCGACTTTATTGACCTGAACACCACCGCGATTGAGCTGACCTCGGACTGCACCATTCGCGGCCAGGGCGGCGACGAGATGCGCCCCTACGAGAGCGGCGACGACCAGCCGAAGCCGCGAAACGCGAAGTTGACGCATATCGCCGAGCTCTATCAGGTGCCGGGCGTCACCGAAGCGTTTATGCGCACGTTCGCCGAGCAATTTACGGTCTATCCGGTCGGCCGGCCGAACCTGAACGTGGCGACCCTGCCGATCTTCTATTCGGTCCTGTGCCGCAACGTCACCATTCCGCCGGGCATGAGCCAGAGCGGCAACGTCTCGGCCTATAGTCTGTGCACGCAGAGCCCGCAGGTGCAGCTCGAGGTCCTGTATATGGCGATGGCGTTGGACGGAATTCGCGAGTTCTTCTCAGACCCGATGTCGGTCTTGATGGCCTATGTCGGCGGCACCGAGAGTTCGCTTTTGCCCTCGGCGAGCAAGGGGCAGACCGTGGCGTTTTTGAGCGTGAGCCAGTTGCCGCTGTTTATCAACGACTTAAAGCAGGACCCGGCGTTGATGGCCCAATTCCTGACCTACTCGCCGTCCTACCAGCAAATGGTCTCTGAGAACCCACAGATGTTGATTGACCCGATTAACCCGCAATTTCCGCAATGGACCATCGAATACGACCGCACCGGTTTGATGCGCTCGGTCTCCTCGCAGACGCCGACCATCTATCGTATGAAGGCGGTCGGTAACTACGGTTCGAGCCGCACGAATATCGAAACCGTGGTCGATTTTGGCAAAACGATCCGTCGTTTGCCCGACGAGAAATTGCTCACCGAAGATATCGACGACGACGAACAGGTCAAAGATCTCAAAGAGGCGCTGCGCGAGTTGCGCGAGACAATCCCGAAGGGACGCGTCTTATATTGGAGCGAAAAATAATGAGTACGACTATCATCGGCCTGGATTTTGGCACCCACTCGCTCAAGCTTATCCGCTTGTCGATGGGGCGAGAGCCGCGGGTTATTGGCTACGATATGGAGCCGATTCCGCGTGTCGTGACGCCCGAAGAAGCAGGCCCGGGCGACGCGCAGGATTTCGACGACGCACCCACGAGCGTGGTCAGCAAAGACGACGTGGAGGGCGCGCCGGGTGAGGCGGGCGAAGATGCTGCCGGCGACGACGGCGCGTCGGCCAATGGGGCCGCCAGGCCCGAAGCTGCAGACGACGCCAAGCCCTGGGGGCTGGCGCTTGAGCGGCTGATCGAGCGCGGCGCGATCGACGACGACGCGTTGATCGTGACCTTCTTGCCCGAAAACCAGGCCATGTCGATCCGCCAGGAGCTTCCCTTCGAGGAGCGCGCCAAGGTCGAGAATATCCTGCCGCATATGCTCAACGACCGCCTGCCGGTCGCCACCGAGAAGGTTATCTTCGACTTCCAGATCTTCCCGAAAAAGAAGCTGAGCACGGAGAGTTTTTCGGATACGGGAGTGGCCGATGAGGTCGCCGCCGAGGCGCTCGTGGGGTTTGCTCGGCGTGAGCAGATCGGCGAGTTCCTGGGCGAGCTTAGGTCCTATCATATCAATCCGGCGACCCTGGGCGTGCCCGAGTTGCTGATGTCCTACGCGCTGCAGCGCTGCGCGCCGAGCACCGACGCCACCTATGCCGTGATCGACATCGGGCATCGCTACACCCGCGTGCTCGTGCTCGAAAAATACGACCCGGTCGTCGCGCGCTCGATTCAATTTGGTGGCGAGCAGCTGACCGATGCGATCGCCGCGCGCTTTAAGTCGAGCTACGAGCAGGCCGAGCACCTCAAGGAGATCCGCGGGGTCATCCTGGGCGCCGCCGGGGCTTCGAGCGACGCGCGCAATGAGGCGAGCGTCGCCCTGAGCGAGTGTTTGAGCGACGCCACGCGCCCGCTGATTCGCGATATCCGGCGCACCTTCCAATCGCTGTATAACCGCACGCAAACGAAGATCGACGCGGTCTATATCTGCGGCGGAACCAGCCTGCTAAGCGGCTTGCCCGAGTATTTGGAGCAAGAGTTCGGCGTGCCGGTGTCGCATCTTCCGACGGACAATATTTCCGGATTCAGCGAAACCGTCGACACCCTGCCGGCCCAACTAAAGCTCACGCTGGCCACGTCGGCGGCGCTCCAGCAGATCGACGGGCGCGACGAAGATCGCTCGATCAACCTGCGCCGCCAGGAATTCGCGTACCGCGGCAAGTCCAGTTACCTGCGCTCGCAGATCTTCAAATATGCGGGGGCTGCGGCGGTGCTCTTCTTGTTGCTGATGGGCATGTTGTGGGCCCAGAAGATCCAATTGGAAGCCCAGCGCGATGCCATGCGCAACGCCCTGACCGAGCAGACCACCAAGCTCTTTGGCGAGCCGATTTATAGCAACTCCGTGATCCAGGCGCGCCTGAGCGGTGAGGAGACCTCCGGGAAGGGATTCGTCCCGCGCGCCAGCGCCTACGAGTTGTATTTTAAACTCGCCTCGAATATCCCCGCAGACCTCAACGTCACCTTCGACCGCGTTGAGACCGACGTGGACCGCAATATCGCCCAGCTTTACGGCGAAACCACGAGCCCTCAATCCGTGGAGCAGTTGATCGATAATCTGCGCGCCGTTGATTGCGTCCAGAGCGTTCGCCAGGAAGGCGAGCTTAAGATCAAAAGCGACACCGAAGTTGATTTTCACCTGCACGTTTCAAGCGAGTGCTCCTGATGGCTAAAGAAACACTAAGCGATAAATTCGACGCCCTGAGCGCGCGCGAGAAGAAGATGCTCGCGGCGATGGCGATCATTATGCCAATCCTGGTGATGGTGGTTATCAGCGGGCTCTTTAGCCGCTCCCTGGGCAGCATTGAGGACCAGACCCGCGAGTATCAAAAGTCGCTGGATCTGTTGGCGGTCGCCGGGCCAGTTTACCTCAAAAAGCAGGCGCCGACCGACAAGAATACGCTCGCGTCGTTATTCACCGAAGAAGTGCTGACCGACAACCCGGTGAAGCTCACCGGTTTTATGGCGGCGCGCGCCACCGAGGCCGGCGTCAGCCCGAATAGCTACGACACCGAGGAGATCCCGCTGGGCGGCAGCTCGTCGGACAAATCACAGCCCATGCTCTTTGAGAATAAGGTTCGGGTCGATATCCGCGCGACTCAAATCAATGATCTAATGAAGTTTCTGGAAGTCATCGAAAGAAGTGGAGAACCCGTGGTCATCAAACGCATCGACCTGCGCGGAAATTCGCGCGTCCCCGGCGAAGTCCGCGCGCGCGTCGAAGTCTCCACGTTCGTTAAAAAGAAGAAGGAGGGCTGATTTATGGAGCGCTCCATCGTCCGCATCCCGGTTTATATCGCGTTTGGCTTCGCCGTGTTTCTGGTCGCTCTGGTCCTGACTTTTCCGGACCAGCGCCTCAAAGAGATCGCGACGGTCCAAATCGAGAAGCAGCTCGACGGCAAATACGACGTCGCCATTCAGGACCTCGACCTCTGGTGGCTCAGCGGCGTTCAGTTAAAGAACGTCCGAATCTCTGAGCGCATCACCGACACCTCGGTGGTCGAGACCACCCCGGAGGGCCCCAAAGACGCAAAGACAGCCGCGCCGGGCGGTGCGCCGGAGAAACCGCCTTTCGTCATCAATATCCCGCGCGTTGCGGCCGGCTTCTCGCCGCTGCTCAGCGTCGTCAACTTCGCGCCGACCGTCGATTTTTTGGTCGACCTGGGCGGCGGGGATATCAAGGGGAATTTCGTCCAATCGAGCAAAGCCCGCGCCCTTAATATCGACATCAATCAGATCGATCTGGCGAAGACGCCGATTCTCGAGCAATACCTCGGCGTGCCGTTTCGCGGTGACCTGGGCGGCGAGATCGAGCTTGAGCTGCATCCGCGCCAGCCGCAGGTTATTGGCGGTGATATTCGCCTCAAAGGGCGCACGCTCACCGTGGATAAGACCGAATTGCATACCGATAAACTCGGCCCCATGGCCTTTATCGACGTGCCGGAGACTGATTTTGGCAAGCTCGACGCACATATGACCATCACGCAGGAGGACGATAAGTCGACCTCCAAAATGGTGTTTGATGAGTTCCGTTTCTACGACGGCAAAGATGTGCGCGGCGAGATTTGGGGGCACCTGAACCTCGGTCGCTCATCGGCCCAGAGCGTGGCCAAGCTCGAGATGCGCTTTCAATTCGACAATAATTATATCCGCTCCAACGACCTCTCCAGCGTGCTCAATATGCAGTGGTTCCGGGACGGAAAGAACCAGGATTGGTTCGGCTTCCTCCTGTGGGGCCGCCTGAACTCGCCGCGCTTTAAGGGCGCGCCGGCCGCCGCCGCCGGGCCCACCGCCAGCGCCGAGGCTGACGATAAGCCGGCCGATGACGCGCCTGCGGCCAAAAAGTAGAGATGCAAAAAGAAAGCCCCGGAAATTCCGGGGCTTTCTTTTTGGGCGAGAATCACTCGCTATCGTTAGGCGATCGGCTTACCAGGTGCCCTGGTTTTCCATCGACGCCCAGGGCTCCTGGGCGGGCAGGGCGTCACCGCGCTGCAGCAGCTCCACCGAAATCTCGTCGGGGGATTTTACGAACGCCATGCGCCCGTCGCGCGGCGGGCGGTTGATCGTGACGCCGCCGTCCTGCAGGCGCTTGCATGTCGCGTAGATGTCGTCGACCTCGAAGGCGAGGTGGCCAAAATTCCGGGCGTTCGAGTAGTCCTCCGTGGAATCCCAGTTATAGGTCAGCTCGATATGCTCTTCGGCGTCGCCCGGGGCTTTAAGGAAGATGAGCGTAAACTTCCCGGCGCTGCTTTCGCGCCGGCGCACCTCTTCGAGACCGAGCAGCTCGCAGTAGAAATGAAGCGACGCATCGATATCGCGAATGCGCACCATACTATGCAAAAATTTCATGTCCTTCCCTTAATTAAAGTCGGCAGTGTCGTGGCGAGGTGGCCGCGAAGACGCCGCCTGTGAGTCTTGCTCACTGAGGCGGCGTTCGCGGGCGATGAGGCGGTCAAACTCAGCGCTCGAGGATCATCGTGAGCCCGAGGCCACCGGCGGCGCACAGCGTCAGCAGGCCGGTATTTACGTCTTCACGCTGCATCTGCGAGGCCAATTGCATGACCATGCGCGCGCCGGTTGCCCCGAAGGGGTGACCGATCGGAATCGAGCCGCCGTTGATGTTGAAGGTGTCCATATCGACCTCGCCGATGGCTTTGTCGAGGCCGGCTTCTTTGCAGAGCTTCTCGGAGCCCCAGACCTTGATGTTGGCCAATACCTGGGCGGCGAATGCCTCGTGCATCTCGACCAGGTCGATGTCTTTGAGCGTAAGCCCCGCGCGCTCGAGCGCGATGGGCGTGGCCAGGGTCGGGCCCATGAGCATCGGCATCTTGAACAGGTCGACGCCGGTGCTGGCGTGGGCGCGGATATAGGCGATGGGCTCCAGGCCGAGCTCGCGGGCGCGGCTCTCGCGCATCAGCAGCACGGCGGAGGCGCCGTCGGTGAGCGGCGAGGCATTGGCCGCGGTGATGGTGCCATGCTTGCGGTCGAAGACGGGGCGAAGCTTGGCCATCTTTTCGACGGTGGTGTTGCCACGCACCATATTATCGCGGCTGATGACGTTCTCGAGTTTCTCGCCGGTGTGCACCGTGATGACCTCGGAGAAGTGACCGGCCTCGTAGGCGGCGGCGGTGCGGTGGTGCGTGAGCTCGGTATATTCGTCCTGAGCCCGGCGGCTGATGCCGTATTTTTTGGCCATAACCTCGGCCGAGTCGCCCATGCGGATCTCGGTGGTCGGCTCGGTGATGGCCGGGACATCGGGCAAAAAGTCGCGAGCGCCGACGCCGTCGAAGGCGCGCAGGATGCCGGCCGGCGAGCCGGCTTTGGACGCCTGGTTGAGCGCGTGGGTGAGCGGCAGGCTCACGCGGGCCTGAGCGGCGCTCATGGACTCGACGCCGCCGGCGATGACGATATCGGCCGCCCCGCTGAGGATGTCGCCGCAGGCGTTGACGGTCGCCTGCGCGCTGGAGGCGCAGTACATCTGGACCGTGTAGGCGGCGATATGATTGGGCAGCGGGGAGCGCAAGACGATCTCGCGCGCCACGTTCGGACCGTTCATCGGCGCCGACACGCAGCCCATGATGACCTCGTCGATGAGGGCCGGGTCGATCTCGCTGCGGTTGACCAACTCGGTGACCGCGGCGCGTCCCAGGTCGGCCTCGTTGAGGTGCTTATAGTCGGTCCAGGCTTTGGCGAACGGGGTGCGCGCGCCGGCGACGATCGCGATACGGTCGTCACCGCCGAGCGGGGATTGAGTGGCTTTCTTCGATTTACTGACAGATTTTGAAACCATTATATTTGCCTCAATGAGTCGCCAAATGCGCGCTGCACTGGCGGGTCAATTATATTTTGGGCGACGGGCGCGTTGAAATCAGGCGTAAAAGGACGCGTTCTTCTCGGCCTTGTCGACGATGATCTGGGCCGGCTTGAGACGCGAGCCGAATTCCTCGGCCAATTTCGTCATATCTGCGGCGACCCGGGCCAACCCGACGGAGTCGGCGTGGCGCAGGATGCCGCCGCGGAAGGGAGGGAAGCCCAGCCCGAAGATCACGCCGATATCGATGTCGCGCGGATGCTCGACGATGCCCTCTTGCAGGCAGTAGGCGCACTCGTTGAGCATCGCCAGCCAGCAGCGCTGTTGGATGACGGAGGCGTCGATGTCCTGGCGCTCTCGCCCGCCTGGCAGCAGGTCGTAGACGGTTTCGTCGACCGCATCGGCCTCGCCGGAGGCGTAGCGATAGAAACCTTTTTTGTTCTTTCGTCCCTTGCGCCCGTCGGCGGCGACCGCCTTGAGGGCAGTCGGCGAGCTCCAGCGCTTCGAGAACGCGTCCTGGAGCGTGCCTGCAGCCTTGAGCGCGACGTCGAGGCCGACCTCGTCGACCAACTTCATCGGGCCCACCGGGAAGCCCCAGTCGGTCATGGCCTTGTCGATGGCCTCGATGGACGCGCCTTCCTGCAGAATCCAGCCGGCTTCGTTGATATAGGCGCCGATGACGCGGCTGGTGAAGAAGCCCGGGCCGTCGTTGACCACGATGCAGGTCTTGCCCATCTTGCGCCCGACTTCCAGCGCCGTGGCGACCGCCTTGCTGGAGGTCTTGGGGTGGCGGATGATCTCGAGCAGCGGCATCTTGTGCACGGGGCTAAAGAAGTGCATGCCGAGCAGGTTTTCGGGGCGTTTAGAGGCCTTGGCGAGCTCGGTGATGGGGAGCGTGGAGGTGTTGCTCGCCACGATGGCGTTGTCGCCCAGGCGCTCCTCGAGGTCCTTGATGATGCTCTTCTTGAGGTCGAGGTCTTCAAAGACCGCTTCGATGACCATCTGGGTCTGGGCGAAGCCGGTATATTCAGTGGTGCCGCTGATATGGCCGAACATGACGTCGCCCATGGGCTCGCTGATCTTTTTGCGGCGCACCAATTTGTCGATGAGGTCTTTACAATACTGAAGGCCGCGGCCGATGCTCTCGTCACTGACGTCCTTAATGCGCACCGCGTAGCCCTGGTAGGCGGCAACCTGGGCGATGCCTGCGCCCATCAATCCGGCGCCCACGACGCCGATCTTGTCGACCGGGTAAGCCTTGGTATTCCACGGGATGGGGCTGGTCTTGTCGACCTCTTGCTTCATGAAGAAGAGGTTGATGAGGTTTCTGGCAACGTCGGTCTTGACCAGCTCGTCGAAGGCGCGTGATTCGGCCTCGATGCCGGCTTCAAAGCCGCCTCGATAGCCGGCCTCGATGGCGTCAATCGCGCGGAAGGGCGCCGGATAATGCGAGCCGGCTTTCTTGCGCGTGAGCTCGCGGGCCTGGTTGAAGATGAGCTTTCGGGCGGGGGTCTTCGCCGCCAGGTTCACCATCTCGGCCGGGTTGGAGAAATACTCCGAGATCGAGCTTTTGTGGCGCTCCTGCCAGTCACCGGCGGCGTAGAGCTTGCGCGCGGTTTCGGCGGCCACCTGAAGCAGGATTCCAGGGTGGACGACGTCGTCGACCAGGCCAAGGCGCTTGGCCTTTTGGGCGTCGACCTGCTTGCTGCCAAGGATCATGTCCAGGCCGGTCTGCAGGCCGACCAATTGCGGCAGGCGCTGGGTGCCGCCGAGCCCGGGGATCACGCCGAGCTGGACTTCGGGGAGCCCCAATTTGCTGCGCTTATTGTTGGTCACGATGCGCGCGTGGCACGCCATGGCCAGCTCAAGCCCGCCGCCCAGGCAGGTGCCGTCGATGGCCGCGACCACCGGGACCTTGAGCGACTCGAGGCGAGCGGCCAGGGCGTGGCCGCGCTTGAGCATCGGCAGGATATCCTGCGGGTTATTCGCGAGTTCCTGGAGCTCATTGATATCAAATCCCACCACGAAATGGCCGGCCTTGCCGCTGTAGATCACCACGCCCTCGATGGGCGGCGTGTCCTGGAGCTCGTCGAGGATCTCCTCAAACCGTCCGGTCATCGGGGTGGAGAGGGTGTTGACGCTTTTGTCGGCGACATCGATGCAAATATAGGCAATGCCCTCTTCAATTCGGAGCGAGGCATATTCGGGTTGGGTATCTTGGGACATTCTGATTCCTCATATAGTTTATTTTTAGCCCATCGGCTGCATTCAAACACTTGTGACGCGGTGCGTCAAATCGCGCAAGACAGTCCTCCGCATTCGCCAAATGCGGAAAGCCGCGCCATCCGTCATGCGGGGCGCGGTTCAAGTTAAACGCATTGGTGAGAAATCAAGGGGGGCGCCCAAAATACTTGCGATTTGCTCCGCAGGTCGTCCGGGGTGGCGTCCGTCTCTTAGAGGAGATGGCCCGATTTATCGCGTTTGGTGTCCAGATAATCTTTGTTATGCGGGTTGGGCAGGATGATCAGCGGCTGGCGCTCGGTGACCGTGATGCCGTTGGCGCGCAGGCCCTCGGCCTTGCGCGGGTTATTGGTGATCAGTGAGATATTGTCGACGCCGAGCAGGCGCAGCATCTCGGCGGCCACGGTATAGTCGCGCAGGTCGTCGTCGAACCCCAGGTGCAGGTTGGCCTCGACGGTGTCCATGCCCTGGTCCTGCAGGCTATAGGCCTTGATCTTGTTGGCCAGGCCAATGCCGCGGCCTTCCTGGCGCATATAGAGGATCACGCCGGCAGGCGAGTTTCCCAACTCTTTTTGCGCGTGCTCGAGTTGCTCGCCGCAATCGCATTTCAGGCTGCCGAATACATCGCCGGTGACGCATTCGCTGTGGATGCGGGTCGGCACGATCGCCTGGGCGGCGAGGTCGCCGCGCACCAGCGCGACATGCTCCTTGAAATCAAGGTTGTTGATGAAGGCGACGATGCGGAAATCCCCATGTTTTGTAGGCAGGGCGGCTTCGGCGAATTTCTCGACGAGCAGGCCGTCGGCCGCTTCGAGTCTCGCGCGCGTGCTGGGGGTTAATGCAAGCGGGGGCGCCGTAAGGTGGCTGGGCATCGTAATACTCCACGGTAGGTCAAAATGCTGGGCGGGGTGTTTGCACCCGCGGTCGCTCTGGGCTTTGTGCCCGGTCAGGGGGCGCACCGATGACGAAGGTGTCTGCAATCCCTCATTCCGCTGCCCGGTTATCAAGTATCTGCGCAATAGACAAGATGCGCCCACGTCTGCGTGCTCATTTTAGCGTTAGCGCGGCGCTCGGAGGTCTGAACAAATAGAGGCGGCCCAGAATTTCAGCAGTCTTCGGCGCGGGCGGCTATTCTATAGGGGCAGCGCGAAACAAAATGCCAGCATAAAAATATGCTGGCATTTTGCTTCGCTTTATCGCGCGGCTGGCTTAGGCGCAGCGCGTGTCACATCGCGATGCGATGAGATTGGTGGCGTGCGCGATCGTGGGCCTCGAATTCGCGGCGGAACGCCCGCGCGGCCTCGATGGTGCCCTTCATTGCTTCGACCAGGACCGGGACCATATCGCTGGGGTGGCCGTTGAGCGCCGCGAAATAGTGGTGGCGGTCGGAGGCGTGGATGATGGCTGGCGGGTAGAAGTTCTTGGTCAGGATATAGTTCATCATCAAGCGCCCGACCACGCCCGTGCGCCCGTCGAAGGGAAACACGCGCATGAATTCGTGGTGGGCCAGCGCGGCCGCGCGAATCGGGTGGAGCCCGCGGAATTCGGTCTCCCAGCGCATCAGGAAGTTCTCGAAGGCCTGCGCGATCTCTTTGCCTGGCACGACGTCCAGGTGGTAGACCCCCGGGCTGGTGTTGCGGGTGCGAAACGCGGCCGCGGCCGGATCCTCGTCGTCGCAGAGCGAGCGGTGCAGGTTCTTGACCCAGGTGCCCGAGACCTCGACACCGGCGCGGGCGTCGTCGTCCATCTGCTCAATGCGGGCGAGCATGCGGCGCAGAGATTGGTGGATCACCCGGTCGCAATAGTTGCGGCACGGACGTCCTTCCAGGGCGCGCGTAATATCGGCCTGGGTTAAGACAACCCCTTCGAGCATATGATCATGGTAGAGCCACGACTGGATGAGCCGGGCGTCGAACTCGCGGCGGATCTCAGCCGGAAGTGCGGTATATTCGGAACGAGCTTGGTCAATTTCAAGGTATGCGAGCGACATGGTTCAGCCTCCATTGCGAAGTTTGAAGGCCTTTGACGTTCCCCAACGATCCAGCGCGCTCCCAAACTCACAGCAGTTGCTACCCCTTAGTTGTCACTGTTGAGCACCATAGCTGCTTCTAAATCACGAATCAACAGCAGGGCAAAATTATTCTTGCCCCATCGATTTTCTGGCCAATTCCCGCAGAACACGTATGCTCTGCGCGAATTGCCAATTGGGTATCCATACGGTTATTTGATTGGGCAGCGGCGGCCTTCAAGGGGCGGCCGACTCGGGCAAAGCGCTGATATACACGCAGGCGTGTAATCGGGCGGGCTCGGCGGTCACCGACTATCGCGGTGCCGTGTGATGATATTTGAATGACCCAGAATTTTTTGGAGTAGTTATGAAGATGCAAATTAAAGTGATGTTGCTCACCGTTGTGATGCTTGGGGCGTTTCTTTTCTCGGCCCCCGCGCAGGCGCAGGCGGCGCGTGACGGCGGCAAGTTGGGCGTTGGGCTGGGCGCCGGGACCGTGGTCGCGGGCCTGTCGCTGAAGAAGCAACTCGGCGGCGCGCTCGCCGTGCAGGGTGTGATCGGGTCGTGGCGCGGCTATGGTCAGCATTGGCATATCAGCGGCGACGCGTTCGGCGTGGCCGGGGATATCCTGCTTGAGCAGGCGCCGCTGGCGTCTGGCCAGGTGCTGTCGCTTGGGTGGAACTACGGCGCGGGCGCCGGTGTCGGCCTCGGCGGCGGCTCCTCGGTGCTTTTGGGTGTCACCGGCGTGTTGGGCCTGGAGTTCAACTTCGTGCCGGCGCCCATTGATTTCGTGATCGAGTACCGTCCGGGCCTCTATATTGGCGCCGGCTACGGCGACTCCGACCTGGGGCTTTCCTTCATCGACTTCACCGGCCACTTGCGCTTCTGGTTCTAAGCCAGGCGCGGCCTAGCGCTTGTTTCGCCGCCCTTTGAGCAGCGAGATCGTGCGGGCCAGTCGGTGGCATGCCTCGAAATAGGCGTCCGCCGCCCGCTCGATAAACTCCTCCATGGTGGTATCTCGCGCGTCTTCCGAAGAGGCTGCTTGTTTCTGAGTCTCTTCGGATTTCTTTGTGCGGGCTCTATCGCAGGTCTCTGCCATCGCGTTTCCTTTCGGATTTATGGGGGGATCATCGAAGAAATGGCTGCATATAATCGTGGATATATGGTAGCAATATACACCTATGACAGGCTGACATTGCATTACTTTATGAGCATCGGCAACCCATGAGCGAAGAGACGGTTTTATTGAAGCAGGTCGACCAAGACGGCCTCTGCACGCTGACCCTGAATCGCCCGGCGGCGATGAATTCGTTGAATGGTGCGCTGGTCGAGGCCCTCGATAAAGCATTTTACGAGCTGCGCCACGATGATTCGGTGCGCGTCGTGATTTTGACGGCGGCCGGCGATCGGGCGTTCTGCGCGGGCGCGGACCTTAAGGAGCGCTCGGGGATGTCCGAAGCTCAGGTTCGCCAGCGCATCGATGATTATCGGCGCTGCTTCGGCGCGATCGACTCGCTTCCCAAGCCGGTGATCTGCGCGATCAACGGCTTCGCCTTTGGCGGGGGGCTTGAGATCGCGCTGGCCTGTGATTTTCGGGTGGTCGCGGCCGAGACGAAAGTGGGGCTGACCGAGTGTCGCCTGGGGATTATCCCGGGCGCCGGCGGCACCCAGCGCCTGGCCCGTCTGGTCGGGGCATCACGGGCGAAATTACTTATCTTCACCGCCGCGCGCCTGAGCGGCGACGAGGCCCTCGAGATCGGCCTGGTCACCGCGTCGGTGCCGCGGGCCGAATTGATGGACGCGGCGCGCGCGCTCGGGCGAAAGATGCTCGACTCCGCGCCGATCGCGCTGGCCCAGGCCAAGATCGCCATCGACGCCGGCATGCAGACCGACCTGCACACCGGGCTCGAGATCGAGTCGCGCGCCTACGCGGTCACCCTGCCCACCGAGGACCGCCTCGAGGGACTTGCCGCGTTCCGTGAAAAACGAAAACCAAATTTTCAGGGCAAATAACGCGCCCTATCCGCGCCTATTTCGCCCCTATTCGTAGCCCTATCATCCGAATTTTAATCCGTAGGAATCGCCATGACAGAGCAAGCTGAGCGTAGCGCCAACCTCTCCGAGTTGGACCAAGAAGTTGTTGACCGTCGCAAAGAGATCGAGCGCGGTGGCAAGGAGAAATACCACGAGAAGAACGCCGAGCGCGGCAAACTCTTTGTGCGTGAGCGCCTCGAATTGCTCTTCGATGATGGCCTCAAGCTGGAGAACGGGCGCTGGGCCAATGTGCTCGCCGGCGATCTTCCGGCCGACGGCGTCGTCACCGGCATCGGCAAGATCAACGGGCGTCGGGTGGCGGTGATCGCCAACGACTCCACGGTCAAGGCAGGCTCCTGGGGCTGGCGCACCGTCGAGAAGATCATCCGCATGCAGGAGCGCGTCGAGAAGTTGCGCATTCCGCTGCTCTACCTGATCGACTCGGCCGGCGCGCGCATCACCGACCAGCTTGAGATGTTCCCGGGGCGCCGCGGCGCCGGCAAGATCTTCTATAATCAGGTGCGCCTGTCGGGCTATGTGCCCCAGCTCTGCCTGCTCTTCGGGCCGTCGGCGGCAGGCGGCGCGTATATCCCGGCTTTTTGCGACGCCGTCGTCATGGTCAAGGGCAACGCCTCGATGTACCTGGGCTCGCCGCGCATGGCCGAGATGGTCATCGGCGAGAAGGTCACGCTCGAGGAGATGGGCGGGGCGAGTATGCATTGCAAGACCAGCGGTTGCGGCGACGTGCTGGTGAAGACCGAGCAGGAGGCGATCGCCTGGGCGCGCGGATATCTCGAGTTCTTCCCCTCCTATTGCCGCGATACGCCGCCGCGCCGCGAGCCGGTCGCCCCGAAGCCGCAGAAGGAGACCCTCGATGAGATCATCCCGATCAACCAGAACAAATCCTTCGATGTGAAAAAGGTCATCCGCCACCTGGTCGACGACTCCGAGTTCGTCGAGATTAAGGAGAAATTCGCCAAGGAATTGGTCACCTGCCTGGCCCATATCGACGGGCAGCCGGTGGGCATCGTCGCCAGCCAGCCGCGCTATAAGGGCGGCGTGCTCTTCGTTGACTCGGCCGATAAGGCCGCGCGTTTCGTCGACCTGTGCGACGCCTTCGGGATCCCGTTGATCTTTTTGGCCGACGTGCCCGGGTTCATGATCGGCACGCGCGTGGAACAGCAGGGGATCATTCGCCACGGGGCGAAGATGGTGTCGGCGGTGAGCCAGGCGACGGTGCCGAAATTCTCGGTGGTACTGCGCAAAGCCTACGGCGCAGGGCTCTACGCCTTCTGCGGCCCGGGCTTTGAGCCCGACGCGACGCTCGCGCTCCCCGAGGCGATGATCGCGGTGATGGGGCCCCAGGCGGCGATCAACGCGGTGTATGCGCGCAAGATTCAGGCGCTCCCCGAAGATGAGCAGCCCGCGTATGTTGAGGAGCTTCGCGCCGAATACGAGAAGGATATCGACATCTATCGGTTGGCCAGCGAGCTCATCGTCGACGAGGTCCTGACCAAAGAGGAGCTTCGCGACGAGCTTATCGCGCGCCTGGAGATGAGCGCCGGAAAGCATGTCGACCCGATCGACAAAAAACATAGCGTTCGCCCCGTCTAAATCGTGCATCGCCGCCGGAGATCCCGGCGGCGTTTTCTTCGCCTAACCCGCTCAGGATAAGTTGTAATGGGCCTATTGGACCGCTTAACGTCGCATTTCGCCTCCGACGATATTTTGGAAGATATCGAAATGGCGTTTCGGGCAAAGGTAATTATCGCCTTTGCCTTTGCCGTGTCCGCTTGGGGACCGATCTACTCGCTTGTGCTCTATAACCTGGCCGACTCTCATGTGGTCGTAGGGGTGTTGCTGGCCGAGACCGTGCTGATCGGTGGCTCGCCATTTTGGATGAAGCTCGGCGTGCCGCTGCGCGCGTTGGGGCATTGGATCACGCTCAATACCTTTATCGTGGTCAATTCGGTGGCCTGGTTGGGGTTTGGCAGCGAGTCGGTCTGGTGGCAGGCGGTCGTCATGATCGTGGCGGTCCTGTTGTGCGGATTGCGCACGGGGGTGTTCTGGCTGGTGGCGTCGATGCTTAACCTGGTTCTGTTCTACCGCGCGGTGGCGGCAGGGGATTTGGTGGCCGTTGCCTTCGATGGCAATACCCAGCTGCTCTGGCAGGCCAGCGTGATGAGCGGGCTCTATGTGGTGGTGGGGCTTTTGATCCTCGCCTACGAATCCCTAAAAAATTGGGCGCTGGCCGGCATCCGGGCCCGGCAGGAGTTGACCGAAGCGATTTTGCTCGCCGCCCCCGATGCCATCGTGACGTTGGATAACGCCGGGCGTATTGATGTGGTCAACGACGCGGCCGCGGAGGTCTTTGACCGCAGCGACCGCGCCTCCCTGGTGGGCGCCGGGCTCGACACGCTGGTGCCGTCCGCGGCGCCCCCGGTGGCGCCCGGGGCCGAGACCGACCGGCAAGCGAATTCCTTCGTGCAGTGGAACCGCGCCAATCCCTGGCACCGCCACGTGACCGAAGCTGTGCGCGGGGACAACACGGTCTTCCCGGCCGACGTCTCGGTGCGCGAGATTGGCCAGGACGGCCGGTTCGTCGTGGTCATGCGCGATATCAGTGATTTGCAGCTCGCCCAGCGCACGCTCGAGGAGGCGCGCGACGCGGCGCTTCAGGCGAATCAAGCCAAGAGCTCGTTTTTGGCCAATATGAGCCACGAGCTGCGCACCCCCCTGAACGCGATCATCGGCTATAGTGAGTTGCTCTGCGAAGACGCCGAGGATTCGGGGCAAGACGGGCTGGTGCCGGACCTGCAGAAGATCCGGGTCGCCGGGAAGCATTTGCTCAATCTGATCAATGATATCCTGGACATCTCGAAGATCGAGGCCGGCCATATGGACATCTATGTCGAGGAGCTCGACCTGCACGAGCTGCTCGACGAGGTCGCCTCGACGGTGCGGCCGGTGATCGAGAAGAAGGGGAGCGAGTTCCACATCGACACCGCCCAGGCGCCGCGCATGGTGCAGGCGGACGCGACGAAATTACGCCAGATTTTGCTCAATCTGCTGTCGAACGCCGCCAAATTCGCGGCGCAGAGTCAGGTGCGCCTGGGCGTGGTGATGGAGCTGGTCGACGATACTCAATATTGTATCTTCGAGGTCGAAGACCACGGGATTGGCATCGCCCCCGAGAAGGTCGACAAGCTCTTTGACGCCTTCGAGCAGGCCGACGTGTCGACGACCCGACTCTACGGCGGCACCGGGCTGGGTCTTGCGATTTCGAAGCGCTTTATCGAGATGATGGGCGGCGTGATCACCGTGGAGAGCGCCCTCGGCGAGGGGACGGTCTTCCGCGTGCACCTGCCGATACAGCTCGAGAAGCCCATCAGCGACCCGACTGGCCTGGCCGAGGTCTCGACCGCCAGCGAACGGACGCGCGAGGAGCACGACGGGCTGACGGTGTTGGTGATCGATGATGACCCGGTCGTGCATCAATTGATGGGAGAATTTCTGGGGCGCGAGGGTTTTCAGATGTACTCGGCCACCAGCGGCGCGATGGGGCTGGAGCTGGCGCGCGACCTGCAGCCCGACGTGATAACCCTCGACGTGATGATGTCGCAGATGGACGGGTGGGACGTGCTGAGCCGGCTTAAGCAAAACCCGGACACCGAAGCGATTCCCGTGGTGATGGTGACCATCGTCAACGATAAGAAGGCCGGCTTCTCGCTGGGCGCGGCCGACTATCTTGTCAAACCGGTGGACCGCCAGAAGTTGATTAAGGTGCTGAATCGGTACTCGCGCCGGATTCTGAAACAGCCGGTGATGTTGGTCGAGGATGACCCGATCACCCGGGAGATGATGACGCGCACGATTGAGCGAGAGGGCTGGGATTTGCGCAGCGCCTCCGATGGGGTTCAGGGGATCAAACTGCTCGAGGAGGGGCTGCGGCCCGGGGTGATCTTGCTCGACATTATGATGCCGAATATGGACGGTTTCGAGATGCTCAAGCGGCTAAAGGCGCACTCCGAGTGGGCTGAGATCCCGGTGGTGATTGTGTCCGCCGCGGTGTTGACCGCCGAGGAGCGTGAGCGCTTGGGAGCCCAGGTCGAGCTGATACTAGAGAAGGGTGACTATTCGACCGCGCAGCTGCTGGCGGAGGTGCAGCGCGCGGTGGGCGCTTAAACCGCGCGCTGCCCGTCGGCGACTCAGAGGGTCGTGGTGTAGGGGAAGCGCACGCGCAACTGAAGATATGCCTCGCCGATATGCCACAACGAGCGGTCTCCTTCGCCCATGTCGAGGATTCCGCCGCCGATCTCCTGGGGAATATAGAAGTTGGAGTTCCACCCGAGGCGCAGCCCAATGGTGTCGGTGAGCATCGCGCCGGCCGACAACCCAACCGACGCCCCCGGGCGCAGGAAGTGCGTGGAGGTATTCGGCAAGTCCGAGTCGATATACGCGTAGGTCGCCAGCAGCCCGGCGCCCACGTTCAGGTTCGCCTTGGGCGAGCTGAGCAGGTCAATTCCGATACCCAGCAGCTGCCAATTCGCGCCGTAGACGCCCGTGTCATTGAGCTTTGGCGAGATGATGATGTCGCGCGGGATGAGGGCGAGGATGCCCGGGGTGTAGCGAAACTCACTGCCTGGCTTGAACATCGAGCGGTATTTGCGCGGGACGAGGCGCGGGTATTTGCGCACGAAATCGTAGGTGATAATCGCCGCAATATCGATGCGCAAACCGTAGTGAAACATCTGCCCTTCGGTGAGCGGGCCGCCGAGGACCTCGCCGCCGCTGATGGGGTTTGAGAAGGCAAAGAATGCGGGGCCGACGCCGAGTTCCACCGGCACGGTGACCTGGCGGGGCGCGCGTTTGCGGGTCTTCGCCCCGCTTCGGGTGCTGCGGCGTCTTTGGCTGGACTTCGGGCGTGTTCCCCGCTTGCCCTGGGCGCGCGTGGTGATGGATTGTCCGGTCGAGCCGCCCGAGTCCTGGGCCGTCCTCTCGGTTCGGTCGGGCTCTCCGGCGGCCGCGAGTGTGGGGCTCCCAAGTCCAATCAACAGCAGGCTCAGCAGCAGGAGTGCCCGGGGGGAGATTTGCCGACAAACGCGCGGTGAGTTCATAGCGACTTCCAACAGCATCAGTAAAGAAATTCGACGTGGAAAATGACGTAGCCCAAATATCAAAAATTGGCGCAGGAAAATCAATAAACAAAAAGGCCTGACCTGGCTTAAACGCCGGGTCAGGCCTCGATGCGCATTTCAGTTGCCTGAAACTCCGGGTCGCAGCGCCCAACGGGGTGCGCGCTACGCTCCGAGGAAGGTCTTAGAACGTGACCTTACCTTTGACCGCGCTGTTGGCGGTGGAGAATTTCGAGCTGATCGTGGTACCGAACACTTTGACGATCGCGATGACGAAGCAGGCGATCAGGATGAGGAGGATGATGTACTCGGTCGAGGTGGCACCGTCTTCATCGTTATTGAACGCGACCAACATGTCTTTGAAATTGTTCATTTTGCTCTCCTTTCGAGGGATTGATGACCTGGCCCCGACTCGCGAAAGTCTATAAATCAGGTCGATTTGGGTTTTCGTTTCTCAGGCAGCGCATCTACGCGACTGTCCTCATTACACGAAACAAATAAAGCAACTTCCGATCCAACTTTGATAAAAAAACTAAACTATCTGCGAAAAACATCTTCAGGGACCTAAATTTTCCTGAAGTTTGGAATCTGGCAGTTTTTGGTGTGTGACATTGTGTCGCAACACCGGGACTGCCGACCCCGGAGTCAAACCGCAGGATGTCCCAACCACCATACCAAGAAGTCTCGGTACGCCTTGATATAAACAGCGGTCCCGATCAACGCGATCGTGGCCCCGAAGCTGATCAGGGTAAAGACGATGATATATTCGGTCATCGCCACACCGGAATCATCCTGGTGGAAATTCGCGAACGCCGCCTTCAACGCTTCGAAGCTAAGCTGTGTTTTATCCATGTCATTCATAATCAAGCCGGTGTCGGTTAGGACGGGTCAACATAACCCAGAGGAGTTACCATATCAAACTTTGGATCATGGCCTTGCCGAAATATACCGCAGTGTTTGAGGTGAATCAAGAAGACCCGGTCAGAAGTCTGTGTGCGAGATTCGGCGCCGCCAAGTCGAGCGATGAGCGTATCGAAGTGCCCAAAGACATCGAGGATATAGGGAATTGCAAGAAGTAGGCCGGGGGTGGAGGAATAGCGTGTGGGCTTCGTGCTTTCTCAAATGGTGGTCGCCGGCGCCGGGAGGCGCTCGCCTGATTGACAGCCATTGAGCCGGTGATTATTCCGAACGGCAACTGTTCGGGCCCGCTCTTTTTTGGGGTCGGCCGAATTCTCTTAGTGATAACGCGGAAGGCCTCATGAGCAGCGAAAATAGCAGTGATTATCCCGAACAGCTCACCATGTCAGACGCACTCTTAGCGGGGAAGACGATGGCCACCGAGGCAGACGCGCAGCAGCTTGAGATCAAAGAGGCCCAACAGCAGCAGGAGCAGTCGCGCCTGGAGCCCGACTTCGAAGGGCGCTACCCGATCGACGATCTGATGGAGCGCCTGGGCGTGGATGGCGAGGACGCGGGGCCCGCGCACCTGCAGATAAGCGGGGCGAGCGGGGCGCTGCGCGCGTGCATCCTGGCAGATTTGAGCCATCGGATTCATCGGCCGCTGGTGATCTTAAGCGCGTCGGAGGGCGACGCGCGCGAATTGGCTGACGACCTCGGGGTCTTCGTGCTCAGCGACAGCGAGCCCTACGAGGGGTTGTTGGACCAGGTCGTCCATTATCCCGACTTCGACATCGGCCCGTACCACAGCGCCTCGCCGGAGCGAAAGCTGATGATGCAACGCCTGGGGGTGCTGCATCTTCTGGGCGGGGAGCACCCGCCGCGCTATACGGTGGCGCCGGTGGCGGCGGCGCTGCGAAAGACCATCGGGCGCGAGTCGATGCGCGCGTTTACGCGCCGCTACGAGCTGGGCGACGAGATGGCCAACGAGGATCTTCGGGTCTATCTGGCCAATAGCGGCTACGGCGAGGTGGCGGTGGTCGAGGACCCGGGCACCTTCGCGATTCGTGGCGATATTATCGATATCTTCGTGCCCGCCAGCGCCTATCCGATGCGCGTGGAGCGCTGGGGCGACGAGGTGAACGAGATCCGCAGCTTCAACCCGGAGACCCAGCGCACCGTTGAGGAGCATCTGAGCGTCGAGATCATCCCCGCGCGCCAGGAGATCCTCGATGAGCAGCTGGTGCGCGACTCGCGCGGCCGGCTGCGCGCGTTGGCCGAGAGCCTGGGGTATTCGAGCCGCAAGGTGCGCGAGATCACCATGGATCTCGAGGCGGGCCTGCATTTTATCGGGATCGACGCGCTCTTGCCCGCGCTGCACGCCGAGGTAAATGACCTGCTCGACTATATCCCCGAGAACGCTCTGGTGGTGTTGGTCGAGCCGGAGGCGGCGCTGCAGGAGGCGCAGAATCTGATCGAGAACCAGCGCGCTGAATACGCCCGCGAGATCGAGAAGGGGGAGTTGGTCTTCCCGGTGGACCAATATTATCGCGAGGCGCCCGAGATGCTCGGGTGGGTCGAGGGGCGCACGGAGCGCCTGGAGTTTCGCCGCGTGGCGATGCACCGGGCGAAGACGCCGAAGGCGACCGAAGAGATGGCGTTTGCCCTGGCCCGGCGCGAGGATTCGTTCGTGTTCTCGGCGCGCCCGAATACCGATGTGGTGCGCCTTCGCAAAGAGAATCGCGGGGTGCAGGCGACCATCGAGGCGCTGGTCGAGCAGCTGCAGCAGTGGAAGCAAAATTACGGGCGCATCTGTTTTGCCTGCCGCACCGCGGGTCAGGTCGACCGGCTGGTCTCGTTGCTCAAGAGCTACGGCGAGGACGCCATGGAGATGGAGCCGCCGATCGACGTCGGCGAGCCGGTGCCGCCGCCGGCGGGGCTCATTGAGGTCTATAAGGCCACGATTTCGGCGGGATTTCGCTCCGAGCACCTGGGGCTATGTCTTATCTCGGGCGAGGAGGTCTTCGGGAAACGCGTGGCGACCCGTGAGACCAAGTCGATCACCGAGCACGCTGAGATCACCCATTTTAGGGATCTCAAGCCGGGTGATTATGTGGTGCACGTCGACTTCGGCATCGGTAAATACCACGGCCTGGTCAACCTCGAAGTGGCCGAAATAAACGCGGACTTCCTGCACCTTGAGTACGCCGACGGGGCGAAGCTCTACATCCCGGTGCACCGGCTGGGGAAGGTGCAAAAATATATCGGCAGCGCCTCGGATTCGCTGCGCCTCGATAAGATGGGCGGGTCGAGTTGGGAGCGCACCAAAGATCGGGTCAAGGAGCAGATTCGCGAGATCGCCGGCGATCTTTTGCGCCTGTACGCCCAGCGTGACCTGGCGCGCGGGTACCGGTTCTCGGCCCCGGACGATTATTATCGCGAGTTCGAGGAGGACTTCCCCTTTGAGGAGACCCCGGACCAGGCGCGCGCGATTCGCGACACCCTCTCGGATATGCAGGGCAAGCGCCCCATGGACCGGCTGGTCTGCGGGGACGTCGGCTTTGGCAAGACCGAGGTGGCGATCCGCGCGGCGATGAAGGCGGTGATGGATGGCAAGCAGGTGGCGGTGCTGGTGCCGACGACGATCCTGTGCGAGCAGCACCGGATCTCGTTTCGAAAGCGCTGCGAGAAATTCGGCGCGCGGGTCGAGGCCATCAGCCGTTTTCGCACGCCCAAGGAGGCCAAGGAGATCATGGCCGACACGGCCGACGGCAAGGTCGACATCCTCATCGGCACCCACCGCCTGCTGTCGGATAATGTGAATTTTCGCGACCTCGGCCTGCTGATCGTCGACGAGGAGCAGCGCTTCGGGGTGACGCACAAAGATAAGATCAAGAAGATGCGCACCAACATCGACGTGCTGACGCTGAGCGCCACGCCGATCCCGCGCACCCTGCAGATGAGCCTGCTGGGGATCCGGGACCTGTCGATCATCGCCACGCCCCCGCACAACCGGCTGGCGGTGCGCACGCACGTGGCGAAGTTGTCCGACGGGATTTTGCGCGAGGCGATCATGCGCGAGATCTCGCGCGGCGGGCAGGTCTTCGTGGTGCATAACCGCGTCAAGACCATCGACGCGCTGGCCGAGCGCATCGGCGAGCTGGTGCCGGAGGCCCGGATCTCGGTGGGGCACGGGCAGATGTCGGAGACCGCGCTGGAGGATGTGATGCTCTCGTATATCGAGGGCGAGACGAATGTGTTGGTGAGCACCGCGATCATCGAGAGCGGGCTGGATATCCCGAACGCGAATACCATCATCATCGACCGCTGCGACCTGTTCGGCCTAAGCCAACTGTATCAGTTGCGCGGGCGGGTCGGGCGCGGGTCGGAGCGCGCGTTCGCGTATCTGCTTATTCCGCCGAATCGCCTGCTCCCCAAGGATGCCCAGGCGCGCCTGGAGGTGATTCAGACGCACACCGAGTTGGGCAGCGGGTTCCAGGTCGCGACCTATGACCTGGAGATTCGCGGGGCGGGCAGCCTGCTCGGCGACAGCCAGTCGGGGCATGTGCAGGCGGTCGGGTTGGACCTGTATACCGAGCTTTTGGAGGAGACGATCAACGAGATGCGCGGGCTGGACGGGGACCAGGACATCGAGCCGGAGGTCAATATGCCGGTCGAGGCGTTTATCCCGTCGTCGTATATCGAGGCGACGTCGCTGCGCCTGATGTTCTACAAGCGCTTCTCGCTGGCGCGCACGCGCGACGAGCTCTTCGATGTGTTCGACGAGTTGGTGGACCGGTTCGGCAAGCCGCCCGAAGAGGTGCGCAACCTGCGCGACGTCATCGCGATCAAGGCGGCGTGTCGCCAGCTCAGCGCCACGCGCTTTGACTGCGGGCCGAGCGCCATCAGCATCGAGCTCGACCCGCGCACGAGCCTCGCGCCCGAGAAGGTCGTCGCGTTTATCCACGAGACCCGCGGCCGGCTGCGCCTGACCGAGGAGATGAAGCTTATCTTCTCGCTGACCCCCGAGGAGTCGGCGCGCCCGCTGGAGACCAGCCGCGCGTTTGTGGAGAAGTTGCTTAATTACCGGGCGTAGGGGCGGGCGGCGCGCGCGTGGCCCGCGCGCTGCTTCACGTTTATCGCTCACTGGGCTAAACTCCGGGCGAGCTACGATTCTTTCAAAAATATCCGATGCGTGGCGCGCGTTGATTGGGTAGACTATGCGCGCCCCTGAGATAACCAACTAAGCGATGAGGAATGCTCTTGAGTGCTGACAAGGTGAGCGGTGAGGCGAGTTTTTTGTCCGATGCGCAGATTGATGCGCTCGATTTTTCGGGGCTCGCGCCGGCGCACGCGCTCGAGGAAGACGAGCCTATCACGCGCGCCGAGGGCTTCTGGAATAGCTTCGATGATGTGCATCTTTTCTGGCAATCCTGGGCGCCCGAGGGCGGGCCGACGCGCGGGGTCATCGCGCTGATGCATGGGTTTGGGGAGCACTCGGCGCGCTATGAGCACGTGGCCGGGGCGTTGTGTCGGGCGGGCTATGCGGTGATGGCGATCGACGCGCGCGGGCATGGACGAAGCGGCGGAAAGCGCGCGCACGTGAAGTCATTCTCCGACTATGTGCGCGACTATGAGCTGCTTATTATGCATGCCCGGGCGCAGTGGCCGGCGCAGAAGCTCTTTAGCTTTGGGCATTCCAACGGCGGGTTGATCGTGTTGAGCTATGCGCTCACGCAGCCCAAGGATGTCAGCGGGTTTGTGGTCAGCAGCCCGGCCTGCAAATTGGCGGTCAAGGTCAACCCGATCAAGGCGGCGGCCGGACGATTGATGAGCGATATCTGGCCGTCGCTCACGCTGCCCAACGGCATTGACGCGGAGTGGGTCAGCCACCTCAAGGAAGTTACGGACGGCTATAAGGCCGATCCGCTGGGGCTGTCGGTCGTGTCGGCGCGCTGGTTTACCGAGGTGTTAAGCGCCCAGGAAGAGCTGATGAAGCGCGCGAATACGCTGACCCAACCGTTCCTCTTCTTGCTGGCCGGCACCGACCGCCTGGTCGACGTGAAGGCGGCCGAGGAGGTCTTTCATAAGATGGGCAGCGACGAGCGCGAGCTGGAGATCTACCCGAAGCTCTATCACGAGATTTTGAACGAAGAGCCGTGGGCGGACATCTTGCGCCGGATGATTCGTTGGACGGAGAAATACCGTGAGAAGGCAGCCGACGCGCCGGGCGACGCCGCTGGGGAGAAAGGATGACTCAATTGGCGCCCAATATACGAATGAAGGCACGGCTGTGGGCGGGGGGCGCGCGGCGCTGTCTGGTGGTGTGTTGTCTGCTCATCCTGTGCATCGGCGCCTTGAGTTGCGACCCGAAGACGTTCGGTGAAGCCGAGCGGCGCGAGGTCGACACCGTGTTGAGCACGGGCATTGGTTTCTCCTCCGACCCCTACGTGCAGGCGGAGACGCTGCGGGTGCTCGAGATCATCGGGAACCCGGCGCTCAATCATCACGCCGAGGCGTTGGTGGAGAGCAGCCCGTCGCCGATGGTGCGGGTCGCCGCGCTGCGTGTTTTATTGGCCAATGATTATAAAGATATTCGGCGCGTGGCGGTGCGCAGTTTTAATGAGGCCAAGTCGCCCGAGAAGATGGCGATCCTGGAGGCGGTCTCGGAGTACGGCTCCGCCCAACTTCGGCGGGTGCTGACCGGGCGCGCTCTTAATAGCAGCGACCCGAAGCTGCGCCGGGTGGCGTTTGAGCAGGGGCCGCTGAGCCGGCTGCGCCAGGCTCAGGCGCAGAAAAAAACGACCTACCTGCAGAACACGCTGTTCCCCGAGATCGGTCAATTTATCGATGACTCGGACCCGGTGCTCGGGGCGATGGCGCTGCGTGCGTTGGTGGAGGCGGGCGAGGAGGAGCGGGCGCAGCCGATGTTGGCGGCGCTGAGCGATCCGAAGGCGCCGCGGGCCAAACGCCTGGCGGCGGCCGAGATCCTGGGGCGCGCGCGGGTGGCCGCGGCGAGCGATAGTTTTCAGGCGATCGTCGACTCGACTCAGATAGGCTCGACCGGCCTTCTGGTCGTGCCCGAGCGCATCGATAAGGCGTTGGTCCGCGCGGCAACGCTGGGGCTGGTGGCAAATGGCAATACCGACTTGCTGGTCCAGGCGCAGTCCTATCTGGAGAACGCCAGCGTCGCCGAAGCCATCGAGGTGCTCGAAGCGCTGAGCGCGAATCCGTCCGAAGACGCGGCCATTACGCTCAAGATTGCGATGCAGGATGCGCGCCCCGAAGTGCGCGACGTGGCGGTTGATTTCTACGCGGGCCATAAATTCGCCGAGGCGTCGGCGTTTATGGAGATTATGGCGCAGAGCGATTTCGCGACGCGCCGGCTTTTGGCCGAGGAGTTGGCGACCCACTATCCGAAGCAATGGGCCAAAGACCTGGCGGCGAAGCTCGGCGAGAAGGAAGGGCGCCTGGAGACGTTGGCGCTGCTGAGGGATGTGGTCGACAACGACGCTCAAAATAAGGTCCTGGAGCATCTTCTTGAGCCACTCAGCGCCCTCGCCGGGGCCGGCGAGGAAAAGGAGAACGCGTTGGCTGCGCTGCTGCTGCTGCGGGTTAAGGACGACGCCCAGACCCGGGCGTTGGTCGCGGCGGTCGAGGAGCCGGCGACGCATTACGCCTATCTTGAGCACCTTGTGCGCAGCGCGCCGCGCGAGAATGTGGAGTATTTCCGCGAGAACCTGCACTACGGCGACCTGTACGTGGTGCGCCTGATGAGCGCGGCGGGGATGCTGTTGGCTTTTGAGGCGGGGGCAGCGCAGAAGGACGAGCCGGCCGAGGGGGCGCCGGGGTTGCCAGTGGCGGCCGAATAGACGCCAGAGCAAATAGGGGCCGCTGAGCGTCCCAAGATAAAAAGCCCCGCCACGTGTGCGAACGTGGCGGGGCTTTTTATTGAGCGCAAATGCTCGCTAGGAGGGCCTATTATTTCTTGGGAAAGTTATAGGCTTTTGCGTTCGCGAAGTTCTGCGCGACGTTCTCCCAGTTCACGATTTTGAAGAAGTTCTCAACATAATCGCCGCGCTTATTCTGGTATTTCAGGTAATAAGCATGCTCCCACACGTCGAGGACGAGCAGGGGGATCTGGTTGTTAACGAAGTTCTTCTGGTGGTTCTCAGCCGCCACGGTCGTGAGGTAGCCGCCTTCGGGGCTCCAGACCAGGAATCCCCACCCGTTGCCTTCGACCGTTTTAGCGGCGGCGGCGAATTGGGCTTTGAGGTTCTCAAGGCTGCCGAAGTCTTTTTCGATCTGCTTGGCGAGGTCGCCGGAGGGATCTTTATAGTCTCCCGGGGGGCACATATTGCGCCAGAAGAGCGTGTGATTGACGTGGCCCGAGCCGTGGAACGCCAGGCGGCGCTGGATATCGGCAATCTTCGAGAAATCGCCGGATTCACGCGCCGCAGCCAGGTCGGCCTCGGCCTTATTCAACCCATTCACGTAGCCGTTATGATGGATATCGTGGTGCAAACGCATCGTTTGCTCGTCGATAAAGGGCTCAAGTGCGTCGTATGCGTAGGGAAGCTCAGGAAGTTTGTGTTCGCCGTAATGACCCATTCATTTTCTCCATTCAGTGTGGGTAAATTGTTAGTTCCAGGTGCGACGTGCAGGGAACATAAGCCGCGAAGCCTCGGAGTCAAGCGATGAGTGCAAAAAACTCGGTTCGCCCCGAAATCTCGGGACTTCCGGGCGCTTGTGACTAGCTTTGGCGTAACATTTTTTGCCACCCCGACTTATGCTATTGATAGGCCAATAATTTCGCAGTGGCGGCGCATCAATCGAATGGAGATAAGATGAGTGTAATTAGGAAGACCAGTCCCGTCACCGGGGAGGTGTTGGGGGAGTTCGAGATCAGCACCCCCGAGCAGGTCAATGAGGCGGTGGCGCGGGCGCGCGAGGCGTCGGTGGCCTGGCGAAACCGCACGATGGACGAGCGCTTCGAGGTGCTCGAGCGGATGCGCGCGATTATTGACCGGCGCGGCGAGGAGTTCGCGCGTCGGATCAGCGAGGATACGGGCAAGGCGCTGCTGGACGCGCTGATGACCGAGATGCTGGTGGTGCCGCTATTTATCGACCATTATCGGCGCAACGCCGAGAAGATTCTCAAGACTGAGAAGGTCTGGCCGGGGATGCTCTTTCCGGGCAAAAAGGCGCATATCGAGTATTTTCCGATGGGCGTCATCGGCGTGATCGCGCCGTGGAACTTCCCATTTCAGTTGTCGATGGTGCCGGTGATTTCGGCGATTATCGGCGGCAATACGGTTGTGCTTAAACCCTCGGAGGTCACGCCGCTGACCGGTGAGCTGATCCGCGAACTCTGCGAGGAAGCGAAGGTTCCCCGGGGCGTCATTGAAGTGGTGCAGGGCGATGGCAGCACCGGCGCGGCGCTGGTCGAGGCCGATATCGACATGGTCTTCTTCACCGGGTCGGTCAACACGGGCCGAAAGGTAATGGCCGCGGCGTCGAAGAAGCCGATCCCGGTGGAGCTGGAGTTGGGCGGCAAGGACGCGATGATCGTGTGCGCCGACGCGAACCTCAAACGCGCCGCCAAGGGCGCGATGTGGGGCGCGCTGGTCAACGGCGGGCAGATGTGCACCTCGGTGGAGCGCCTCTTTGTGGTCGAGTCGGTGCACGACGAATTCGTCGAATTATTGCGCGCCGAAATGGAGGCGATCGTGGTCGGCGATACCCAGGACGTCGACATGGGCGCGATCACCTTCGCCCCGCAGCTCAAGACGATCGAGGAGCACCTGGCCGAGGCCAAGAAGGCCGGCGCCAATATCGTGTGCGGCGGCGAGCGCATCGACCGCCCAGGCATGTTCTTTTCGCCGACGCTGGTCACCGGCGTGGACCCCGAGATGTTGATCTACCGCGAAGAGACCTTCGGCCCGGTGCTGCCGGTCATCAAGGTGGCCAGCGAAGAGGAGGCGGTTCGCCTGGCCAATGACCACCAATACGGGCTGACCGGGTCGGTGTGGACCTCGGATATCGACAAGGGGCGGCGCATCGCGTCGCAGATGGAGTGCGGGCAGGTCGGCATCAACGACCTGGTGCAGTCGGTGGGCAATCCGAAGTTGCCCTTTGGCGGCGTGAAGTCTAGCGGCTTCGGGCGCTACCACGGCGACGAGGGTCTGCTGACCTTTATGCACGCCAAGGCGGTGATGATCTCGAGCGGGCGCTTCGATAGCGAGGCGGTCTGGTTCCCCTATCACGGAAAATATGGGGCGATGACGCGTCTCTTTCACTCGGTGCTTGGCGGGCAGCTATTGGGGATGGGGAAGGCTTTTGTCGACTTGCTGCGCACGCCCAAAGACTGACCCCTTCGTGAATCGCTTGCCCCTGAAGTCTGGCCTGCTGAGGCCGCGCTCGCCCCTGAAAGTATGGGGAAAGACCCACGAGTGCCTAGCTTTGAGGGGCGAGCGATTTATTTGCGTTCTGCAGGGAAAGCGGCATACTTCCGCGGTGTATTTGCCCCGAGAAATGGGCGCAATATTGTCCATATTTGCTTGAAATTTAAGATAATTCGGCATCCAGAATACGTATGACTGCAAATGACGAAAAACTCAGCCGGCGCGAGCAACGACGCGAAGACCGGCGCGACGAGATCAAGGCGGCGGGTGTACATATCTTTGCCAAGCATGGGTATCATGCGGCTAAGGTCTCCCAGATCGTCAAGGAAGTCGGCGTCGCTCAGGGCACTTTCTACCTGTATTTCGAGGGGAAAGAGCCGCTGTTCGGCGAGATTTTAAACGACTTCTTGGCGATGGTGGTGGGGACGATCGCGGATTGGGAGCCGTCTGATCTCGACACCCGTGAGGCATTGCGCGGCGACCTGACTCGCGTCGGGTTGATGCTGACCGACGTGCTCACGGAGAACCCCGAGCACACTCAGATCTTCTTTCGCGAAGCCCTCACCGTGTCCAAAGAATTTAAGGAGATGATCCGCGAGTTCTACGAGACCCTGGGCGCGATGCTCAGCAGCTTCAACGCGATCCTCTTCGATCGTGGGCTTATCGCTCGGCGAAATAACCGCGTCCTGGCCTATATGACCATCGGCATGGTGGAGCGGGTGATTCAGGAATATGTGGTGCACGGCGTGCTGGATGATATTCCGGCGCGCGAGGTCGTGGAGAATCTGGTGCTTCTGTATCTTGAAGGGACGGCACCTCCGGCTGAATAATCTTGGCTAAAAATTAGGAAGCCCCATGCGAGGCCCGGCGCGAATGAATCCGAAGGAACACGACGAAATCATGCCGCCCGGTGCGCAGGATTTTCGCTATAGCGCGCGCGTGGGCGGGGCGATCTGGCCGGCAGCGCGTGCCGGTGGCAAGGCGAACGGTCTGCACCTGCTGGTGCGCCAGGGGTTCGATGTGCCGCCGGCGTTTTGCATTTTAAGCGACGCCTTCGAGCAGGCGCTGGCGTGCTGTGTCCATCGGGTCGAGTCCCTCGACGAATTGCGCGAGAAGTTATTGGGATTCGAGCTGAGCGAGGAGCTTGTGGCCGAGGTCGACGCGCAGATGCGCGCCATTGAGCCCGGGTGGCCGGCGTCGGCGGATTCGCTCGGCTGGGCGGTGCGCTCCTCGGCGCTCGACGAAGACGCTGCCGGCCATAGTTTCGCCGGGCAGCAGAAGACCGTCCTGGGGGTTCAGACGCGCGACGAGATCTTCGGGGCGCTGCGCGAGGTATGGGCGAGCCTCTATGAGACGGGGGCGATGCTCTACAGTGACGGGCTCACCCTGGGGGGCAAGCCGCGCTCGATGGCCGTGGTGATTCAGCGCATGATCGCGCCGGGCTGTGCCGGGGTGATGTTTAGCCAGAACCCGCTGTCGGCCGAGGCTGAGCAGATCGTGGTGAACGCCGCCAAAGGCATGGGCTTGCAGGTGGTGGAAGGGGGTTCGGCGCAGACCTATTACCTGGAAAAGTCCAGTGGTTATGTCGAGGGCTATGAGTCCGGAGACGGGGCGGGTGATGAGGCCACGGCGAAGCCGCTGCTCGATGAGGGGCAGCTTAAGGAGCTGGCGGCCTGCGCGCGCCAGCTCGAATATACCTTCGCGGAGCCCATGGATATCGAGTGGGCGTATGCGCCGCGGGCGGTCTCGGCGTCGTCGGCGCGGGCCGAGAGTGCGCACGGAATCCGGCCAACCCTATATCTATTGCAGGCGCGCCCGATTACGACTTCGGCCAAGCCGGCCGGGGCGGCGCCGGCGCCGGTCGCGGCGGTGTGGACCAATGTCAATGTCGGCGAGGCGCTGCCCGGGGTGGCGACGCCGCTGACCTGGAGCATTATTCGGGGCTTTAGTCGTCTGGGGTTTGAGCGCGCCTTTGGCTCCCTGGGGCTCGAGGTGCCCGAGGACTACGAGCTCGTCGGCGCTTTTCGGGGTCGCATTTACCTGAACCTATCCCAATTTATGAGCATCGCCAGCGCGATCCCGCTGCTGAAACCGCAGACCCTCTTCGAGATGGCGGGCGGGGGAGATATCGCGGCGCTCGACGGAAATTATGAGCAACGCGACTCGCGCGAGTTTCTCTTCCGGCTGCCCAGGACCGCGCTAAAGATCGCGGCCTCCCAGCTTACTACGCCGCTGGTCGCGCCGTTTTGGAGTCGGCATTTTAAGGATTGGCGAGACCAGTATTTTGAGCAGGATTTAAGCCAATTAAGTCACCTTGAGTTTCGCGACAAGCTCGATGAGATTGACCGGGTATTTGCGCGCACCGGGTTGGTGATGCTGGCGTGCAGTTCGAATTTCCTGATGAGCTATGTCTTGATGCGCGAGGCGATGCGCCTGTGGGCCGGGGAGGAGAGCGCGGGGCAGGAGCAAACCCTATTGGGGGCGCTCGACGTTGAGAGCGCTCAGGCGGGGTATGACCTGATGGAGTTGGGGCGGCTGGCGCGGCGTTCGCACCGGCTGCGCAATGCCATCACCGACCACGCGCCCGGTGAGGTCTTGGGGGTTCTCCGGGGGTTGAAGGGCCACGACGATGTCGATGGTTTTTTGGCTGCGTTCGCCAGGTTTCGCCAGCTGCATGGCCACCGCGCCCCCCGCGAGGCGGAGCTCGCCACGCCCCGCTGGCGCGAGGACGCCGGGTTCCTATTCGAGGTCATCGCCGGCTATATTCGCGCGCCGCGCCTGCCCAGCGCGCGCGAGTTAGAGCGGGTCAGAGCGCAGGCGCGCGCGCAAGTGCGCGCTGAGGTTGAGCGGTTTTTCCCGGCCGGGATCTCGGGCGTATTCCGCGGGCTGTTGCGCCTGACGCGCGCCCAGGCTCGCCAGCGCGAGGTGATGCGCGCGCGGGTGGTCGACTCGTTGGATATCTATCGGCGCTATTTTCTGGAGTGCGGGCGGCGCCTGGTGCTTCAGGAGGCGATCCGACAGCCCGAAGACGTCTTCTATCTGCGCGTCGAGGACCTGCAGAATTGGCTATACAATATGAGCAGCGCGACCGATCTCGCGATTCGCGTTTTGGTCGCGCGTGCGATGCACGAGGCGAACGCCGCGCTTCCCGACCCGCCGGATACCTTTGTCGCGACGGGGCAGCGCATCCAAGACGCGCACAAGTTCGAGGCTTCGGACCCTCGAGCGCCTGTCCACGCCCAGAGCCTCGACGAAATCCGCGGGCTCCCCGGAAGCGCTGGGCGCGTGACGGGGCGCGCGCGGATTATTCGAGACCCCAATAAAGACGCGTATCTTGAGCCGGGTGAGATTCTCGTGGCGCCCTACGCCGACATTGGCTGGACGCCGTTATTTCTGATCGCCGCGGGCATCGTGACGAGCCTGGGCGGGCCGCTGAGCCACGCGTGTATCGTGGCGCGCGAATACCAAATCCCCACGGTGGTCAATGCCCAGGGGGCGACCGAGCGGATTAACACCGGTGATTTGATCACCTTGGATGCCGACCGTGGGATTATCTATATTCGGGAGCGAGCCTGATCATTCGGGCGGGTAGAGCGTCAGCCAATGCTGCATATCTTCTTGAGCGCGGATGCGCAGCTTCTCGGGCTGCTCCGGGTGGTAATTTAGGTCGAGGCGCTGGAAGCGCGAAATCTCTTCATACACCATCTCACGAATCTCGAGCGATGGGGCGTTTAGCGCGTCGACGATCCACTCGCCGCGCTCCTGAGCGTTGGTCTTGAGGCCGCGGGGGTTACTCCCACGCCAGCTATTCCACTCGATCGCGTAGGGTCCCAGGTCCAGGTAGGTGATGGTCTGCAATGCGCGCTGAATGCTTTCCTGGGTGCGCCCCTGAAAGCGGTCGAGGCTCTCGATTAAGATGTCGACCGATTGAGCGTCGCGTACCGCGCCGAGCAGGCCAGCGGCGACCTCGGTGCGCAACTCCTCGCCTTCGCTCGCCAGGGTGGCGTGCAGGAAGGGGCGAAGTTGGGTGTCGAGCCAGTTTTCCCCGCGCCGACGGGTGTGGTGATAATGGGCGAGGATGATATTCCTCGCGCATTCTCGGGTCTGTTGGTCTCGGTCGAAGAGGCGCTCGAGCAAGGGCTCAACGGCCTGCTCCGCCGGGAGTTTGCTGAAGAGATAGGTCGCGTAAAAGCGCACTTCAATGCTGGTGTTTGTCAGGAATTTGCGCGCGATTTCAGCGCCTTGCGCTCCCATTGACGCGAGCTCGGCGAGCATCGGGCCGTGCGCTTCGACCGGCGGCAGGGTCGGCACCGTATATTGATAGCGATCGACCTTTACCGCGCCCGGGAAGTCCGCGAAGGCATCTTCGGAAGGCGCGAGTTCGGACGACGCGAGCGATGGCTCAGGCGCAAATGAGGGCTCGTCAGCGAGCGATGGTTCGGGCGCAAAAGACGGCTCTTGAGCGAGCGAAGGTTCAGAAGAAACCGACCGCTCAAGCCCAAATGACGACTCCTCAGCGAATAACGGCTGCGACGACGAGGCGGCACCGAGTGACGCACGCTGCGCGCCGGTTTTACGTCCGTGCTTGAGGGAAATATGCCGCAGGATCTGGGCCTTCGGCGCGCCAGAGCCGCGCGTCGGCTTCGCGTCTTTTGCCGGGGCGACCTCGGGCTCCGCCGGGGTTTCGACCGCCTCCGCCGGGGTGTCCTGGTCGTCGGCATCATCGGCGGGTGGCGCGAAGTGATCGACGGTGAACCCACCTTCCATGGTGCTTGATTTTGGCGGGCTCAAGAGGGCGCTGGGGGGGCGCTCCGCGAAGGGATTCGCCTCGCGTGAGATATCGTCTTGCGGCTCGAAGATCGAATCGCTGAGTTCGCTAACTTCGCTAACCTCACTGGCTTCGCTAAGCTCGCTAATTTCGCTGACACTACTGGCTTCGCTAAGCTCGCTAACTTCGCTAACCTCGCGCCCGACCACGGGCGATGCGTCCGCGCCTGGCTCACTCGTCTCTTCGACGACACTCTCGGGAGCTGAGAAGCGCGGAGGGTCGAGTTCATCTGGAATCTTTGCGTCGATAAACGGAAGGCCAAACGAGGTTGCCGCCGCCGCCGATTTCGGTTGCCCTGGCTTGTCCGCAAAAGGGAGGCCGTAGGCGGTGGCGCCGGGGTTCGGTGGGGCCTTGAAGACTTCTTCGGAGACCGAAGACTCCACGGCGAGGCCGGGGATGATCAGGTCGTCCTCCTCGAAGATATCTGGGGCCTCTTCTTGAGCTTCAAGCGCGGGCTGCGCAGCTTGCTCAGCCGGGGGCGCGGGGTCGACGAGCGGCGCCGCCGGGATGCGCTGTTCCGCGGGGGGGAGCGCGTCCGAGCGGGTCAGCCGTAGGATCTCGGTGAGCTGCGCGCCGACAGCCTGGGCGCAGGTCTGAAGCTGTTCTCTTTTGTCGGCCGAGGCATCCTTGAGGGGCTCGCCAAAGAGGGCGATGGCCGGGAAGGCGCCAATGCGTACGGTTTGAAAGACGACACGTTCGGGCGGGAAGAGGGTCAGCTCGACAAAAAGTTGGCCAATGCCGATATCTTCGGGGCGCTTGGCCTCGGCGTAGCTCAATTGTTCTTCGGAGGCCGGCGTGTCTTCAAAAAACGGGGCGTCTTCGGCCAGGTCAATCTTTACGCCCACCAGGGTTTGGCGATCTCTAAATCGAGGGTCCAGCTCCGGCCAGCCCTGCAGGCGATAGGGTTTGGCCTGGTTTTTGCCCAATAATAGCACCATCCGGTTGCTCAGGCAGCGCTGGGAAAATCCGAGAAGCGTGTCGAGCAAGGCATCGCGATCGTAACAATTTTTGATAAACGTGAGCGTCTGCTCAACAGACCAATGCACGCCGAATCGCTCGCCATCTGCGGCCGAGCTGGGTGCGTCGGGTGCGGTGTTCGCCAAAGTCATGATGCTACTCAAGGTGGGAATGTTTACAGCAATGCTACCGGGGATCGGTCGCGTTATCGACCGGCCAAGCTCAGGGCCTGGTGATGAAATCTACACGCCCGCGTTCGGGTCGTTTCGCAAAATAACTTGAATAGCCCCAGCATTCGAGCCGATGCCGTGTGGCATCTTCGCAAAATAGGCGATCGTAGAATTATTGTGAAGTGATCGAGGCATGATTGCAACCTTTATTATGATTCTAATCTGGGCCAGAATCGTTTCTTTTTGATACGATACACGCAGAATTTGGTTTTTTGGGGGTGAATTACAAATTTATTGGAAAATGCCGGTTAAATTGTAAAATACTTGTTGACATACGCCCACGCTTCCATATGATGGCCACGTAGCGTTCGGAGGACGGTCGACATGCAATCCCCCCAGGCCGTTAGTCAAGTTCATGTCCTATGACTACGTCAACGTCCTCTGAGCGCTACTCTTTTTGTTTCGCCTCTTATTTCTAAGAGGCGTTTTTTGTTTCTTGGTCGAATTTTTCCACGACATTCTGGGGCATGATGGCGGGCGGCTGCTGCGGGGCTTTCTGTTGGGAGTTTCGGGACTTCGGGCAGATCAGCGGGTCGCTGGCGTAGAATTTTTAGGGGAGCTCTGATATTGGCAATAGCGGATATAATCGCGGCATTATCAGTAGCCTTCTCTTGTGACCGACTACCATGAATTACCTGCTTCGCGGCCTTCGCGCCGGCATGTTCGCTGGACTTCTTTTGAGCATTTGGAGCTTCATCGCCACGCGTTCGGCGATGGGCGATGCGATGAGTGGAATCGGCCTCACCTACGCCGTGAGCGCCTATGGCCTGCTGGGCGCGCCGCAGATTATCTTCGGCGCGCTATTGGGTGGGTTCATCGGTGCGTGGGGCGGGGTGCTTGGCGAAGATTTTCGGGAGCGCCTGCGCCGCCCGAAGGTGGACCTGCGAAGCGCCGCGATCCTGCTGAGCGCGCCGGTGATGGCGGGCGTGTTGGGCGCGGGCGTGGGGCTTTTGCATCTGGCCGTGACCTCGAAATTTGTGCAGCCAACCTTTCAGGCGCTGGGCCTGGTCCTGGGGACGGTGTTGTTGTCGGTGGGTGTGATGGCGGCGTCTGCGCCGGTTTATCGAATCTTCTATGCGATATTCTCGCGGCTCTTTCCGGTGCGCGACGCCGAGGCGTCGACCCCGCGGGCGACCTCGTTGGTCCTGGGCGTCTATGCCATTGGCCTGCTGGTGGCGGCGATCGTTGGGTACCAATACGCGATGGGGCTCAAGGTGTGGAGCGCGACGCTGGTGCGCATGGCGCTGGCGGCGATGTTGCTGACGCCGCTAGTTTTCGGGCTGATGCAGCGCGTCAAGATCGAGCATAAGGCGTGGCGGTTCAGCGGGCTGATCGGCGCGCTCGTCGCCTTTATTTGCCTGGGCGCGGCCTATGACGCGACGAGCTCCTCGGCCGCGATGCGCCGGGCGACCACGCGGGATTCGGCGCTCTTCTCCAAGACCGCGATGCTGCTGCAGCCGCTGGCGGACCGAGACGGCGACGGCTTCGCCGGCGGCTTTGGCGGCAACGATTGCGACGACAGCAACCCCGATATCTACCCGGGCGCCCACGACATCCCAAACAACGGCATCGATGAGAGCTGCTCGGGGGCCGACGCCGCGCCCCCCAAACTAAAGGATTCTCAGGGCTATAAGACGGTGCACCGCGCCATCAACACCGCGCACACCAACGCGGCCAACGTCGCGGCGAATATCCCCGACCCGCCGCCGAACCTGGTGATGATCCTGGTCGACACGCTTCGCGTCGACCACCTGGGGTTCGCAGGCTATGAGCGCGACACCAGCCCGAATATCGACGCGCTGGCCAGGGAATCGGTCTTCTTTGAGGACGCTTACGCCCCGGCGCCGCATACCCCGCGCAGCATCCCGATGCTCTTCTTTAGCCGCTATCCGAACCGGCTGAAATGGTATCGGCATAATTGGAATTACCCGATTATTTTGCCCGAAAACCTCGGCTTTTTTGAGGTGCTCCAGGAGGCCGGGTATAAGAACGTGGGCATGAGCAGCCACTTCTATTTTAAGGAAGAGCAGGGCATTCGTCAGGGGTTCACCGAGTGGGATAACGAGGGCGCCGGCAGCATCTCGGAGTCCAACGACGCCATCGCCTCGCCGGCGATCTGGAAGAAGGTCGAGCCGAAGATCGAGGAGTTGGCCAAGGCCTGGCACGACGATAAGGAGCAATTCTCGCTCTTCGTGCACCTCTTCGACCCGCACGCGCGCTGGATTCCGCACGCCGATTTTGATTTCGGCAAGGGGAGCAATACCTACGAGCGCCACGTCAACGCCTATGACTCCGAGATCGCCTTCTCCGACTCCTATGTGGGCGGGATTATCGAGAAGTTAAAATCCGAGAATCTCTACGAAGACACCATCGTGGTGATCACCTCGGATCACGGCGAGGGCTTTAATGAGCATGGGTATTATTTCCACGGACAGACCCTTTATAATGAGATCTTAAAGGTGCCGCTGATTATCCGCGTGCCGGGCTGGCATTCGCGTCGGGTCAAAGGCCCCGTGAGTCTGGTCGACGTCGCGCCGACCCTGCTTGAGCTCTTCAAGGTCTCGGTCCCCTCGGTCTTTGAGGGCCAGAGCCTGGTCGAGGCGATGCTCGGCCGAAGCGGCGCGCCCAAGCGCCCGGTCTTCGCCCAATTGCTCCCCTATACCAATTGGAAGGAGCATCACGAGGCGATCATTTTGGGCGACGAGAAGTTCATCATGGACCTGACCAACGGCGTCGAGGAGTATTATGACCTGGCCAATGACCCGGGTGAGCAGGAGAATTTGCGCACCAAGAAGAAGGAGCGCGCCGATGAGCTAAAGCAGATGCTCAACGATTTTATGCAGGCGAAATAATCACGAACCGACAGGAGGCTTTATGCTCACGATTCTGAAGATGGACGCTGAAAATACGGTGGGGATGCGCGTCGACGGCAAGATCGAGACGCCCGAATTCGAGGCGCTGATCGAGGTCCTGGAAGCCAAGATGAAGTCGCAGTCCGACCTGCGACTCTACGTTGAGCTGGTGTCGTTTAAGGGTTTTTCGCTCGACGCGTTTTTCAAAGATCTTAAATTCGCGTTGAGCAATTTTAATCGCTTTAAGAAAAAGGCCTTGGTTACCGACGCCCGCTGGATGCAGAGAGTCTCGGGGGTGGGGGATAAGCTGACGCCGAATATCGAGGTGAAGGCGTTTTCTTTTGAGGAGAAGGCGGCCGCCATAGAGTGGGCGCAGACCTGAGTGGCTGCGTCCTACCGGCCGAAATGTGGCGAGCCGCTTAGTTGCGGTGGGTGGCGGGGCTGGTGTGCAACTGCGGCGGCGTGGTGACGTCGACGTGTTTGATATGGTGGTCGCGCGGGGTTCCCAGGGCGATCCAGGCCGCGGCCATCAGCAAGATCATCGCCGCGGACACGGCCTCGTACGGGATAAACGAGCGGCGCGGCGCCTGTGGGTTGAAGAAGCGTCCGCCCGACTCGGCGCGGATGCGCGCCTGTACCTTGGTGAGAAAATCCGCGGGGAGCGGCTCGGCCGGCAGCGACTGCGTGGCGCCCATGATCTCACTGAAGGCGTCGAATTCGCGGCGAAGTTCGGGGTCGCGCAGCAGTTCGGCGCGAAATTCATTTCGCTCCTGTGGGGTCATATCGTCTTCAAGATACGCGATAAATTGCATATCTTGGCGGGCGATATCCTCCAGGGAATCGAAGTCTTCGGGGAGTTCGGAGAGGTTGGATTTGGGTGATATGCTCATGATTTACTCGCAGTATCAGTGAGTCCAGCGTTCTTCTTTTTAGCGCTCGCCGCGCCCGGGGCGTAGCGCGTGGCGACATAGTCTTTGAGCGCCGCGCGTGCCCGGTAGAGTCGGCTCTTTACGGTGCCCTCCGCGACCTCCAATGCCTCGGCGATCTCGGTGTAGCTCATATCCTCGACATCGCGCAGCACGACGACCGTGCGATGCTCTTCGGATAGGGTAGCCAGCCCGGCGTTGATGATGGTGTGCAGCTCGTTTCCCAGCGCGTGTTCATCGGGCTGGGCCATCGTATTCTGCGTGCCACTGGCCTGCAGGGTGGCGTCCGGGGTGTCTTCGAAATCCTGGTGCTTCTTATAGGAGCGCCGCTTTAGATATTTGACTCGATTGAGCGCTCGATTGCTCGCGATCCGGTAAATCCAGGTCGAGAACTTCGACTCGCCGCGAAAAGAGTCAATATATTTAAAGACCGCTACGAAGACCTCCTGGGCCACATCCTCGGATTCCTCGCGGTCGCCCACGATGCGGTAGACGACGTTGAAGACCCGCTGCTGATACGCGGTCACCAGCTCGGTAAATGCGTCTTCGTCACGCTTTTTGAGCGCCGCAATTAATTGTCGCTCAGGTCGTGATATCATTTAGCGAGCCATCATCCATTCATCAGAGGCAATCGGTGACCACCACATGAAGGTAGACAGCGGTGGGGCGTCTGAGTTCCCAGGGGAGGTTATGTTTTTTTGCGAGATTTCAGATATTCGAGCAGCAGGCGCAGCATAATATAGATGAAGATAAGCGCGCCCAGCCCGAGGGTGAACAGCGCCCACCGGGCGCTGATCTCCGATTTGGCGAGGATGGGGATGAGGTTTGGGAGCATGGGGGCGTCCGGGGGCGAGGGGCTGTCGTCGATGAGACTTTAGAAAAAATGCGGCGCGGCGAGAAGGACCATCATATTGGCGGCGGCGTGGTAGACCACCGGCGCGACGATGGAGTCGGTACGCTCGCGCAGCCAACCAAAGGCGAGCGAGGGGAAGAAGACCGACGCCCGGCTGATGAGCAGCACCCCGCCGATGGGGATGAGCACGTGTCCCACCGCGAAGAGCAGGCTCACGGTGAGGTTCTCGGCCGAGATGCCCAGGATGCGCCGGCGCGGTTTGGGCGAGGGTTTATCGTCGCCCGCGGCGCTCTTTGCGCGCCTTAATACGCGCATATCAAAGAAATGTTTAAGCCGCGTCAGCAGGTAGCCGCGATAGAAGAACTCCTCGGGCAGGGCGATGAACATGATCTCGGTGAGCAGCCATAAGAGGACCCAGCCCAGGCCGCGTTTGACCGTGAGGATGCCGCTGCCGCGCGCCTCTTTGGGGCCCTGGAAGACCGCGATCGAGTCGCCGGTGTCGAGGTTTTTGGCGTGCACCTTGAGCATCTTCGGCACGGGCTCGCCCTTGCGGTGCTTGAAGATGATCTCGCTGTGCGCGTTCGCCTGGTCGAGGCGAATCGTCGCGCGGTTAGCGTCGGCGCTGTGCTCGCGCATGAGCTTTGCTGGGCCGCGGATATCGGGGGCGAGCGTCCGGTTTGCCTGCAAATACAGGTCGACCGGGCCGCTGCCGGAGGCCACGCCGATGCGCAGCGTCGAGCCCTGTGTCCACAGCCAGACCCGACCATTGCCGATCGCCGTGGTGGGGGTTTGGGCGCTCGTGTTGGCGGGGTTTGTGAGCGCGTCCCAACCCGCCGGGCGGCCCTTTATTTCGAGGGGCCATTGGTAAAAATTATCGCTCGAAAAATCGAGCTCATTGCCCAGGATCTGCTGCTGCCAGACGGCGTAGCCGATGGCGAACGGGCCCAGGGTGAGCGCCGTGAAGAGTAGCCCCCAGAGGATGCCGCGCCCGGCGCGGGCGTAGGTCAGGCCGAAGTGGTCGAAGTCGGCGCGCAGGTGGCGCAGCCAAAAATACGGCACGCCCACGAAGATGCTGGCGACGAGCACGTAGAGGTTCTGCTGCACCAGCGGCACGACATTGCCCAGCAGCACGACGCCCAACACGAGCAGCAGGCTGAGCACGAAGATCAGGCTGACCTCGCGCGCGATGGTCTTGGGCTCCATCAGCTTCGACGGCGCGCCGGGGGCGCTCTCGTCGCTCGACGCGCTGAGGTCGGCTTCTTCGGCGGGGCTTAATTTATCGAAATCACTCACGGCGTGGCCTCTTGAGAATCATCGTCCGAAAGGATGACTTGTTGCACCGCGCGCACGCTGCGCAAGATGAGCGTATCTTCGATCTGTACCAGTGCCAGGGACCCGTACGAAACCGGTGAAAACCCTTTGATTTCGCCGGTTTCTGGGTCGAGCGCGAAGAGGCGATTGGGGCCCGACTCGCGGCGATGCAAGAGATATAGAGTGCCGTCGAGGGCCACCACCGGCGCCTGGTCCGGGCCGATCTTGGCCGCCCACAGGCGCTCGCCGGTTGTGGCGCGCAGGGCGTGAATGGTGTCGTCGATCTTTAGGAGTAAGAGGTCGAGAGCGGCCGAGACATAGCGCCAATTTGGGTCGGGCGGGCCGGGCAATTCAAGCGTCCAGGCTTCGGAAAAATCGTCGAGATTATAGGCGCTCAGGTGCGGCGTCTCGGCGTGGGCGGAGGCGAAGAATAATTGCCCCGGGTGGGCGGCATAGAAGCTGGAGCGTCCGCCGACGTTGTCGAATTTGACCGCGCGCATTTCGACCCCGTTATAGGGATAGCGGCGCGTCAGGCGCTTGAGGGTCGCGCCGACGAGGCTGGTTGCGTTGGGCTGCGGCGTGATGCCCGACCAGAAGGGCATGATGCCGCTCCAGGTCACGCTGCCGGCCTCGGCGTCCACGCAGCTTGCCTGGGTGCCGCCCTGCCACAGGGTGCCGAAGCAGACCAGGCGCGGCAGCAGCGGCGCGATATAGGAGCTTCGGAAATTCGCGCGGAAGTTCATCGCGTTGGCCGAGCGGTCCATCTGCGCGTGCCAGGCGAGTTGGCCGTCGGGGCCGTAGGCGAGCAGGCGCAGGTCCGAGGCCTCTTCGGGGTAGGCTTTTGTGGGGGAGTCGAGCTCGTCGTTCAACTTCGCCAGCGGCGTCGGGTAGGCGATATAGCGCGTGCCATCTTCGAGGCGCTCATAGGCCTCGGGGGCGCAGCCGGCGATGTGCAGCGCCCGGCGCGGACCATCTTTAAGCGGGAATTCTTGTTTAAGATGCCCGTCTTCTTCAAAAAGTTCGGCGCAGCCGGGGAATTTCTGGCTGGGCGTAAGCTTCAGCTGGGTGCGCAGCAACGGGTCGGGCGCGCGCAGATCGCGGGCCTCAAGGGGCGCGTCGGCCTGGGACCATTTGAGCATCTTAAGCTTGGTTGAGCCCTCGGCGCTCGACTCGGCGTCCGCTGCGCGTGCGCTCTTTTGGGCGTCTTTTTTGCAGGCTGTCAGCGAAAACGCCGTCGCGAGCAAGGCGAGGCCGACGACGGCGCGAAGGCGGTGGGCGCGGGGCAACTTTGGGGGACTGAGCGCTTTCAAATCAACGACTCCAATTTACGAAATAAGTCTCGGGCTGTTCGATCAGCGAGCGGTACATCGGGTTGAGCGCCAGGCAGGCGTGACTGCCGAAGACCACGAGTTTTTGGCGCGCCCGGGTGAGGGTGACGTTGAGGCGGCGCTCGTCGGCCAAAAAATCACCCGCGCGCCCGGTTTTGACAAGGCTCACCAGGATGATATCGCGCTCACTGCCCTGAAAACGCTCGACGGTGTCGACGTCGATGCGCCCGGCGTCGTCGGGGATGCGCTCGGTGAGCAGGTTTCGGAGCAGCTGCACCTGCGCGCGGAAGGGGCTGACGATGCCGATCGAGAGCGGGTTGGCAGTGTCTTCGCCGGCCGCCGGCATTGCTTTGAGCATCGCCTCAACGGTCTCGATGATGGCCTCGGCCTCGCTCTCGTTATGCCGCGAGTTGTGGCGTTTGGTGAGCAGGGGGATGTCGCGATTGCCCGTGTCCGAAAGTTGGTCGGCCACGGGGTCGACGTTGACAAAGAGCAGGGCGTAGTCGGGTTGGAGCAGCTGTTGGGTGGCGTCGCGATCGGGCGTGGCGGCCAGGGTGTCGAAGGCGATTTGGCGAGCGCTGACCGAGGTGTGGGCGCGAAGGTTGCCGCCGTAAAAGGCGGCGTTGGAGAACGCCATGATCTGGGCGTGCATGCGGTATTGCTCGTCGAGCATGACGTAGGGAAGCCGGGTGATAAGGCGCTCAAAGAGGCTCTGGTTGAGCCCGGCGCACCCCAGCGTTTCGAGGTCGCGCGCGTCGGCCGCGGGCAGATCTTTGGGGCGCATCTCGGCCACAAAATTCGAGTGCGCCTGCTCGTTCTCGACGATCGGGGGAAGTTGGCGGTGGTCGCCGACCAGCACAAATCGCGCGCCCAGGTTAATCGCGGCGAGGGTCATGGGCTCGGTGATCTGGCCGGCCTCGTCGACGATGGCGACGTCGAAGGGGAGGTCGCCGCGCTGCTCGCGCAAGAAGCTCATCATCGGCGAGTTGGCGCAGCGATGCGCGGTGCTCGCGATGACGTTGGCGTTGAGAAGATCGTCGGCGAGCAGGTCGAGTGAGACGATCTCTTCGGCCATCTCGGTGGTGAAAAATCGGCTCGGCGTGCGCCCGGAGTCGCGCAGTTTTCGCGCCAGATCGGGGCTCTTTTCAATGCCGCCGACGCGCACAAAATCATCGAAACCGATCTCGAGCAATTTTAGCAAGATCGTGTCGACGGCGGTGTTTGTGAACGCGGAGAGCAGCACCTTTTTGCCGCGCGCGACGAGCTCGCGCACCGCGTGGGCGATAACGGTGGTTTTGCCGGTGCCGGGCGGGCCCTGGATCAGCGCGCCGCCGGCGGTGCTCACCGCGCGCGCGACCGCCTGCTGCTGGCTGGGGTTGAGCTGGGCGGTCTTGGCGTCGGGGCGAAAGCGCGGGTCGGTCTCGGACAGGAGTTTCTGGGCCTGCGCGGACTCCGGTTTGAAGAGGATCGTGCGCCGCTCGGCGCTGCTTCGCTCCAGCGCGGCGTAGAGCGCGTGGTGGGCCTGACTAAAGCCGATGCGCGCCGGCAATTTATCGAGGATCCAGCCGTCGCCCAGCAGTTCGGAGGCGATGGGGGCGCCGCGCGTGGACATCGTGATCTGGGTGTCGGTGTGCGAGGCGTCGCGCTCGACCGAGACGACGCGGCCGCGCAGAATATGCGAGGTGTTAAAGTCGCCGCGGTGGGCCAGCACATAGTCGCCGGGGCGAAAGATGCGCGGGTCGTCTTCGCCGTTGGGTTTGTGGCGAAACGCGATGGAGCCGAATTCGGGGTAGGCCGCGACCAATTCAAGGTTGTCGATCGCGTCGTAATTTTTCTTTCGCTCCTCAAGCCTGGCCGGGTGCAGCACCGCGCCGAGTTTGACGGTCGCCGCCCAGCGCTCCATCTCGATGAGGCGCACAAAATGGCGGTGCCAGGCCCAGGCGCGGGTCTCCAGGGTGTCGACCGCGTATTGGGCGTCGCCTTGGGTCGAGTAGGCTTGCTGGCGGTGGGCCAGGCCCAGGACCGAGGTTTGTTGCTCGCAGCGGTCGCGGCGGAATTTGCAGCCCGCGGAGTTACAGGCGCGCGGGTTCTGCATAAAATACGGGACGTCGTAGCTATAATTCGGGTCAACGAAGCTGCGCAGGCAGGCGATGAGTTCGTTGCGCGCGCGCAGGATGCGCCGCTCGCGCGCGGTGTCCTGCATGGGCGCGGCTTTGAGGTTGCTAAAGCGCGAGTAGAGAAGATGGCCGGTGATCTCGAGGTCGCGCTCTTCGGCCAGGCCCTCCCACAAGAAACGGTAGAATTGGAGCTGGCTAAAATGGCCGTCCCAGGCGCGCCCGGTCTTGAGCTCGATGATCTGCAGCCCGTCGCGCGGGTCCTGTGAGACCAGGTCGACGCGGCCCTCGATGCCGTAGCGGGTCGAGTAGCGCGTGACCTCGACGTTGCGCCCGCTCCAGCCGACGCGATCTTCGTCGCTGGAGTTGGCGGTGCGCTTGGAGGTGAAGCGCTCGATATTGGCGAAATGCTGGCGCGCATCTTCGTAGAGCTCTTTTAGGTCGGAGTCCTGCAGGCCCGCGGCGAGCATATCGAGGCGAAGCTCGGCGACGCGCGTCTGGTAGGCGGTGTCGAAGTCGGGCGGGTTGGGCTCGACCAGATCGTCGAGCAATCCGTGGACGAGGTTACCGAAGACGAGCGGGCGACTCGACGGTCCGCGGCTTCGCTGGTCGACCAGGAATCGGCTCGTGCAACCCTCGGCCTTGAGCACATCGCTGACGCTCATCGGCATATGTGGCTCGAGCACCGGCAGCGTATTCTCCTGGCCGGTCAAAAACGGTTCGCCGGCCGAGTTGGTGATGACGCGGGCGTCCAGGAGGTTGAGCTCGCAGCCCTCCCACACCCATTTGACGCTCTCAAAGACCTCGGGGGTCTGTTTTTGGTAGAAGAACGCCCCGATGCGACCCTCGTCGCGGGTCATATAAAATTTGATGCCCGCGCCAAGTTTGGGGTGCTCGAGCAGCTCGATCTCGGAGACGCGCGCGTGGAGCAATGAGATGGTCGTCGCGCCGCGTTCTAACTCGGCTTCGACCGAGTTGACCGGGGCGGCGGGCTCGGCCTCGGCGTCGGCTGGCTCGGCGGGGGCGCCGGTATAAAAAGGTTGGGGGACCGTGGCCGTGATGAGATCGGCGACGCGCCCGGGGCGGCGGGTCGGATCTTCGTGGAGGGCGTTATTGAGGGCCGGGATGGCGAAGGCGGGGAGGCCGGTGAAGCTCGGTCGCATCGCGCGCGCCTGGTCGGGCGTGAGCAGCAAACGCAGCAGCAGCCGTGCCAATCCGTAGATATCGCTGGCGGGCGTGGCGTGGCGCATCGCGACCTCGCAGCGCAGCTCCGGGGCGATCCATTCGGCGTGCGGGCCGCCGGTGAGCGCGGCGAAGTCGTCGCCAATCCAGCAGCCGGCGTCGAGGGTGCTCAACTCGGCGTTCGAGGCGTCGAGCCAGGTATTCCACGGGGCGATTGACCCGTGGACCAGGCCGCGGCGGTGCAGCCGCGCGGTGCTCTCGGCGATCGGGCGCCATAATTCGAGGGCCTGCGCCCAGCTCAATCGCCAGGCGTCGGGGTGCTCGACGTGGTCGCAGCCCAGGAGTTTTCCCGGCGGCATTTGCGAGGCGATCCAGACCATATCGCCGTCTTTTTTCCAATAACTCGGGCCCCACATATTCGGGTGATCGACCCGCGAGATCTCGGCCAATAGCGGCGAGATGCGCAGCATCGACTTGCCCAGGGGCAGGCGTCGCAAGAGGAAGTCGTGCCCATGGCGCTCCGAATCGCCCCGGATCGCGGCGCCCCTCACTCGCCAGACCGGACCGGTCGGGGCGATATAGAAGGGGGCGGTTTCGGCGAGGTTTTCTGGAATTGAAAAGGTGGAGAGCATCGGGCCACGAGGTGCAAAAGTGGTGATTAACATCGCAGTTTGAATCGCGTATTCATCGCAAACCATGCGGTTCGCCCCTCCTTGTATGATACCGGAGGCGCGATGCAAAGTGCGGCGGCCGGGATTTCGCGGGATGACGCGGGTGGATGGCACATTCCGCCGGGCTATGGCATGAAAAGCCTGCTGATAATCTGAAGATTTAGGACCGAATTATGATTAGGCGCGCGTTGGTAGTCGGGGCGACCGGGTTTGTGGGTCGACATATCGTGAAGGCTCTTCGGGAAAGTGAGTTTGAGGTCGACGCGCTGCGCCGGTGGGATAGCGACCCGGCGGCGGTGGCGAATCTGCAGGTGAATACGGTCGTGGGGGACCTGGTCGATCGGGAGCGGCTCGTTGAGATTCTTCCGGGCTATAATTGCGTCTTTATGGCGGCCGCGCCGCGTCTTGATCGCCCCGGGCCGGAATATCTGCGCGACAGTGTGCAGGGCATCCGTAATTTGTTGGCGGTGAGTCGGGCGGTGGATGTTGAGCGTGTGGTGGTGACGAGTTGTGCGACGACGGTCGCGCGCTCGTCGGTCGAGGCGATGTCGAGCGCCGAAGAGGTCTATTTGCCCGGCAGTGGCATCGGCGCGGAGCTCGCGGAGTCGCCGTTTCGTCCTGCGTTGCTAGCCTCGCTTGAGAACCAGGTCGAGGCGCAATATGCGGTCGAGTTGGAGTGTTTTCGCCAGGCCGCCGATGGCATGGATTTGATCCTGTTATGCCCGGGGATTTGTGTCGGTGAAGGGGCGGTGTTGCCCACCCGGGAGCTCCTCGCCGGGTTGCCTGACGAGGCGCGTATTAACGTCGTGGATGTCGACGCGGTGGCGCAGGCGCACCTGGCGGCCGCGACCGAGCCGACGCGCCAGCCCTTTGGCGGCGATCGGCGCTGTCTCGGCGGCGAGAATACGACGGTGGGTGAGCTTTATAAGCGGCTGAAGCCGAAGGGGGAGGGCGAGCGCACGCTGGGGCGCTACCAGGTGCGGCTGAGCGATGACGTGCACCGTCTTCGCGCGCTTGCGCTCTTCGGCGCGAATACCTGGCTCGACTCGACGCGGGCTCAGCAGGAGTTCGGATTCCGGCCGCGCCCGCTTTGATCAGTTGATCTGCGGGGTTCGAATGATGCGATTTCGCCCCGCGGCTTTGGCGGCGTAGAGGTGGCGATCGGCGGTGCTAAAGATCGCCTCGACGTCGCGGCCATGGGTCGGAAACTCCGCGATACCGGCGCTAAACGATACCCGAAAGTTCTCGCCGTTGACGGCCTGGAAGTCGAGCTCCGCGAATTCCCTGCGGATGCGCTCCAGGATAGTCCGCGCGTTATGCATCCCCTCATTGGCCATCACCACGACAAATTCCTCGCCGCCCCAGCGCCCGCGCAGGTCCTCGACGCGAAATCGATTTTGTAGGAGCCGGCCGAGCCCGGCGAGCACCCGGTCGCCGGCGAGGTGGCCGTGGGTGTCGTTGATGCGCTTAAAGTGGTCGAGGTCGAGCAGGCAGAAGGCGAGATTTTGCTTCTTTCGGCTCACCTCAGAGAGACGCGCGGCCAGGGATTCGAGCAGGGCGCGGCGGGTGAGCAGGCCGGTGAGCGGGTCGCGGTCGGCGCGCTCGCGCATCATGCGGGAGCGCTCAATATGGGTCTGAATGCGGACCAAAAATTCTGCGGGCGCGCTGTGACGCGGCAGGAAGTCGTCGCTGCCGGCCTCAAAGGCGGCCAGACGAGCGCCGAGTCGGTTGTCGCGCCCCATGATGAGCACGGGGAGGTCCTGCCAGCGCGAGTGGGTGCGCAGGACACGACACAGGTCGAAGCCATTGATGTCGGGGGTTTGGGCGTCGACGATCACGGCGTCGGGATCGCTGCATTGAAGTTGGGTGAGCAGTTGGCTTGCGTCATCGAGCGCGACGCTCTGCATCCCGTAGGCGTTGAGTTGGTCGCTCAGGGCGCCGGCGAAGTCGCGGTCTTCGTCGACGATCAGAATGGAGGGGCGCGCGGCGCGGCGAAGCGCGACGAGTTGGTTGATGGCCTGGCTAAGCTCGGTGGGGTCGACCGGGGTGTTGAGGAAGAGTCGCGCGCCCTCGTGGGCGGCCCAGACGCGGGTGCGCAGGTCGTCGCGCGCCGACAGAAAGGCCAGCGGAATGCGGCGGGCCTTGGGGTGGGCGCGGGTTTCGGTCAGCCACGCTTCGGTCGAGGGCTCCCCGAGCAGGTCGATATTCAGGAATCCCGCCACGATTTCACTGCCATAGATGGCGACAATCTCTGAGGCTTCGTCTGGTGTTCGGGCGACGTGAAGGTGGAGCAGTGATTGTTCGGCGAGGGTGCGCGCACGCGCGGTGAATTGCGGATCATCGTCGACCCAGAGCACCCCGGCGGGGCGGTCGAGTATGGGCAGAGAGGGCTCGGCGTCGAGTCCCGTATGGCTTCGGGAGCGCGTGGCATCGCGCGGCAAGATCCTCATATTCCCTCCCAGTCGATTGCGTGCGTATCAACAAATACACGAGCTTGAGCGATAGCGATGAGACATACTCAGGCAGGCCAATCGGGTCGTGTAAACAGACAATAAAAAAAGGTGCGCCGATGAATAACTCATCGGCGCACCTTGAAACCTGTTCACATTTCCTCAAATTTCAACCCGAAAGTTGAAATTAAAGGTCTTGTGCGCTGCTTATTCTGCTTTGGTGCCCGCCAGGTCGCCGAGCTGGTCGCGCTCGATGGCCTCGAAGAGGGCGCGGAAGTTGCCGCCGCCGAAGCCGCGGTCGCCTTTGCGCTGGATCAGCTCGATGAAGAACGGGCCGGCTTCCGGCTCATCATAAAGAAGGGCGGCTTCTTTCATGAAGATCTGGAGCAAATACCCATCTTCGGAGCCGTCGATGGCGATCTCGAGGTCTTCCAGGACCTGCCAATCTTCGTCGATCTCGGGCACGCCCTGCTCGGCCAGCGTCGCGGGGCGCGCGGCGTAGTAGGAGTGGGGCGTGTGCAAGAAGACCACGCCGCGCTCGCGCATCTCGCGCACGACCGTGATGATGTCCTCGACTTCGAAGGCCGCGTGCTGGATGCCCGGGCCGCCGAAGTCTTCCAGGTATTTCTGGATCTGCGAGCGATGGAAATACGGGCGAAGCGGCTCATTATTGGCAAATTTGACGCCGCTTTCGGGGTCTTTGGCCACGATCGATTTCAGGCCGGACCCGGAGCCCGCGCCGGGGTTGATGTCGCTGGTGTGGAAGTCGATCTCCCAGAACTTCTCCATGCCCAGGACGTTCTTGTACCAGTCAATATACGGCTTAAGCGTGCTCATATTGACGGTGAGATGGTCGATGCCGCCGATGCCGAATTCGTTGTGCACGTCGGTCTCGACCACGTCGAATCCGGGGGCGTATCCCGGGTACTCAGCGCGCTCGACGAAGCCGAAGGTCGCGTTGCCAAGCGGGGTGGCGATCTCGAAGCGACGGTAGCGTCCGCCGTCGATCTCGTCGGTCTGGATGTCGGCGATAAAGGTCGCGCCGCGCTCCTCAAGGTGCTTCCAGGCGGCTTCGATGTCGCGCACGCGGAAGTTGACGGTGGCGATACCGGCGGCGTGGAAATGGCGGTGGTAGCTGCCGAAGGAGCCGTCGCGGTTGGGCTCGATGACTTCGATGGTGACGTCGCCAGCCTGGTAAACCGCGGCGGTATCGCCGGTCTCTTCGGTCCAGGCGTCGCTGGATTTCGCGATCTGCGTAAAGCCGACTTTCTTGGTGTAGAAGTCGTGGCTTCGCTTCAGGTCAAGCGTGACAAAGCGCAATCCGTCGTAGCCGAGAATGCCGAGATTCGTGATGTCCGTCATGATAGTCCTCGCGGTTGAAAATAGAGAGGACTCCCCGTGTGTGGAGGGTCCCGATGAAATGAAAGTACTCTGCCTGATTGACCGACTAGCGGACTTGCGCCCTCCTGTAAAGTCACGGAGATGCCTTGGGAATCCTCGGCGGGATTTCGCGCTTTGGAGGGGCGGTTTCGCCGTTTTTGGGCAGCGATTGAGCGCTGCTCAATGCCCTTGCAGAACGGCGAGGCAGGGGCCAAGATGGCGGCGATTATAAGGGTTGAATATTAAATGTGTCGAGTTGAGCGAAATCTATGAGCGAAAATACGAATTCACAGCCCGAGACCCCGGCGCGCCCCACCATTCTTGTGACGGGTGCCACCGGGTTCATCGGGCAGCATATCGTGCAAACGCTGCTCAAGCGCGGCTATTCGGTGCGCGCGATGCGCCGCGCCGGGCGTGATTTGCCCGGGATCGCTGCGTCGAAGGTCGAGTGGGTGGACGGCGATCTCGACGCGCCAGAGACCCTTCGCGCGGCGATGCGCGGGTGCCCCGGGGTGATCCATTGCGCCGGGTTCTATCCTCGCGATGGCCTCGATATGCAGGCCGCGCGGCAAAAGGGGGTCGGCCAGATTCGCAACCTATTCGACGAATGCCTGGCCCAGCGGGTGGCGCGGGTGGTCTATATTTCGAGCCCGGCGACCCTCGGGGTGGGGGATGTGTCGAAGCTGACGCGCGAGGATAAGACCGGCATGCTTCGCCCCGACCCGGAGCGTCAGGCGCCGGAGCGCCGCGGCCTCAATGAGACCGATTTCTATGTGCCCGGGACCGTGCAAAACGCCTATTTCGAGGCGAAGTGGGCGATGGAGGCCGAGGTCTATCGCTATATGCTGCGCGGGTTGGCTGCGGTGGTCCTGGTCCCAAGCGCGGTCTTTGGACCAGGCGATCATAAGCCCACCAGCGGCGAGATCATCCTGCGCATCGCGCGTGGCAAGATGCCGGCGCTGATCGGCGATACCTTTAATATGGTTGATGTGCGCGATGTCGCGGATTCTGCGGTGACGGCGATGGAGCGCGGGCGGCCGGGGCGGCGCTATATCCTGGGCGGGAGTAATTTGAGCGTCGCTGATTTTGGCGAGGCCGTCAGTCACCTGGCCGGGGTCGACGCGCCGCGCTTTCATCTGCCCTCGGCCCCGGTGCGCGGGGTCGCGCGGGCCGCCGAGAAGATCGGTCGGCGCATCGGCGCGAACCCGCCGGCCTGGGTGGTGGGCACCGATTTAATGGCGCTCTGTCGCCCGCTGCTCGATGAGCGCGCGCGCGCCGAAATCGACCACACGGCGCGCCCTTACCGTCAAACGCTAACGGACTCGATCGCGTGGTTTCGTGAAAATAACTATCTTTAAGATGTTGTAATTTATGGGCGATTTTTCTGAACCGCCAGGGAATATCGGCTGGACCAACTTTTATAGGTCTGGTATTGTTTTGACCGTCAACAGATTCAAAGCGGCAACCACGCGGCATTCGCTCGCCGATACCATTGCAGCACGATTGATTATTTGGGCTTGAGCTCACCTTCCGAGAGGATTTTCCAGATGGCAAAAAAGAAGCTACTAATTGCGGCAGTTATCGTCGGCGCGTTTGCAGCGCTTTTGGTCTATCTTTTCTCTCAGCAGCAGACTGAAAAGCTGGAGGCGATTAAGGCCGATGAGGTTGAGGTTATCTATTCGGCGACTGACGTGCCCGAGGGTGCGGCGCTGACCAAAGATAACGTGACCGTCAAGAAGGTGCCTCGCAGCAACCTTCCGCCCAACCCGATTTATCAGAGCGAGTTCTCCGATTATGTCGGCGCTCCGGTAAACCGTCGTATCCAGGCCGGCGATATGCTCCTGTCGAGCGACATCGCGTCGGTTCAGTCCGCGAACACCCTGTCGAGCCGCATTCCCCCGGGAGAGCGCGCCATGTCGTTGCCGGTCGATACGATCAGCGGCGTCTCGGGGCTGCTTCGCCCCGGCGATCGCGTCGATATCCTGGGCACCTTCCCGGTCGCCGGCGAAGAGCAGACCATTCAGGACGCCGGCGGTGGTGCCAGCACCGGTTATATGACCATTACCCTGCTGCAGAGCGTGACGCTGCTGGCCGTTGGTCAGGAGATCTCGGGAATCAGCGCGGGCGGCCAGGACGGTTCGGGTCGGGCACGCGGCGGATATAGCACCATCACCCCGTCGGTCACGATCAGTGAGGCCGAACTGCTCACCATCGCGCAGACCCGCGGCGAGCTGATGATTCTTCTGCGTAACTCCGAAGACGTCGAGCAGGGAACGATCAAGAGCACGACCCTACGCCGCGTGCTGGAGGACCTCGAGGTCATCAACACGATCCGCCACACGCGTCAGAAGACCAAGCGTCCGGCGAAAAAGAAAGAGCCGGAAGGACCGGTCATCTTCCGCGGCTCGGATCGCTAAGCAAACGTTCATAATATATGAACTTACAATCGAAAACACGGCGTGGATCGACTCCCCCTTACCCCTGTATAGAGGCAGGAGGGGGTAGCCCACCCCGTGTTTTTGAGTTTTAAGGCGCGAAATTTGCGCTCGCGCCGCGCGAGAAATGCAGTAACTGGAAAATAAGCGGGCATACCAGGGGCAACATAGCTTACAAGATAGCTAATCTTGATGTATGCTCGGGCAGAACGCTTGAATGTTTATTGAAATTATGGTGCCCCACAGCGGGCTACTGATATGGCTCACCCGAAACCGGGCTGGGTTTTTGGATGGAATCGAGGAGTGATATGCGGCAGTACAAACGGTTGGGACTACTCTTAGTGATGTTGCTTGCGAGTTCGGCAGTCGTGGTGACCCACGCGCCGAGTGAAGTTCATGCACAGGCGCCGGACAAAGAGTTTAATCTCGCGGTCGGCGAGACGCTGACCTTCAGTGGTCGTGGTGTGCGTTCGGTAAGTATCGGACTTCCCAATATCGCGGACGCCCAGGTCATCAGCAACGGACAACTCTTGGTGACCGCCAAGCAGCCCGGCACGACCACCATCAATATCAACGGCAGCAGCGGACAGCGCACCCTCTTGGTCCGCGTCGTCGGCACCAACCCGCAGTCGCTGGCCGAAGAGGTCCGCGAGGTGCTCGGGTCGGCCTCGGGCGTCGAAGTTCGCGTGGTGAAGGGGCGCGTCCTGCTCGAGGGCGAGGTGTCCGGCGAGCAGTTTAAGCGCAAGATCGACGTGATGACGGGGCTTTACCCCAACCAACTGCTTAACTTCACGACCTATCGCGAGGCGTTCGTTGAGGACGCTCGCATGGTCGCCGTGGACCTCTACTTCGTCCAACTCGCCACCGTGAATCGTGACGAGCTTGGCGTGAAGTGGGGCCAGTTTGTCGGGGCGAACTATACGTTCGGCACCGGCGATGTGCCGCTGTATTACGGCAATAACGCTCAGCTCGAGTCGGGCGTGCTGCCCGGTAAGACCGGCACCCTGCTCTCGGAGCCGGCCCGGCTCACCGGCGGCGACGGCCTGACCTCCTATTTCTCGATGGTCGGCCAGGTCAACGTTGCCCTGGACTTCCTGGTCTCCAACGGCCTGGTCAAGACCATCAACCATGGCAAGATCATCACCGAGGCAGGCAAGGCCGCCGAGTATCATAACGGTGGTACGCTGCTGATTAAGATCGCCGGCACGCAGGTCGCGACCCTCGAAGAGATCCCGTACGGGCTCGAGGTCAAAGTCACGCCGGTTATCGACGTAAATGACCAGGTGAAGCTCGACATCGTCATGGACTTCAGCGAGCTGGATTACTCCAACGCCGTCGACAATATCCCCGCGCTGCGAAACACCTCGGTCGTCAGCGTGGTCAACACCGTGGCTGACCAGTCGGTGCTGATCTCGAGCCAGATGAATATCAACGATACCTCCAACACCAGCGGTATCTGGATGCTCTCGCGCATTCCGATCCTCGGCTGGATGTTCAAGAGCCGCAACTTCCTGGGCAGCTCCCTGGATAACGCGCTCTTCGTGACGCCGCGGGTCTACAAGCCGGGCAAGCAGGTTCATGAAGAGATGATCGACGGCGTCTTTAAGGGACTGATGGACGCCGGCGCGGAACCCGAGGACCTGCCGGACCTTATGACCCAAAAGGCATCTCGTAGTGCTGCCCCTGCGGCGCCTGCTGAGACGCAAGAGGACCCGGCGCTTCTGGAGTAAAAGAGTAAAGCGCGCGGCATCGGTCGGCTCCTGTTGGCCGGTGCCGCGCGCCTAAATAGTCCGACCCGCCGGCCAAACCCCCTTTGACCACAGTATGGAAAGATGAAGCAAATACGTGTGCTCGATAGTAATGGGCAGGAATATCTCTACCCGGTCGACAAAGCGGTCGCCGAAGTCTCGTTGGGGCGCAGTAAGAGCAACGATATTGTCTTGAGCAGCAAGGCAGTAAGCCGGCGCCACGCGATCATTAAGGTGATGGGGGAGCGCATTGTGCTGGTGAACCAGTCCGCCAACGGCGTTCTGGTGGGTAACCAGCGGGTCGATCGCGTCCACGAACTGGCCCTCGGCGAATTCGCGGCCATCGACACCTATCAATTTTGTGTCGAGGATGTCGCCGGGCAGGTCGGCCATCAGCGCGCGCCACGCCGGCGTGACCGCGTCGCCGGGCGACGGGAATCCCGAGGCAGCGCAAGCACCACCGCGCATATGCCGGCCCAGAGCCGCCCGCGCGCTACCTCCCGCCCCGCGATCAGCGAGGGCGCCGCGCTGGCAGCCGCGCCGTCCCCCCCGCTGGCGTCGGCCTCCCCGCTCGGCAACCACCGTGATCTCGACAGTTATCTTGGCAAAATTGCCCCGGCGACCGACTTCGAGGAGCCGCGCATAAACCTCTCCGGGCAGCCGGTGCAGGTGATCGACCGCGCCAAGCGTATGGCCCTGGTCGAGGTTAAGGCGATGTTGCACGACGCGCTTAAAGAGCGTCTTGACCTCCATAGTTTTGAAATTACCGACTATCGTACTCCGCGCACGGTCCGCCAGGTTTCGGAGCGACTCAAGCAGTTGCTCGAGATTCACGCCCACGCGATCCCGCCCCCTTACAGCCGCGATGACGTCTTCAAGGAGTTGATGGACGAGGTCTGCGGGCTTGGCCCGATTGAGGACCTTATTAAGCACCGAAAGGTCACCGAGATTATGGTCGTCGACCGCGACCATATCTACGCCGAGCTCAACGGGGACATCGTGCTGACGGACCGCTTCTTCAATGACGAGAAGTCGATGATGACCGTCATCGAGCGAATCGTTATCCCGCGCGGCCGCCGCATCGATGAGTCGAACCCGCTGGTCGATACCCGACTCGCCGACGGTTCGCGTGTGAACGCCGTCATTCCGCCGCTCGCCCTTAAAGACCCCTGCCTGACGATTCGTAAATTCCCCGAAGATCGCCTCGGCGTCGGGGACCTGGTGGGCTTTAAGAGTATGACCCCGGAGATGGCTAAATTCCTGGGTCGCTCGGTGCGCGCGCGCAAAAATATCGTCATTTCGGGTGGTACCGGTTCCGGTAAGACGACGCTGCTCAACGTGTTGTCCAGCTTTATTGGGGTGACCGAGCGTGTTGTCACCATTGAGGATGCCGCCGAGCTCCAGATGCAGCAGGAGCACGTGGTCAGCCTTGAGACCAAGCCGCCCAACCTCGAGGGCAAGGGCGAGGTGTCGATCCGTGACCTGGTGAAGAACGCCCTGCGTATGCGCCCCGACCGGATTGTCGTCGGTGAGTGTCGTGGCGGCGAGGCGCTCGACATGCTCCAGGCGATGAACACGGGCCATGACGGCTCGATGACCACGGTCCATAGCAATAGTCCGACCGAGGCGATTTCGCGTCTGGAAACCCTGGTGCTGATGAGCGGCATGGAGCTGCCATCGCGCGCCATCCGCCAGCAGATCGCCAACTCTATCGACCTCATCGTGCAGCAGTCGCGCTTCAGCGACGGCAGCCGGCGCATCTCATATATCACCGAGGTCTGCGGGATCGACGAGGACGAGCATATTCGCCTCGAGGATATCTATCGCTACCGTCAGACCCACGTGGATCAGGATATGAAGGTTCACGGCTACCACCTGGCGACAGGGTATCTGCCGAGCTTTCTCAACACCTTCTTGGTGCAGGGCTTGGCCGATGAGGACGATTTTTTCTAAGATTTCGGTGTTTTTCGCGCCGGGAACGTGGTTGCGCTACCCCGGGCTCAGCGATACAATCGGAGTTGTTGAGGACGTATAATTTTAGGACGAAGGTACGTGCTCACGAAACGTGGCGCGTGACGCCGTTATTTCGAAGTTTTCTCAATCGGGAGTCACGAAAGTGCTCTATCTTTGGTTAGCACTCATCGCAGTTTTTCTAGCCTGTGTCTTGGCCGTCATCGGCGGTGGAGACTGGGTGGCCGGCCGAGTTGCTCAGGAGCGAGGCGTCTACGAGCGCATCGTGGGTAAGGAACTCTACCGGCTCTTCTTGAACGTGACTCCGCAAGAGTTCGTTCTGATCCATATTTTCATCACCCTGGCCGGCGCTGGCATCGGCGTGCTCGCCCTGGGCGGCGTGATCGGCGGTGTGGGCGGGTTGGTCGCCGGGTTCTTCGCGCCGCGCCTGTGGCTCAAGCGCGAGTGGTCCGCGCGAATCCGTCAGATCGACGAGCAGATCGAGGAAGCCATGATCTATATGGCCAACTCCTTTAAGGCGAACCCGTCGCTGCCTGAGGCGATGGCCGACGTCACCACGGCGATGCCTGCGCCTATCAGCCAGGAGCTGCAGGTTATGCTGCGCGAGTACAAACTCGGCACCCCATTGGATGACTGCCTGATTCGCCTGCAGCAGCGCATGCCCGCCCGAAACCTCGAATTGGCGATCTCGGCGCTCCTGGTCGGACGTACCGTCGGCGGCGATATCCCCAAGATTCTTGAAGACATTGGTTCCACCATCCGCGAGAGCTACCGGCTTGAGCGCGTCATCGATACTCAGACCGCCCAGGGTAAAATGCAGGCGTGGGTCATGGGGTCGATGCCCGCCATCGTCGTCACGGTGTTCTACCTGATGGACCCGGAGCTCATCGGTCCGCTCTTCAACACCCTGACCGGCTATCTTATTTTGTCGGTCGCCATCGTTCTCAATATCATCGGTGTGATTCTAATTCTTAAAATCGTCAACATTCGCGTCTAAGACCGGGATTTCATCGTGGACTTATTGTTAAGCCTGAACCCAACCATACTCATCGTCAGCGCGGCGGCGCTGATGTTCCTATCTTTCGCGCTTCTGACCTACGGCTTTGTGCCCGACGAGGTCCAAGAAGATGAGATTTACGGTTATCGGCTCACCAAGCGCGCCCGTTTGCTCCAGGAGGAGACGCTCTACGCCCTGGCGTTGCCGATGATTAAGGTGTTCGCGCATTATTTCCGGATGGTGCCCGAGACCGATAACTTCATCGAGCGGATTCGCAAGAACCTGCGCACCGAGCTGCCGCGCTCGGGCTATATGGGCGCGTTTACCCCGAACGAGTTCCTGGGCACCTGCTGCACCGTGGGCCTGGGGGCTTTCACCTTCGTGCTGGTTTTCTCGACCCTCTTTGCCGAGTCCGCGAATATTCCGATCGCCATCATCTTCGGCATCGCCTCGCTCTATTTTCCGTTTCTTAGCCTCAGCGGCGCGATCGCCAACCGGCTCATCGAGATCGACCGACGACTGCCCTATACCATCGACCTGATGGTCCTCTCGATGCGCGCAGGCCTCGACTTCATGACCGCGTTGGACCGCGTCGTGACCCGCGGCCAGCAGCAGAACCCGGATGACCCGATGATCCAAGAGTTCGGCGTGGTTCTCCAGGAGATGCGCGTCGGTACGTCGAAATCCGACGCCCTGCTCAACCTGTGTGAGCGGGTCGACTCCGACTATCTCAACTCCATGGTCGGCGCGATCATTCAGTCCGAGAAGCGTGGTACCCCGCTGGCCACGGTCCTCGAAATCCAGATCGACACCATTCGAAATAAGCGTACGCAGAAGATCGAGAAAGCGGCCAGTGAGGCTGCGGTTAAGGTCCTATTTCCGTTGATGTTCATTTTCGCGGCGGTTGTCGTCGTGGTCATGGGCGCCATGATCTTGAAAGTCAAAGGATCTTCCTAATACGAAGAACTCCGGAAGCCGATTACTTTTAATAAGGTATAATCACGATGCCGTCTTTTTGGCTCGAGCACGAAGAACACGGGCAAACACGAGATTTCAGTTTTCAGTCCACGACGGTCTCGATTGGGCGCGATAAAGCGTCGGATTTTGTCCTAGACCACCCCACCGTATCGCGAAAACACGCCGTCATTGCCTATAAGCACGGCTCGTTCTATCTCGTCGTGCTGTCTCGTAGCGGGCTGACCGCGATCGACGGGCAGCCGGTGCAGGGCGAGGTGTTGCTTTATGATTCGAGCGTGCTCCACGTTGGCCAGTTGGAGTTTCGTTTTCGTTCGGACGACGCGCCGCTTAAGCCGGCTGCGCCCGCTCACTCGGGCGGCATGACCGGTGGGGCCTCGGGCCTTCAGGGTGGATTTGGGGCGGCGGTGAATACGCCGGTGCCCCAGGCCGGATTCGGCCAGACGCCAGGCTTTGGCCAGGCGCCAGGGCTCGGACAGCCGCAGGGATTCGGCCAGGCGCCAGGGCTCGGACAACCGCAGGGCTTCGGTCAGGCGCCGGGGCTCGGACAACCGCAGGGCTTCGGCCAGGCGCCCGGGATGGGCGACGCGCCGGGACTCGGTCAGCAGCAAGGTATGGGCGGATTTGGCTCACCCCTGTCGGCAGGCCTCGGCCAGGCCGGTGGCGCGCCGCAACTTAACGGCGCCAATACCCCGGCCCCGAAGAAGGCCGGCGACGCGGGCGCCAGCTGGGACCAGATCGCCAATAGCTCCGAGGCGATGCTCGATGCCTCCGGCGCGAAACAGGAGACGATCCACGACCGTCTCAATAGCTCCAAGAAGGAAGAGAAGACCAACCCCGTGTTGATCCTCGTGGCGGGTGCCGCGATCCTCGGTTTGGTGTATTTTAGCTTCTTTAGCGGTGGCGGAGACCAGTCCTCCGAGGCGGTTCAGGAAATTCCGGTGCTCGAGCAAACGCCCGTTGAGATCAACGTGAGTTGCCTGGGCCAGTCCGCGTGTGTGCAAAGAGCGGAGCAAGCCTATAAGGTGGGCACCGAGAAGATCCAGCAGAAGACCGTCGCCATTCCCAACCTCTTTGAGGGGTATAAGAAATTGCTGGAGGCCGAGGCCTATTTGGCCAAGGCCGGCGACGTCGCGCCTCCTGCTTCGATGGCGGGTCTGGCCGCGAAAAAGGACGCGACCCGCGCCGAACTCAACACCATCTGGACGAATTATCGCGTCGGCTTCGCCAAGGCGAAGAAGCGCAATGAATACCGCGAGATGGCGCGCCAGTTGACCGCTCTGCAGGACTATTTCCCGGACCGCACGGCCCGAGAGAACCGGTGGAGCACTCAGCAGGCTCAGAAAATGAAAGAGGATGGCATTTATCCTAAACGTTTTTAGCGCGCCGGCGGTGGCGTCGCGCGCTCGCTCGACGACCTCCAAATAGATATTTTTACATGACCTCCAAAACATCAGTAACCCCCTCGACTTCGACTCGCACCCAACGCTCGTGGCGCTGGGTGCGCGTCGCCCTGTGCACTGGCGCGCTTTGCGTCGCCGCGGGGTGCGTGAGCACTCAGCAGCGCGGCGATCGTGCGTTCAAGGCTGGCCTCTATACCGAGGCGCTCGACCACTATGAGCGCGCCATCGATGGCGGGGATAATTCGGCCCAGATCTACGCAAATGCCGCTCAGGCGGCGCTTCGTATCGGCGACTTCTCCCTGGCCGAGCGGTATTTTAACCGCGCCATGGGCTTTGGCGGCGGAGAAGATGTCGCGCGTGAGTTGGCCGACTTCTATATCGCGACCAGCAACTATACCAAGGCTGTGCGGGTGTTGCAGACTGTGCTCGAGACCACCGATGACCCTCAGACCGTATTTAACGACCTGGGGGCCGCGTTGATGTACGCCGGCTCGCCGCTCAACGCCGAGTCCTACCTGATGGTGGCTCAGCAGATGAAGCCCAGCGACCCGGTGCCCTACGTCAACCTCGGCGTGCTCTATGATAAGCACCTCAATAACCCGCGTTTGGCCTACGGCTTTTATAATTGTTTTCTGGAATTGAGCCCCAATTCTCGCCAGAGCGGCAAGGTTCGGGCGCGGGTGAAATCGTTGGAGTCGAGCTTCGACGGCGATGGCCTGGGGCCCGCTGAGGTGTCGTGTTCGGCGCCGTACCAACCGGTGATGACTGAACCGGGCGCCATGAAGGGCGAGTTGGCCCGACGGCTCGGCCAGGGCGCGGAACCCGCCGAGGTGAAGCCCTCCGGGGACGCCACCGATTTGCCGGAGCAGACGGGCGAGCAACCCGGCGAAGAAGGCGGCGAGATAACCATCGACCGCGGTGTTGTGGAGCCGCCAGCGGCCGCGTCGTCGGCGCAGCAGAATCCGGCCGAGGCTGGAAAACTTCGCGATGAACAGGTGGTCGCCCTTGCCGAAAGTGCCTTCGCCAATCACAATCATCAGGAAGTTGTTAATTTGCTAAAAGGCCTGCCGGCCGATGCGCTGACCACGCCCTTGATGGGCATTTATGGTCAGTCGCTGGCGGAGGTCAAAGAGTATGACCGCGCGCGGCGGTGGCTAAGCGCTACGATCGCCGAGAAGCCCGCGCCCGCCGAGGTTCAGGCGTTGTGGACTGTGTACCGCGCGTTGGGCGAGCCGCAGGCTGCAGACGCGTTGTGCGAGCGGTTCGAAGGCGCGAAGGGCTATGGGGAATTCCTCAAAGCCTGCGCCTCGGCGGCTGACCTCGGCGAGGCGAAGACGTCGGGGAATCCGGCAGAATAACCTGGCTTTTGGTGCCAAGGGTGTCCCGAAGACGGCTCGTGGGATGACCGATAAGGCGAAGTTCGACTCCAATTTGGATGCCTCTATGAAGACTCAACTTCACCGCAGTTTGCGCCGGGGCGTGGGAGCCACGACGACCGAAACGGTGATGTTGCTTGTCCTCGTCGCGATGGTTGTCGTGGCAGGCCTTAAGGTCTTTGGCGGGGGCGTGGGGCAGAAGGTCGAGTTTGCCAACGACTCGGTCGGCGCGGTGAGCATTCAGGATAACGAGATGGATCGGCTGCGCGCCAATCAGCGGCGCGCCGACGCAAAGCGCGCCTCGCAGGGACGCGGAGCCGCTGCGGCTCCGAGCGGCGCTGCGGGCACGCCTCAGGCCGAGGGCGCCGCGACCGAAGGTGCCACGGACAAGAAATCGGGCGCCCCCGCCCCCGCTCAGACGAACGCTGCGGTGGCGCCAACCGGTGGTTGCGGCGGCTTTAATCCGTTCGCGATTCCCATCATCCTGGGGCTGCTCGGGTTGCTTGGCTATGTCGTAGTAAAATCACGCAAGGGGTAGCAGTTGAAGCAAATTCCTGAGTCCAATGACGCCTCGCCGGCCGCGGCGACTTCGCTTCGCGCGCTCTTTCGATGGCCGATACCCCTGGCGCTCATCTGGCTGCTCGCCCCGGTGGTGGGCCTGTCGCTGCGACTCGCGCTCGCGCCCATCACTCCGCACGACTATTGGTGGTCGCTGGCGATGGGGAACCTGATCGCGTCGGGCGCGGGGATTCCGCATGAAAACCTCTTTCTCTATACGATGCCGGCAGATGCGCCGTTCTTCAACCAACCCTGGTTGAGCCAGTTGATGATGGCGAAGTTGCTCGATAATTTCGGGCATGCCGGGCTCCTTATCCTGCGAAATATTACGACGGTTCTGACGACCACCGCGCTGCTTGGGTTGGCGCTTTGGCGGGTGCGGGAGCCGCGCATCGTCGGTGGGCTGGCGCTCTTGGCGGTCGCCGCCGGGGCGCCGGTCTTCGCCGTGCGCACCCAGATGTTTGCGTTTCTTCCCTTCATGTTGTTGCTGGGCGTGCTCTTTGGCGTCGCCGATAGGCGACTCAGTCGGCGCTGGCTTCTGCTATTGATTCCGCTGACCGCCTTGTGGGGTAATCTGCACGGGACCTTTATTCTGGTGCCCATTCTCGTTGGGCTATGCGGCGGGGCGCTGGTCGTCCAGGAGTGGCTGGAGACGCGGCGGATGCCGATGCGCGAGGCGCTGGTCTGGGGTGGCACGAGCGTTATGACCGCGCTCGCCGCCCTGCTTAACCCGCAGGGGGTGGGCATCTATACCTATGTCCATCAGCTGACGGTCGTCTCGCCGGTCTCCCAAAGCGTGAGTGAATGGCAGCCGCCGGATATCTCCGAGCCCTACGGCCTGCTTGTGTTTTTGGTGTTGGTCGTGGGCCTGAGTCTGCTGGCCCGTGACCGAAAGAACCTGAAGCTCTATGAAGTCGCGCTCTTTGCCGCCACCACGTACCTCGCCTTCGGCTCGATTCGGCATATGTTCTGGTGGGCGGCGATGATGATGCTGGTCCTTCCTGGCCCGCTGAGTCGAGCGCTCAAGCTTGATGATTGGCGCGAGTCCGCTACCACCGGCGCCCAGGGGGCGCTGCACATGGTGCTCGCCGTCGTGATGGTCGGCGGCCTGGTGCTGAGTCAGCCGGGGCTTCCCGTGCATCAGACGGGCGTGGAATTGTTGAGCGGGGCGACGCGCCGGGCTGGCCCGGGAAAGGGCATGATCGACACGGATACGCCGACCCAGATCATGGAGGGGATGTTGCGCGACGGCTATCCGGGGCGCATCTTTCATAGCCAGAGCGTCGGCGGTTATCTTGCGTATGCGCTGGCGACGCCCGTGCCCCGGCAGGTCGCGTTTGTGGACCAGCGTATGGAGATGATCCCCGAGTCCCTATGGGAGGTCTATTTCGAGATCGCTGGGGCAAAAGACGGCTGGCAGGAGGTGCTCGACGGGTATGGCGTGCGGACGCTCTTGCTCAGCCCAGGCGAGCAGAGTGGGCTGATTCGCGCCGCCCAGGCGGACCCTGACTGGGTCCTTGTCGCCGTCGACGAGGGGCACCTGCTCTTCTTCCGCGCCGACCAGCGCGACCATCTTATTCGATGGCGCTGAGCACCCAGCGGAACATAAAAAACGAGCCGAGCAAAAAGGCGATATCGATCATGAGCATCACGACCGCCCAGGTCTGAACGCCGGTTGGGTCGCCCCCGGGCATCAGCAACCCGGTCGCCTTTACCCCCCCGATCAGCAGCGGCACCACCAGCGGAAAGAGCACCAGCGGCAGGAGCACGTCCTTGAGGCTATTGTGCACGAGCATGGCCGAAATAAGCGTGCCGAGGATGGCAAAGCCAAGCGTCCCTGCGCCCAAAATCACCACAAACCAGCCGAAATGCTCGAAGATATTGACCGAAAAGGCCAGGGCGAGCATGGGGACCAGCGCCAACTCGAAGACGCCCATAAAGATGAGGTTGACCAGCAGCTTCGAGGTGTAGAGTGAGGTCTGGGTCCCCGGGATCAGCGCCAGCGCGCGCAGGCATCCGCTCTCTTGCTCCTGGGCAAATGTGCGCCCGATCGCCAGCATCCCCGAGAAGATGATCGCCACCCATAGGATGCCCGGGAAGACCAACGCCACGGTCTCGTCGCGCTGGTAGAATGCGAAGGTAAAGATCAGCATCAGCAGCAGCGAGAAGGAGGTGGTCGTCACCAGGGTCTCGCCGCTGCGCAGCTCGCGCCGCAGGTCTTTTCGAACCAGGGCCGTCACCTGTGTCGCAAACGATGGGTTCATTGTCGTGGGTCGGGTTGAGTGTGGAGGAGTCAGTTGCGCGCGGGCGGGCGCAGAAGCGGTATACCAAGAAAGCACCGAGCCGGCACTTAACGCGCCGGCTCGATTTATTCGATTGTCCCGGCTGCTCGGGTTTAGAACTGCAGCGCGGCGTTCACCAGGAAGGACCAGGTGTTATATTCCTGCACGCGGAAGCGGTTGCCCGAGGAGTCGAAGGTCGCGTTATAGACCGGGTTGCGCTCAAGCGCGGCGTCCGGGCCGGTGAGGTCGACGGTGTCGTCGGGGGTGACCTCAAGCGCGTCGTCCGCGTCGCGTCCCGTGCGGGAGTTCGTCAGGAAGTGCTCCTGGCGATGCTTGAGGGCGACCAATGCCTTAATCTGGAAATACTCGGTCGGCTGAAGATACACGCCGAGCTGTCCGGCGAAGGTCGCGTAGTCCTCGACCGTCATCAAGCCGTCGGTCTGGAACGGGGTCGACTTCGACGTGGTGCTCAGGTCGTAGGCGGCGTTGGGCGAGGCGTTGCCCGGCTCTTGCACGATCCAGGCGCAGGCCACGTCGGCCGGGTTGGTCAGGTTGCCGTTGGTGTCGAATTGCGGCATCACGTCGCCGAGCGTCTTCCGGTTACACTGGCTGTTGGCGAGGTGGTCGAACAGCGGCGTATAGTCACGCCCCTCGCTGACATAGCCCATGGTGAAGCGCAGGTCGATCGCGTAGCGCGCGCCGGTCTCTGCATCTTCGAAGGGGATGAACTCGGTGCCGATGGTGATGTCACCGCGCATCGGCGCGTTCTCGATCACCTGACCCTGGTTGCCCGGGTAGGATTTGCGCATCGGCGAGTCGCTGGCAAGCAGCGGCAAGAAGTATTCGAGGCCGAAATAGGGGTTGATCCAGTCGAATTGGCGCGAGGAAGCCAGCTTCCAATGCAGCATATGCTGGCCCTGACCCACGGCGTCGTTATCGGCGCGCTTAATCGGCGCGATCGGCATGGTATAATCCATGCCAATGAGCAGCGTCGCTTTGGTGTCATCGCGTTGGTCGTTGAACGGCGCCCATGCCAGGCCGATCGTCGGATCCGCAAACCCCGAGCGCTCGTAGGTCGAGCCTTCGTTGGCGAGGTCAAAATAGCGGTACATGCTGAAGCCATCCAACTCGCGGAGGTTGACGTCGTTGGGGTTGCCGCGCGTGAAGACATTGCGGGCGTCCGCGTTCACGCGGTCATTGGACGGGTCCACCGACGAGTTAGCCGCGTCGACGCCGTCGGCATATTTCAGGGTCGCGGAGCTGCCGATGACGAAGGGGACGTCGATGCGCAATTCCAGGTCCTTATACAGACCCGCGCGCAGCGCCAGGTTAAGGGTGCTCTGCGAGTATTCGTAGTCCATCTCGCGGTTGTAGACCATCTCGGGCGTGGAACAACGGCCCTGTCCTTCGACAAGTCGCGGGTTGTTCATGACCCCGGGTTGTCCCGCATAATCGGCTCGATTCGGCACGCAGGGGGCTTCACGCGAGATCTTCGCGCTGGATATATCGTATTGGAACGAGGGTTCCAGATTAAAATCGAAAGGATTGTAGGTGTCCTTATCGAAATCATCAAAGTCATCGGCCGCATCAAGCAGATCGGTATATTCAGCCGCGTTCGCGGACAGCACCGGCAACGAAATGGCCACAGCCGTCGCGCAAAACAAGGAGGAACTCAGAAAAAAACGACGCATAAAAAACTCCTGCAGGCGCGTAAATCACGATCACTAATATTCAAAAAAGCACCTAGTACAATAAGCTCGAAAATCACCCGGATTGCTACCAGCAAGCCCCCCAGAGTGTCAAGTTTAGCAAGGGGATAGGTGTCTGCGTGGGCCGGGCGATTTTGGGAGGACGGCTGGCGCAGACAATCGAGCCCCGCCGGGGCGCGCGAAGTTAATTTTAGCGGCCTAAGCGCGCCGATTCTTTTGACAAGTGCAGAAAAGCGAGGCCATGGCAAATCTTAAACTAATTCATTGACAATATGCCCATTGGTATGGTTGAATCGGGGCGTTGAGTAACCTCGCCGAAATTAAGATGTAAGCTCGTGGCATCCCCATGTAAAACTCGTCTTTACGGCCTTCGGTATCAGAACCTTTTTTGAGTACGTTTCGTCCGCATGAAACGTTTGCCCAGGTTTCCCACCGCCTTAGACATAGTTATCGTAGTATGAGTCGCGACGTCGAAAAATTATCGCCAGGCAGCATCCTCAAGAACGCACGCCTCGCTATGGGGCTAAGCCTGCAGGAAGTGGCTGCGATCTCGCGTATTACTCAGACCATGCTCGGTAATCTTGAAGCCAATCGCTTCGATGAATACAGCGCAGACGTCTTTTTACGCGGCCATTTGCGTGGATACGCCCGGGAGTTGCGTCTTGACCCCGAGGTCGTGATCCAGGCGTTTGAGCGCTATACCGGCGCTCAAAGCAACTCGCGTGTCGAGCTTCCCGAGCGCCGCACCGCCGCGCTGAAGTCGATCTCGAAGGCGAAGAACAGCGCGCGCAAGCAGGTCGCTGGTTTCGGCTCGCAGATCACGAATCTTAGCCGCGGACTCCAACTGACGCATCTCGTCGCGGTTGGTCTGGTGCTCGTCGTTCTGGTCCTGGTGGTCAACGTCGTAAATAGTGGCCGCGCGACCGCAAAAGACTCCGTCGAATTCCCCACCGCCGGTGAAGAGCAGTGGGAAGTCGAGCAGGCCGCGCAGGAAACGCGCTGGGCGCTGGAGCAACCCGTCGAAGCGGCGCCCGTTGAGACGGACGACCTCCGCTGATTCTAGCAGCACGCGGACGCTACAGATGATACACAAAAAAGCCGGCGATCTCCGAGGAGATCGCCGGCTTTTTTGTGCGCGTTGTGTCGCCGTGATTGCTCATGGCGACACAGTCGGCTTAGCCCAGCACGTCGCGGTGCAGCGTCACGCTCACCGGGCAATGGTCGGAGCCCATCACGTCGGGGTGAATCTCGGCGGCCATCAAGAATTCCATCGCCCCCGGGGAGGCCAGCACATAGTCGATACGCCAGCCGACATTGCGCGCGCGGCAATTTCCCCGGTAGGTCCACCAGGTATAGTGCTCGGGCTCAGCGCAAAAATGGCGGAAGGTGTCGGTCCAACCCGCGTCGAGCCACTGCTGGAATGAGGCGCGCTCTTCGGGGCGAAAACCGCTGGTCTCGCGATTGGTCGTCGGGTTCGCCAGGTCGATATCCTGGTGCGCGGTGTTGAAGTCGCCCATCACCAGCACCGGCTCGCCGCGCTCGAGCGCTGGTTGAAGCATTTCGCGCAAGCGGTCATAGAAGTCGAGCTTATAGGGGATGCGGCTCAGGTCGCGATTGGTGCCGCTGCCGTTGGGGAAATACACATTCGCAATGGTCAACTTCCCGAGCTTGGCGATTTGAGTGCGCCCCTCGCGGTCGAATCGCTCCTCCCCCATCGTGGTGGAGACCTCGTCAAACGCCTTGCGTGAATACAGGCCGACGCCGCTATATCCCTTCTTAAACTCTGCCGGGAAGAAATGCGTCTGCCAGCCCTCGGGTTGGCTCACCTTTTTGGTGAGCTGCTCCTCGAGCGCGCGCACCTCTTGGAGGCCGACGACGTCGGCGTCGCTGCCGTGCAGCCAGTCGAGGTAGCCCTTGCGCGCGCAGGCGCGCAGTCCGTTGACATTCCATGCGTAGATTTTGAGAAGATCAGCTGAGTCAGTCATTTTTAGAGGTCACTGCGGGGAGATGAATTCGCGGATTTCACGGACTCTTGCTCGCTTGAACCGCCGCGAAGGTCAAGTGGAATTGAGCTTTAGGTGCGCGGTGTCTCCCCGTCAAAAGAGGTGAAACTCACCGCGGGCGAGTAGGGCGAAGACATCCATGGCGACCGCCACGCTCACGTGAATGGCCACCCCCAGCCAGATGCTTCGCGTGTAGAGAGAGAGCACGCCCAGCGCGATGCCGGCGAACACCGCGCCCAGCGTTTCGGGCAGGGGTTTGCCGAAGTGGATCATGCAATAGGGGATGACCGACAGCAGCACCGAATAGATGCCAAAGCGCTTCTTTGTCGCGTGCAAGAGCACGCCGCGAAAGAAGAACTCGAGGCTCATAAATTGCAGGGCATAGGTCAGCTCCCAGACCACAAATTCGGCGGGGCTTCGCCCGGCGAGTTTGTAGAAGGGGTAGGTGTTCTGAAAGCTGTCGGTGAGCGACATCAGGTAGACGAAGGGCAGGACGATAAGAAAGAGACCCACATAGATCCACCAATGCTTGAGCGCCCCCTTCAGGCTCAGCCCCATATCGCGCAGACGCTCGCCCATCACGAATTTGACGTAGAGCGCGGGGATCAGCATATAGCCGACGAAGGTGCAGCCGGACCAATACATCAGCCGCGCGAGCCGGGCGTACTCGCCGGTGCGAAAGGTGTAGATGATGCGCTCGTTGGCGTTGTCGACGAAGAGTGACAGGGGCGCCTGAAGCGTGGTGTATTTTCCGGAGCCGCCGAAATACTCCAAAAAGCTCAGCACAAAACAGGCAAGCGCGACCAGCCCGAGCAGGCGCCAGTCGACGCGGCGCCGATTCTCGGCGAGCCACTCGAAGCTGTCGTTTTCGACCTGCTCGAAGGCGTCCATAAAGTCGGTCTTGCAGCGCTGCAGCGTGTTTTTTATCGATGGGGGCATGCCAATGCGGCTCGTAAGGGCTAGGGGTTGGGGCGGCTTTGGAAGATTCTGCTGTTCTATCTCGTTCTAATTGATAGCGTTTGCGTCCTGAGATTCGCAAATGTTGGATAAGCTGTTAGAAGTGAGATTGACAAGTGTACGCTACCCAAGCGTCGTTTCTTATCATCAAAATGTGATTGAATTATGCAGCCGACCTTTCGAAACCCAGCCCGTGAAAACGCAGCCGACTCCCCGCGCACCGTCGCCTTGCTTCCCCCAGAGCTCGCCAACCAGATCGCGGCGGGTGAGGTGGTCGAGCGCCCGGCCTCGGTGGTCAAGGAGCTGGTCGAGAATTGCCTGGACGCCGGGGCGAGGCGCATCGAGGTGGCGATTAAGGACGGCGGGCGCGAGCTGATCCGGGTCGAAGACGATGGCTGCGGCATGGTGCGCGAGGATGTGCTGCGCGCCGTGGAGCGCCACGCAACCAGCAAGATTTCGCGCATCGAAGACCTCCAGGCCATCGGCACGCTCGGGTTTCGCGGCGAGGCCTTGCCCTCGATCGGCTCGGTGTCGCGCCTGGAGATCTGCAGCAAGACCCACGGCGCGGTCGAGGGGACGCGGGTGGTGATCGAGGGCGGGGTGATTAAAAAAGTCGAGGCCTGCGGCATGGCCGCCGGGACCGTGATTACGGTCCAGGACCTCTTCTTTAATACGCCCGCGCGCCTCAAATTCTTGAAGACCCCGTCGACCGAGAGCCGCCATATCACCGAGATGTTGGTGCGCATGGGGCTGAGCCGGCCGGATGTGCGCTTTTTGCTCAAAAAAGACGATAAGATTCGCCTGGATTTCCCGGCGGTCGATGACCTTAAAGATCGAGTGCTCGAGGTGCTGGGGCGCGAGGTCTACGACGATCTTTTCCCGACCTTCGAGTATCCGTCGATCAACGGCGTGGTCGCGCGCGGGTATTTCTCCAAGCCGAGTCATTCGCAGCGCACCTCGAAGAATCTCTACGCCTTTGTGAACGGGCGCTATGTGAGCGACTCGACCATCCGCGCGGCGATGAAAGGGGCGTACGGGACGACGATGGACCGCCGGCGTTATCCCTCGGCGGTGATCTTCGTGGACGTGCCCTTTGAGATGGTCGACGTGAACGTGCATCCGGCCAAGACCGAGGTTCGCTTTCATGACACCGGGCCGATCTATCGGGCGGTGTATCACGCTATCGGCGACGCGCTGGCCGAGGCGCCCTGGCTGGAGCGCGAGGGGCGCAAGGTCTATCAGCTCAAGGATAGCCAGAAGTTGAGCTGGGAGCGCGGCGCCGACGAGGAGTCGGACGCGCCGGTGGGCGGCTATGACGCGTCTTATTCGGGGGGCAATTATCCCGGGGGCGACACCTCGATGGTGAAGCCGTCGATGGCAAGCTTTGAGCCGCTCAACGCCCGCCACCGTCGGATGTCGGAGCTGCAGGGGCGCGGGTTTACGCCGACGGGGCGCGGCGAAGTCGCCTCGCCGTTCTTCTCGGGCCAGCCCGGCTCGCCGCAGCGTGGGTTCTCGGTGCGCGGGGCCGCGCCGCTTGCCGAGCCGCCGCGCATCGGCCTGGGCGAGACGGGCGAAGAGCCGCCCGGGGAGCACGCGGGAGGCAACGCCTATTTCTCGTCGCTCAAGGTCATCGGGCAATTTAAGCGCCAATATATCGTGTGTGAGGATGCCTCCGGGATGCTGATTATCGACCAGCACGCGGCCCACGAGCGCATCGGGTTTGAGCGGCTGCGCGCGCTCTACGCCAAGGAGCATAAGCAGACCCAGCCGCTGCTCTTCCCGCTGCGCATGGAGCTCGACGCGCTGCGCGCCGACGCGCTCGAGGAGAACCTCGACTTCTTCGCGCAGGCGGGCTTTGAGATCGAGCATTTTGGCGGCCAATCCTACGCGCTCAAAGCGGTACCGGCGGTGCTCCAAAAGGCCAAGCATGAGCGCATGATCAAGGACGCGATCGACGACCTGGGTAACGTCGGGCGCTCGGAGCGGGTCGAAGAAGAGATGGAGGCGATCCTGAGCCGCATGGCCTGTCATTCGGTGGTGCGCGGGCCGACCGCGCTGAGCCTGGAGGAGTGCGAGGCGCTGCTGGTCCAGATGGATGAGATCGACTTTAAGGCGAATTGTCCGCACGGGCGCCCGGTCTATTATCGCATCCCGCTTTTGGAGTTGGAGGAGTGCTTCGAGCGGCGCTGACCCGCCGCTTCGAGACGTCCATCATCAAGGCCAATCATCAAGGCAAGCCACACGATGCTCCACTTCACCAAAGAGTCGCCCATCAACGCCACGCCCCGCCAGCTCTGGCGGTGGCATCTGCAGCCCGATGCCTTTGATAAGCTCGTGCCGCCCTGGCAGAAGGTAAAGGTCTTAAAGCGCCCCGAGCGTTTCGAAGACGGCGCAATTTTAGTGATGAAGGTCTACGCCATCGGGCCCGTCGGCATGCGCTGGGTCGCCAAACATCGTGACTTTATCGAGGGTGAGCAATTCGTCGACGAGCAGCTCAGCGGGCCGTTTCGCGCCTGGGTGCACACGCATCAATTTGTGCCGGCGGACCCGGCGCTTGGGCTCGATGAGGGCACGAGCATCCTGCGTGATTCCATCGAATACGACCTGCCGCTGGGCCCGCTGGGCGCGGCGCTCGGCGGCGGCATCGCCGAGCGCATGCTCGAGAAGATGTTCGACTACCGCCACAAGGTGACCGCCGAGGCGCTCGACGGGCGCTAAACCTCACTTCGCCTCGTCGGCGCCGAGGTCCGGCGCGGCGCCTTTATCATGCGTCTCCCCGTCGATATCCAGGCCAGCTTCGCTCACCGAAACCCCCTTATCAATCGCCTCGTTTGCCCCGTCGGCCAGGTGGAAATCAAGGTTCGAGGCGTCGACGAAATAGCTCGCGTCGATGCCTTCTTTATTATTCTCGACCCGCCCCGACGCCCCGCCGCGCACGGTGATGCGCCGGGTGAGGTTATTGCGGATGTCGACGTCGGTGTTGGCGAAGCGGTAGTCGATGGAGCTGAAGAACCCGGTCGCCGCGTCGGTCGAGAAGACGGTGTTATGGTAGACCTTGGCGCCCCGGGCCTGGGCCAGCTCGATGCCGGTGTCATACCAGGGGATGTCGGCGTAGATCACGTTATTTCGGATGACGCCGTCATAGTGTCCGATATGTCCGACCCCCGGATAGGGGTCGTCGGCGTAGGCGCGGCCCTGGCCATTTTCGACCAGGCCGAAGCCGATGCCGCGGGCGCAATTGACGATGAGGTTGTTTTCGACGAGCGTGTCGCGCGGGCCCTTCCAGAAGTGAATTGCGTGCTCCGCGAGTCCTTCGCCGGCGCAATAGATCCCGTGAAACTCGTTATGGCGCACCACCCATCCGCGGGCGGAGTGCACGTCTATGCCGCCGGTATAGCAGCCGCCCGGGTTGCGCTCGACGTTGGGGCGCCCGGCGTCGGTCATCTCGAAATACGAGCATTCGACGCGCCCGTAATCGACCCAGGCATCGCGCGCCGAGTTCGAATTGACCTTCACAAATTGCTCGCCAGCGTCGATAAGGCGCAGGCCGTAGAGCACGGTTCCCGTGACGTCGACCCCCGCGCTGCCGGGGGTGACGTGGACCGGATGATCGACCGCGCGGGTGATCGTGATATGGGCGAGCGTGACGTCTGAGGCGGTGATAAAGGCGACTTCGTTGACGCTATAATTGGCGTCGATGATGACAGCGCTCGCGTCGTCGGAGGCCGAGCGAAGGGTGACGCCGGGGGTGCGAAATTGCAGCGGCGCCCCGAGCATATAGGTGCCGTCTTCCAGCAAGATGGTCGTGCCAGAGGCGGCGTCGCGCACGATCTGCGGCAGCTCGCCGACCTGGGCGGGGCTCACGCGCACCTCGGTTCCGGCGCTCGCCGGCAGCGGGGCGCAGCCGGTCGGGTCGACGGGCTCACTCGTGTCTGCGTCCGGCGTCGCGTCGCTTTCGGCGTCGGTTGATATTTCGGCGTCCGAGCCCGCGTCGGGCGACGCGGTGTCTTCGTCGGCGGCGGTGTCCAGGGTAGAGGCGTCCTGATTTGAGGCGTCGACGCTGGACGCATCCCCCGTGTTATCGCTAGGACTGCCGGAGTCATCCGAGCAGCCGGCGAAGATGGCGAGGGCGACGAGAAGGATGCTGAGTTTTTTCATGGATCGATCACTCGAAGACACGTAAAGAATGAAGATGGCGCGTAGCATTTTGGAATAACGTCGCGCACTATCGCATATCGGCGCGCCGGCTAAAAGTCTTTGGGCCGCCTAAGCCCTGAGTTGCGAACTGACGCACCCTCATATTGAGCAAATTATTCTATGGACATCGCCAATATCTCGACCCACGGACTGCCTCGCATCATCGTGCTCGGCGGGCCCACCGCTGTGGGGAAGACGCGCTTTTCGCTCGCCCTGGCCGAGGCCTTCGGCGCCGAGATCGTCAATTACGATAGCGTCCAATTATACCGCCACCTCGACATCGGCACCGCCAAGCCGAGCGCCGAGGAGCGCGCGCGGGTGCCGCATCATCTCTTCGACGTGCTCGACCCGGATCAGGAGAGCAACGTCGCCGATTATATGGCGATGGCGCACGCGACCATCGCCGAGATCGTGGGGCGCGGAAAAGTTCCCCTATTGGTCGGCGGCACCGGGATGTACGCGCGCATTCTGGTCCATGGGATCTTCGAGGCGCCGCCGGCCGACCCCGAGATTCGCGCGCGCCACCGCGAACTCGTCGACGCCCACGGCGAGGCGCATTTGCACGCGATGCTCGCCGAGGTGGACCCGGAGCTTGCCCAGAAATTCCACGAGAACGATGTCCTCCGGGTGAGCCGGGGGCTTGAGATCTACGAGCAAACCGGTAAGGCGCTCAGCGTACATCAGCGTGAGCATCGCTTCCGCGAGCCGAATTACGACGCCCTGAAAATAGGGCTTCTTCGCCCGCGCGAAGAGCTCTATGATCGCATCAACCAACGCGTCGATCAGATGATGGCGCAGGGGCTCCTTGACGAGTATAAGGAGCTGATCTCGCGTGGCTACGATCGGCGGTTGAAACCCTTGCAGTCTCTGGGGTATCGCCAGATGCAACAACATCTCTTCGAAGATGTGCCGCTCGATGAGGCGGTTGAAGATATGAAGGTATCGACGCGCCGCTACGCCAAGCAGCAGATCAGCTGGTTCCGCAAGGAGCCGCGACTTCATTGGGCGCTCGCTCCTATCCTGGAGCAGGGGGCCCAGCAGGATGAGTGGCGGTTGCCCGCGACGGTGCGCGACGACATCGAGGCATTCATCGCCGGCGCCCCCACCGACCAGCTCGACCTCTCCTGGGCCCAGCTCGACTCGCACAACGTCGAGCGCTGATAATGACGCTTTGATGACCTCAAGATTTTGCCCCAAACTACGTGACGGAAACGACTATGAAGCCACTTGTCTCACCCTATATTATGCAGGTTAAACCCTATGTCGCGGGCAAGCCGATCGAGGAGCTTCAGCGCGAGTTGGGCCTGAGCGATATCATCAAATTGGCCAGCAATGAGAACCCGCTTGGGACCAGCGAGAAGGTGCGCGAGGTGGTGCGAAAATCGGCCGAGCGCCTTCATATTTATCCGGACGGCGCGGCCTTTGAGCTCAAGCAGGCGATCTGTGATTTCCACGGCGTTCAGATGAACGAGGTCGCCACCGGGGCGGGCTCCGACGAGCTCTTGATGCTCGCCATCGACACCTTTATCGACGCGGGCGCGTCGCCCAAAGACCAGGGTGTGGTGGCCGAGTATTCCTTCGGCTCCTACCCCATCTCGCTTATCGGCCACGGCGCAGAAGTTGTGACCGCGCCGGGTCTCGACGGCTTTCAGGTCGACGTGGACGCGATGATCGCGGCCTGCGGCGACGCCACGAAATTGCTCTTCTTGGCCAACCCCAATAATCCCACCGGCACCTATGTCTCCGAAGACAAGCTGCGCAAATTGCTCGTCGAAGTGCCCGAGCATGTCGTGGTGGTGATCGATGAGGCTTATCACGACTATATTCAGGCCGATGACTACGCCACGGCCCTGGATTTTCGCGACCTGCGCGAGCGCCTGATCATCACGCGCACCTTCAGTAAATGCTACGGGCTGGCCGGGCTTCGGGTCGGCTATGCGGTGAGCACGCCCGAGATTACCGACGTGATGAACCGCATCCGCAAACCCTTTAATACGAGCCTGGTCGCCCAAGAGGCGGCCATCGCGGCGCTGGCGGACCGCGAATTTGTCGCCGAGTCGGTGCGCGTTAATAATGAGGGTCGCGCGCAATATGAGAAGGGCTTTGCGCAGATGAAGGAGCTCGGCCTTGAGTGGGTGCCGAGCCAGACCAACTTTATGTTGGTGAAGTTGCCCGTCCCGGGGCGCGCGGTCTATGACGCGATGCTCGCCCTCGGCGTGATTTTGCGCCCGATGGATGGCTACGGATTGCCGAATTATTTGAGAATTTCAATTGGAACACAGGCCGAAAATGCGCGCTGCTTGCGCGGGTTGAAAGAGGTCATCCCCACGCTTTGTGCGCAAGGAGTAGATGCATGATTGTAGCCATCGACGGGCCGGCTGGCGCCGGGAAATCGACCATCGCGCGCCGCGTCGCGCGGCGCCTGGACTTCCAACTTATCGACACCGGCGCGATCTATCGCACGGTCGCCTGGCGCGCGGTCGAGGCCGAGATGAACCTCGAAGACGCCCCGGCCATCGCCGAATTGGCGGCGTCGCTTCATTTCGACTTCAAGCGCGACGAGCAGGGCGAGAATCGCCTGATCTGCGACGGTCGGGTGATGGGCAATGAGATTCGCACGCCCGAGATCAGCCTGGCGTCGAGCCAAATCTCGAGCCACCCGGAGCTTCGCCAGGCGCTGCTGCAGATCCAGCGCGACCTGGGCGAGCGTGCGTCCAGCGTGTTGGAGGGGCGAGATATCGGCACGGTGGTCTTTCCCAGGGCCGACGTGAAGATCTTTTTGACCGCGTCCAATGAGATTCGCGCCCAGCGCCGGGTCGACCAGATGCGCGAGCGCGGCGAGGCCGCTGAGCTGGAGCAGGTCCTGGCCGAGATCGTCGAGCGCGACCGCCGCGACTCCGAGCGCGCCGCCGCGCCGCTCAAGCGCGCCGATGACGCCGTCGACATTGACACGTCGACGCTCGATATCGACCAGGTCGTGGCGAAAATACTCGAGGTGGTCACCAATGGCGGGTTTGCAGATCAGCGCTGAGTTGATTACAACCAGCCATTGATTTCTAATTTGCTGAAATATATTTGCCGCTTAAAGGAGCGCTTTTATGAATAAAAAACCCGTACGCAAGGCTGTTATCCCTGTCGCTGGCTTCGGAACGCGCTTACTTCCGGTGACCAAAGCGGTGCCCAAAGAGCTGCTTCCCATCGTCGACCTTCCGGCCATTCAGGTCATCGTCGAGGAGTGCATTCAGTCCGGGATCGAAGAGGTCATCTTCATCACGGGGCGCGGCAAGGGCGGGATCGAGGACCATTTCGACTATAATTACGAGCTTGAGAGCCTGCTGGAGGAGCGCGGAAAGCTCAAAGAGCTTGAGCGTGTGCGCGAGATCAGCGGCATGATTCGCACGATCGCGGTGCGCCAGAAGAAGCCTCTTGGGCTGGGCCACGCCATCTTCTGCGCGCGTGAGTTGGTCGGCGACGAGCATTTTATGGTGCTGCTGCCCGACGATATTATCTCCAGCACGCCCACCTGTACTCGCCAGATGATCGACGTCTTTGAGCGTTACGGACAGGCGGTCGTGAGCCTGATGCGCGTGCCCAAGACACAGACCCATCATTATGGCATCGTCACCGGCGAGGCCTGGTCGCCCGGGCTGCACCGTATTCGCACGTTGGTCGAGAAGCCGGCGCCCGAGATCGCGCCCTCCGACCTGGCGATTATCGGCCGCTATTTGCTGCCGCCAGATATCTTCAAATATCTCGAAGGCGCGCGCCCCGATGAGTCCGGCGAGATTCAGCTCACCGACGCCCTCGCTCGCCTCGCGCGTGAGCGCGCTCTGGTCGGCTTTGAGTTCGAGGGCCTGCGCCACGACGTCGGCGATAAGCTCGGATTCCTGACCGCGAATATCAGCTACGGCCTGCAGCATCCCGAGATCGGTCCGCGCTTTCGTGAGTATATGAAGGAGCGCATCGCTGCTGGAGATTTCGATTGAGTTTGAGCCCGACCGCGACGCGCCTGGCGACTCTATTGCTGGCAGCGCTGCTCCTATGGGCGGCGCCTGCCGGGGCGGCGATGCCTCCCTTAGATGTTGCTCAGGCGCGTCAGGCGTCTCTTCGTGGGGCGCTAAAATCGGGAGCTTCGGTCGATATTTCGGTCACCGTTCTCGGCACGAAACTACAGAGTTTCAGCGCCTCGAGCCTGCGTTTGGGCGCGTCTAAAAAGCTTGAATTAGCGGCATCCGCTTCGGATCCCGAAAAGAAACCATCGACCCTGGTCATCGACGCGAATGCGCCGATGCCCTGGTCGGTGGTTTTTTCGTTGCTCTCGGCCGCCGATCCCCTGGCCTCACTCCAGACGACGCATGGCGCGATTGACGCCGGACAGCGCAAAATCGACACGCTCGAAGATGGTTTTGTCTACCATTATGGCGCGTCGCCGCAGGTTGTATTGAGCCGGGACTTCTCCCTGATGCGCCGCGTCCTCGTGCATGCGCAGGGCGTCGATTGGGAGTTTAGGCTCAGCGGTGATTTAGGCGTCGGCGGGCTCCCGGAGCGCGTCGATATTTTGCGCGCCGGGGCCCCCTTTGCCAATATGCGCCTGTCACTTTCTGGCCAGTCTAACTCCCCGAAATCTAAGCGATAAGTCGCACTCTCCTTATATCCGAGAGCTCATTCGATCTCGCGTCGCTTGAGCAGCAAGGAGTTGCTGACCACGCTGACGCTCGACAGGGCCATGGCGCTGGCGGCGAAGGCCGGAATCAGCAAACCAAACGCCGCCACCGGCACCAATACCGTATTATAGAAGAAGGCCCAGAAGAGGTTCTGTTTGATCTTGGCGTAGGTCGCCTTCGAGATCTCAACGGCGCGTCGCACGCCTTTGATATCGCCGGAGATCAGCGTGATATCAGAGGCCTCGATGGCAACGTCGGTGCCGGTGCCGATCGCGATGCCCAGGTCGGCCTGGGCGAGCGCGGGGGCGTCGTTGATGCCGTCGCCGACCATGCCGACGATGCGCGCCGGGCTGCCGTCCTGGGCGCCGCGATTCTGCAGTTTTTGCACCGCCGACGCCTTATCCTGCGGGCGAACGCCCGCCTGGATAAATTCGGGCGAGATGCCGACCTGGGCGCCCACCGCGCGGGCGGTTTCTTCATTGTCGCCGGTGATCATCCAGACCTCGATGTCGCGCTCCTGGAGCCACTTCACGGTGTCGGCAGATGCCTGCTTAATCTGGTCCTGAATCGCGAAGAGGCTGAGCAATTGATCGTCTTCGGCCAGGGCGACGACCGTCTTGCCCTCGCGCTGCAAGGTCGCGATTTCGTCGCGATAGTCAGCCGCGTTCGCCACGCCGCCTTCGTCCTCGAGGATCCAGGTCGGCTTTCCGATGCGCAGCGCGCGCCCGTCGATGCGCCCGCGCACGCCTTCGCCGGCCACCGCGCGGAACTCGGCGACGGCGTCCAATTTGAGCCCGCGCTCTTCGGCGGCGCGAATGATCGCCTGGGCGATCGGATGCTCGCTGCCCGACTCGAGCGCGGCGCCCAGGCGCAGCGCCTCGGCCTCGTCGATCTTCGGGCGCAGGTCGCTCAGCGCCATCTCGCCGGTCGTTAAGGTGCCGGTCTTGTCGAAGATGATCGCGTTGACCTTGCCTGCGTGCTCCAGGGATTGGGCGTCGCGAATCAGGATTCCCAGCCCCGCCGCCTTGCCGGTTCCGACCATCAGGGCGGTGGGTGTGGCGAGCCCCAGAGCGCAGGGGCAGGCGATGATGAGGACCGCGATGGTCGGCAAAATCGCGACCGTGAGGCTCCCCTCAAGGAAGAGCCAAACCGCGAGTGTCACCAGCGCGATGGCGATAATCACCGGCACGAAAACCCCCGAGATCTTATCGGCCAACCGCTGGATGTCCGCCTTTGATTCCTGTGCTTTTTCAACGAGTTCGATGATCTGGGCCAGCGCGGTTTCGCCGCCGATGCGGGTCGCGCGCACCACGAGGCGCCCGTCGGTGTTGATGGTCGAGCCGATGACCTCATCGTCGACCCCGTGGGAGACCGGCACCGATTCGCCCGTGAGCATCGAGGTGTCCACGTCCGCCTGTCCCTCCACGATAATCCCGTCGGTCGGGATCTTCTCGCCGGGTCGCACGAGCATCTCATCGCCGACCTGAATCTGGTCGACGGGGACCTCGACCCAGGCGTCGTCGCCGTCGCCGCGGCGCACCCGGGCGGTGCTCGTGCCCAGGTTGAGCAGCGCCTCGATGGCCGCGCCGGCGCTGCCCTTGGCGCGGGCTTCGAGCCATTTACCCACCGAGATCAGGGTGAGGATCATGGCGGCGCTGTCGAAGTAGATATTGCCGTCGGCCAGCGTGGTGCCAAAGACAGCGGCGATGGTGACGACCATCGAGAAGAGCCACGCCGCGCTGGCGCCCATGGCCACCAACGTGTCCATATTCGCGCCGAAATGCTTCAGGCGCCGCCACGCGCCGACAAGGTAGGGCTTGCCCACGAAGAGGTAGACGATGGTGGTCAGATACGCGGTGATGAGCAGGCGGCCGAGGTTCGCGCCGGCGCTCAGCTCCAGGTCAAACCACATCGGCCCCATCTGCACAAAGAGGATCGGGATGGTCAGGATAAGCCCGGTCACCCAGCGCAGCTTCCACAGCCGCGCCTCTTCGGCGCGGCGCTCAGTCAGCTTGCTACGCTGTGAGTCCTCGGATTTTTGCGTGGCCCGACTGCCCTGTGCGGCGCCGTCTTCGCGCAACATGCTCGCGTCGATCTCGCGCACATCATAGCCGGCCGACTCGACCGCGTCGCGCAGGGTCTTCAGCATCGGCTGGACCGACGCGTCGTCTTTGGACGGTCGCTCCAGCGTGACCGTCGCGCGCTCGGTGGTCAGGTTGACGCGCACCTCGGAGACTCCGTCGACGCGCCCCAACGCCTTCTCGACGCTGCCCACACACGACGCGCAGGTCATGCCGCCGACGTCGATGCGAACTTCGGCGGCGCTACTTTTTTGAGGCGCTTTGGGCGCGGGCTTCTCGACCGGCGAGGGCGTTGATTCGGTCGGTTTAAATAAAAGCGGCGGGGCATCGCCGTCGGCCGGCTGCGCAGGGTAGCCGGCCTCGGTCACCGCGCGCGCGATATTCTCAGAGATCTCATCGGCGTTCGCTTCTTGCGCCTCCGATAGAGTCACGCGCGCCGAGTTTTCCTCGTGGCTCACCTCAATCAGGGGGAACTCGTCGAGCCCCTCAATGGCCTTGGACACGCGCCCGCTGCATTTTCCACAGGTCATTCCCTCGATATCGAAATGCAAAGTTTGTGTCATTTCAACTTACTCAACGATTATAAGAAGATTGATAAGAAGCAGTATTCGCTCGATCATTTTGGGCATAAATAAACCCCGGTCGGGCAACAAACAGGGTGCGCGATTCCTTCCGAAGGTTCACGATAGTTCGCTTGTGCGACGCGGCCAGCCCCCAGGCTGCGCCCAGGGGCTTAGGTGGTGGTTGTTTTGGGGGCTTTGCAGGAGCGTAACTGCGAGAGCCGACCACTCCGAATTGATCGATGATTGGCCCCCCAAGCGCAGCTTGGGGGGCAGGCGTGTATGCGCCGGGGGGCCGCGTCGCGAGCCGACCACTTTGCGAGAGCGAAACTGCGAGAGCCGACCACTTTGCAGATACGCGACGAGCCCCCGGCCGCTGGACGCGGCCAGCCCCCAGGCTTCGCCCAGGGGCTTAGGTGGTGGTTGTTTTGGGGGGGCTTTGCAGGAGCGAAACTGCGGGAGCCGACCACTCCGAAATGGTGGGGTAAGTGTGTGTTCTACTCAGATTTTGGCTTCTCGCCATTGGGATTGGGGTGTTCGAATTTCTCCCAGGTGACCGGTTCTTTTTTCATCGCGCGGCTCAGAATAATCACGCCCGCGGTGAAGATACCCATGGACACAAATTGCGCCGGAGTCAGGTCGAAATAGCGTTTGTCGCCGCCGTAGGTATAGACCTCGGCCTGGACCTGGAGGATGTCCAGGAAGAATTGGACGAAGCCGTTGACGTCGATGGTGCCTTCGGCCGACTGCGGCCAGACGCGCAAGAAGTCCAGGGTGAAGCGAATCGGCGCGTACATCACGAAGAGCAGGCCCAGGAAGAAGCCCTTGGGGCGCGGCTTGCGGTCCAGGATGACGAAGGTCGCGACGATGACGCCCCACCACATCATCTCGTAAAAGCCAAGGTCGTGGCGGATGGTGCCGTCGGGGAAGAGCAGCGCCAGCGGCCAGCCGTCCGGGGCCAGGCCGCCGGGGTGGTCGTGGACCGAAGCACAGCCCATGCGCCCGAAGAACCAGGCGAAGGGCAGGGCCCACGCGGCGTGGTCGGCCCATTTGAGCAGGTCCATATCGGGGTGCATCTTCTTCCAGATAAACACGGCGATGATACCGCCGAGCAGGCCGCCGTAGCTTGAGATCGACCCCCAGACCTGAAAGATAATCCACGGGTTTTCGGCGAGCTGTTCGGGCTGGTAGAAGACGACGTCGAAGACGTGGGAGAAGCACCAGCCAAAGGCGATCAGGAAGAAGCCAAAGTTCTGGAAGGATTCCCCGCTAAAACCCATCTTCTGCTCGGCGCGCCGGCTGCCCATCGTCAGCGCCAGGAGCAACCCGATGGCCACCAGCATCCCGAAGGAGTGGATCTGCAGGGGCATATTGAAGCCCGGCACATTGTCGATCAAAGTCCACGGCCCAAATTGCCAATAGGGCAGGGCGGCAAGGATGTTCATAATCAGCTCCAAACGCAAAAAACAACGAAGAGGTTAGGGGAGTTGCTAACTCGGTTATTCGCGCGCACTCGTACCGTAGTTGAGACCGTAGCTCAACAGAACACGCAAGACCGAGCGCGCGAAAGATTCGTAGGCGATGGCCGCGCACGCTAAAGTTAAGGTCCGATGGCGATCACACGACTCCAAACACGCTCGGGGGCGAATTTATTTGCGGGGAGCTGGATTTTATTTGGAACGCATGCGTTCGGCGCGCTCCATCTCGTGGGCTAAATAGTCGCCCCAGGTGCTGATACGCCGGCCGGTGAGGCGCTCAGGGGCGTCTTCGTCGGGTTGCGCGTCGGCGCTGCGCCGCGCGATCGCCAGGCCCACCCAGGCCGCGCGCTGTGCTTCCTCGGAGCTCAAGCCTTCGTCGGGCAGCGCAATCGTCGGGTCTCCAGATGCGGTTGCGATGCCGTAACCTCCGTGCCCATAGCGATGACGATGGTATCCAAATCCCCCACATCCGCTGACATGGCCCGTGCCCGAGATCCCCATTCCGCCCATCTCTAATTCGTATTTAGCCCGGAGTTCTTCATCGCTTAAGTCGAAGTCCTCGTCGATATGACCGCAGCCGGCCGAGCAGATCGAAGCGATAAGAATGCATCCAAACGCATACCAATAATTTGGCGAGTTCATTGGGTTCTCCTCCGTGAATTGTCTTAATTGTATAGACAAATGGGGAGGGTGATGGTTCCCGGCGGATGGGGAGTTTTTTGAGCGAGTTTTGCGGGGCGCTTCTGATGGGCGTCGCATCGCGAACCAAGAACGCCCCGGTAGCGCAACAGAAATCCTCCGCCCTGCAGGGGGGAGGTGCCTGCGCAGCAGGGGGAGGGGGGAGTTGCGAGTTGGCTGGGTGTTGCAGGTACGCAACGCAACGCACCGCCTCGCAGGCACGCAGCCCCCCTTCTGTCGCTTCGCGACATCTTCCCCAGAGGGGAAGATCTACAGTTGCTCCTGCGGGCGCTTGTGGTGGGCGAGTTTTGCCGGGCTTAGCTGCCTACGACCGCAGGTCACCCACCCGATCCAGCGCCGTATTCAAATAAAGATCTGCCAACACAAGCGCGACCATCGACTCGAGCACCGGGACGGCGCGCGGGACGATGCACGGGTCGTGGCGGCCGCTGGTCGCCATCGAGCCCACGGTGCTCGCCGGCTTAAAATACGCCAGCAGGCGGATGCGCTCGCCGTTGGTGATGCCGCCCTGGATGCCGTTGGCGGCCGGGCTGATGCCGGCGTCGGCGCCCGCGCCGCTGACGCCGGTGTGGAAGTCGATGCCGCGCATGGTGGCGTCGTGGGCGGCGTCGCCCAGGGTGCAGCCGACGACTGCGCCCACGCTCATGATGGCGTTGGGCAGCAGGTTTTTGGCCTTGCGAAAGACCGGCTCGCCAAGCCCCATCGGGAGGCCGTCGATCCACAATTCGATGATGCCGCCGCGTGAGTCGCCCTGTTCCTTGCAGGCGCGCAGCTCGGCCGAGATTGCGTCGGCGACGGCCGGGTCCGGGCAACGGGTTTCGTGGGCGTCGACCTTCTGGCGGGTGAGGTCGGCCGGGACGTCCTCGGCGCGCAATTGCCCGATCTGGCGGGTGAAGCCGACGATGCTCACCTCGGGCGGCAGGATCTTCTCGGCGACCACGCCGCCGATGACCCGGCAGAGGGTCTCGCGCCCCGAGGCGCGCCCGCCGCCGCGGTGGTCGCGGTGGCCGTATTTCTCCTGCCAGACGCGGTCGGCGTGGCCGGCGCGGTAATAATTCGGGTCGTAGTCGCGGCTTCGGGCGTCGCGATTATGCACTAATACGCAGATCGGGGTGCCCAGGGTCTCTCCGTCGAAGACACCGCTTAGAATCTGGGGTTCGTCGGCCTCGGCGCGCCCGGTGGTGATGCTCGATTGCCCCGGGCGGCGGCGGAAAAGCTGGGCGCTGAAGTCGTCTGCGTCCAGCGCGATGCCCGCCGGGCACCCGTCGATGACCGCGCCCATCGCGGGCCCGTGGGATTCACCGAAGGTCGTCAGGGTCAGCAGATTTCCAAAGATATTTCCGCGCATAATCATACCCGCAAAATTTAGCAAAGATGTGGTGAGCGCATGTCTTCCCAACCGGGGGGGGAGTCCACGCGGGAGCAGTACTGCCACGAATGGGCCCGATTCTCAATTCCCGCCCGGGCTTTTGTGGTCGGCGCCGGGAGGGCGTGGGGCGCGCCTTAATATATTGAAAAATTATCGAAGATTGCCCGTGAATGATTATAAAAAGGGGCGTTAACTTATGATTTCGTTGGTGTTTTTTAGGCTGCGGAATGCCCTAATATTGTGCTCTCAGCCGCCCGATGATAGGTTAAGCCCGCACTTCTTCGGTTAGGTAGCGTTATTTGTGATTTAGGATAGGGAAGTGACTTCATGCTTACAGCGATCGTTCATCTCTTGATCCTCATTATCTTCGCGAACCGCTATTTCGTCGGCTCGTTCTTGAAGGAGGTGACCGCTAAAAAGATGAATGAGCGCGTTGAGGATTGGGAGCCGCAGGTGAGTATTGTGGTGCCGATGTTCAACGAGGGCGAGCGCATCGTCGGGACCATCAATAGCCTGGCGAATCAGGATTATGCGCCCGATAAGTTGGAGATCATCGTGGTCGACGACCAGTCGACCGACGACAGCTATCGTTGGGCGACCGAGGCGGCGGCCAAACACCCGAATGTGCGCGTGATTCAGAACCCGGTCAATATGGGGAAGCGGCGCGGGATCAACCGCGCGGTGCGCCAGGCGGAGTCCGAGATCATTGTGTCGGTCGACTCCGACGTAGTGGTCGAGGATGACGCGGTGCGAAAGCTGGTCGCGTGTTTTGTCGAAGACGATATCGCGGCGGTCGGCGGGCGGGTCAATGTGCTCAATAAGAATGAGAATTGGCTCACGCGCATGCAGACCATCAAATATTATTTCGGCTACGAATACCTCAAAAATGTCGAGCGCGCCCATCGGCGCGTGATGTGTTTGTCCGGGTGCTTGACCGCCTATCGCCGCCACGTGCTCGTCGAGCTCGAGCCGGTGCTCGAGGACCGAAACGTGATGGGCATCCCCATCAAATACGGCGAAGATCGCTTTTTGACCCGCCATATTATCAAGGCCGGCTATAAGACGGTGCTCACCCTCGACGCGGTCAGCCACACCATCGCCCCGCCGACCCTCAAGGGGTATTTTAGCCAGCAGATTCGCTGGCGGCGCTCCAACCTGGTCGATTATATGGGCGGGCTGAGCCATGTGTGGAAATTGCCGCCGCTTGTATCCCTGCATTATTATTCACTTTTTGCGCTTTTGCTGGTCTATCCGGCGGTTGTGTTCGACTCCCTGGTGCGCGGATCGTTTTGGAATATGGCGATGATCCATCTGGCGATGTTGGCCGGTTTCGGGACCATGTATCATATCCAAACCCTGGCGCTGCCCAAGGAAGACAAGGTCCACCCGCTGAACTTTTTGTGGATGGGCATTGTTATGCCGGTGACCTATGTGGCGCTGACGCCGCTGGCGATCTTTACCCTGGACTCAGGCTCCTGGGAGACGCGCGGCCATAAGGCCAACCGCAATGATAAATTGCCCGATGATGTGGCGCTTGATGACTTGACGCCCGACGAATCGCTGCCCGACGAAGCTCTGCCAGGCGCCGAATTACCCTCGCCGAACCCATGATTCCCAGGCTCAACGCCCCGGAGATTCACGATGTTTAAAGTGGACCGAAGCATTATCGAATTGCTCAATAAATTCTTCACCGACGCGTATAAAATCCTCGGTTTCGTCATCCTCACGGCGATTCTGGTGGGGTTGGTGTCGTATTTTACGCTCAACCTCTTCTACCTGACCAGCACCCATTGGGTGGCGCCGGTGATCCTGTCGTCGAATCACGAGAAGGTCATTCAGCTCAACGGCGAGCTGACCGGCCACGCCCATCGCCACGACCGATTGCTGGCTGAGCGCGGCGAGATTAAGGCGCGCGCGACCTATACCGAGCACGCGCTTCGGGCGCAGGAGTCCTTCCGGATGCAGCTGCGCTCGGCGGTCAAATCCGAGCTGGAGGGGCGGCGCAGTGAGTTGGCCAAGGTGAATAACCTGATGGGTGATTTTCACAAATCCGGCAAGCTCAGCGAGGAGGCGCTCAAGAATTATAAGGACCTGAGCTACGAGCAGTTGGCCGAGGAATATAAGGCGAATCTGATCGACCGCCAGGCGTTCGTCGACGGGACCTATTCGCTCACCCAGGTCGACAACGCGCGGTTAAATCGCGAGGCGCGAAAGATCCAGGCGGCCGCCCGTCGCGAGCAGCTCACCCGCGAGGTCGCGGCGCTCGAGAGTGTTCTTGAGGAGCCCGAGCAGGGTGAATTGCCCACCGAGGTGCCCGCCGAGCCCAGCACCCCGCTGACCTTCGAGGTCCTGGCGATGCTGCGCGACTACCGCGCGTCTTCGCTGGAGGCGTCCAAATTGCGCGCCGAGCATGCCTCGGTCGATGAGCGCATCGCGATGCTCGACGCGTCGATCGCGCGCTACGAGAAGATGGAGGCCGAGATCAAGAGCTCGCCGTATCTGCGCGCGATGGACGCCAAGGTCACCATCGCGTTCGTCCCCTACGAGAACCTCGAGGGCGCCCAGGCCGGCAGCAAGGTTTATGGCTGCTCGCTGGGTCTGGTATGGTGCCGCCAGGTGGGCGTGATCGAGCAGGTGCTCGAGGGCGAGGTCACCGCCAGCCACCCGCTCTATAGCGAGCAGGTGCGCGGGCAGATGGTCGAGCTGAAGTTGGATGACCCGACCTGGGCCGAGAAGAAGGCGCTGTTCACCGGGAGCGCGCCGTTCTTTATCTGAGCGTCGTCTCACCGTTTGTATCGCACACGCTATTCTATTGATTGAATTGTTTTCGAGTCATTATGCCTATTTTGTGCCGTCGGGCTCTTTGTATTGGAATCTTCATCGTCGCTGCCGGGGGGCCGAGCGCCGCGTTCGCTCAGTCGCCGGATGACACCTCCGCCGAGCACCTCGACGCGTATTGCACCTGGCGCGGGGCGCAGGCCGACGCCGAGCAGAGCCTGTTGTGGGCGCCCGACGTGGTCGCCTGGTCCTGGGGGGACGGGCTCTATGATAGCGGGGAGTTGGTCGATAACGGGGCGCTTCGCGGGCGCATCTTGGCGGGTATCCGCTACGATTTTAGCGACCTATACCGCGGGTTTTTGCTCGGCGACGAGGCCGAAGCGGCGTGTGCGCGCTATCGGGCGATGTCGCGATTTGAGGCGGCCCTTGAGCGCAGCGGTCATATCGGCCAGCGCGCGGCGCTCGAAGCCCAGCAAAAGGTGCTCGCCGAGGCGATTCCGCAGGCAAAAGAGGTGATCGAAGGGCTCAAAGCGGCGGTCGCCGGAAAGCGCGCGTCGGACCGCGAGCTTCGCGCCATGCAAATCCGCCTGGACACCCTTGAGCGCATGGCTCAGAACACCCGCGACACCCTGGTTCAATTGGGCGACGCGCCCGCGAAATCCCCGGATATTCACGCCTTATTGGACGCCTTCTTGACGGCTGATTCTGCGTATCAGCGCGCCCAGGCGAAGACCCAGCGCGCGGAGTCCTGGGAGCTCAGCCTGGCCGCGGGTTATTCGCATCGCTTCGGTGACACCACCTCGGCGCCGGTTTTTGCAGGCGGCACATTCTCTTTTAATATCGGCCAGTTATGGGCCGGCGCTGCGACCGAGCGTGCGATTGACGCGCATGAGGTTTGGCAGGAGAAGCGCCCGGGGGGCCCGAGCGGGAAGTTGCGGGAGTTGGTGCGCGCGCATCAATTTTCGGCCCGCGCCGACCGCGAGAAATTGCAGGCCAACGCGCTGATGCTGGCGGACCTCGAGGAGCGCCTGGAGCGCCTCGCCCCGCTCAAAGGCCAGGAGGCGGTTTCTTTTCGGAACCTGGTGTGGTTCGACTACGCACAGTTGCTGGCCGAGACCGCGCCGGTCGCCGAGCGGCTCAAAGAAATGGAGGCGTTTCTGCGGACGATGGAGGCGCGCGAGGCCGCGCGCGATGAGGATAACCCGCAGGAAGACGCGACGACCTATGTGACGCGTCGCTTCGCGCTCGCCTATAAGCCCACGCCGCTCAGCGAGATTAAGCGACCCGCGACGCCCCAGGAGGAGCTGAAGAAGTTGACTTCGTATAACCCACGCTCCCTCGACCTTATCCTGGGCAACGTCGAGCATGAGGTGTCGGGCTCGAATGATTTCGCGATTAAGGTGCCCAAGCTGCGCGTCGAATTGCCGGGCTCCGATGGCCGCCTGGGCCTGGTTCGCTTCACCTATGATGGCCCCAGTGAGGAGACCGTGGACTTCGCCTCGGGCCGCTCGCGCGCCCAGATTGGGCTGAAGCTGCGCGCCCAGGATAGCTGCAACGTCCTCTATGTGATGTGGCGAATCGACCCGGACCAGCGCATCATGGTGTCGAGCAAGTCGAACCCGGGCCAACACCTAAATCGCGAGTGTGGCAACGCCGGCTACGCGAACCTGCGCCCGACTTCGGTGACCCATCCGCCGCTGGTCAAGCCCGGCGCGACCCACACGCTCGGCGCCTATCTCAAGGACGACGTGTTGCAGGTCTTCGTCGACGATAAGCTGGTGTGGAAGGGCGATGTGGGCACGCTCTCCTACGACGGCGTGACGGGACTGCGCAGCGATAACGGTGTCTTTAGCGACGTCACGATCTTCAGCAAGCCGCGAGAATAGGCGTCTAAAACACGAGAAAGCCCCGAGCATCCAGGTGATGCTCGGGGCTTTCTTTTTGGGGCGTCGCTGCCGCCTATCCGACGTCTCTTAGAGCTTGTGGATATGCGAGGCGCGGGATTGGATGGCGTTTCGCGTGTCGAAGATCAGCGGCGCGTGTTCGATGACCATCTCCCAGTCGATGGCGGAGTGGTTGGTCACGACGACCACGGCGTCGGCCGCGGCGAGCACTTCGGGCGTGAGCGCGACGGAGCGTTGGTTGTCGAGCTCTTCGACATATTCGACCACGGGGTCGTGGAAGCTGAGGTTCGCCTTCCAGTCGGTGAGGTGCTTCCAGATATCCAGCGCCGGGGACTCGCGGGTGTCGGAGACGTCTGGCTTATAGGACATGCCGAGCAGAATGATATTCGCGTCGCGCAGCGCCTTGCCCTCGTCGTTGAGGATGCGCGCCAATTTATTGACGACGAAGCGCGGCATATTGGTGTTGATGTCGGTGGCGCTCTCGATGAAGCGGTTATAGAAGCCGAAGCTCTTGGCCTTCCAGCTCAGGTAGCTCGGGTCCAGCGGGATGCAATGCCCGCCGATGCCCGGGCCCGGGTAGAAGGGCATGAAGCCAAAGGGCTTGGTCGAGGCGGCGTCGATGACGCTCCAGATGTCGATATCCATGCGGTCGCACATGATCGCCATCTCGTTGACCAGCGCGATATTGACCGCGCGGAAGGTATTCTCGAGCAATTTAACCAGCTCCGCGCCGGTGGCGCTGGTGACCGGGTAGACCTCGTCGATGACCTGGTCATAGAGGGTCTTGGCGAGCACGCCGGACATCTCGGTGACGCCGCCGACGACCTTGGGGGTGTTGCCGATCTTATATTTGAGGTTGCCCGGGTCGACGCGCTCGGGGCTAAAGGCCACGAAGATATCGTCGTCCAGCTCGTGGTCTCCGAGGATGAGCATCGGCGTGAGCACTTCGTTGGTCGTGCCGGGGTAGGTGGTCGATTCGAGCACCACCAGGCAGCCCGACTTAAGGTAGGGCGCCACGCTCTCGGCGGCCGCGCGGATATACGAAAGGTCGGGCTCGCGGGTCTTATTGAGCGGGGTGGGCACGCAGATCGAGACGGCGTCGGCCTCGGCGATGTGCGCGAAATCGAAGCTTGGCTCATAGAGTCCGGAGTCGAGCGCCTCGCGCAGCTCATCGTTCGAGACGTCCGTGATATGGCTGATGCCCTCGCTTAATTGCTGGACACGCTGCGGGTTAATATCGATGCCGATACAGCGAAATCCCTCGGCGACAAAACGCAGCGCCAGCGGAAGTCCGACATATCCCTGACCGATGACCGCGACGGTCGCGGTGTGGTCTTCAAACGATTTACGAAGGCTCTCAAACGATGAACTCATTATTAACTCGGGTTTCAAGAAAGTGAGCGTTGGAACAGCAGCGAAATATAGCAAAGCCGCGCTGGGGTGCATAGTTTAGCGCGCCCCGAATCCAGCATTTAAATGCCTATATTTGGTGCTTTTTATCCCGCATCAATGCCTTCACCGCGGGCGTCTGGGCGGGCTCAATCCACGAATTTTTATATATGGAATTGCCGCGCAAGCGGCGGCGGTGTGCTCGGATGGCGGGAGGCGAAGATGGCGAGGGCCCGGGCGCGTTGGGAGGCGCGCCCGGGCTTTGGGCTAGGCTGTCTCACTCTTGATGCAGACGACCTCATCATCCTTGATCTCGACGCGCATCGCGCCGCCGCGGGTGACCTCGCCGGAGAGGATGAGCCGGGCGACCGCGCCTTCGATGAGGCGTTGGATGGTCTGGCGCATCGGGCGAGCGCCGAGCTCCGGGTCGAAGCCGCCGTGGTCGATGAGGAAGTCGATGATCGAGGGGCTGAACTCGAGGGTGATGCCGCTCTCGTCGAAGAGGCGGCTCTTGCTATCTTCGAGTTGCAGCTTGGCGATGCTGGCGATCTCGTCGCGCTCAAGCGGCAAGAAGACGAGCTTCTCGTCGATGCGATTCCACAGCTCGGGGCGGAAATGCCCGCGCGCGGCGCCCAGGACATCGTCGGTCATCTTGCGGGACTTGTCCCCCGAGCTCGACGCGCTGTCGCCGCCAAAGCCGATGCGCCCGCGCGAGGCGCGCGCGTTTTGCTCGCTGAAGACCTCGGCGCCCAGGTTACTCGTCATGATGATGACGGTGTTGGAGAAGTTGACGTTGCGGCTTCGCCCGTCGGTCAACTGACCCTCGTCGAAGAGCTGCAGGAGGATATTGAGCACGTCGGGGTGAGCCTTCTCGATCTCGTCGAGCAGCACGATCTGATAGGGCCGGCGGCGCACGGCTTCGGTGAGCTGGCCGCCCTGTTCGTGGCCGACATAGCCGGGAGGCGCGCCGAGCATGCGGCTGACCGAATGGGCCTCCATAAACTCCGACATATCCAGGCGGACCACGGCGTCGCGGTCGTGGAAGAGGAAGTCGGCCAGGACCTTGACCATCTCGGTTTTACCGACGCCGGTCGGCCCCAAAAAGAGCAGGCTGCCGATGGGGCGACGACCGCGGAAGCCGGCGTAATTGCGCCGGATAAGATCCGAGAGCGTCCCGATGACTTCGCGGTGGCCGATGACCCCGTCTTGCAGGTGCGTCTCCATATCGAGGAAGCGCTGGCGGTCGCCCTGGCTGAGGCGCCCGGGCGGGATGCCGGCCATCTCGGCGACGATTTCTGCGACCAATTCGCGCCCGACCAGCGACTCGCCGGTGCGCGCGGCGCGGCTGCCGGCCAGGTCCAAAACGCCGATGGCTTTGTCCGGCAGGCGGCGCTGGTAGATATAGCGGTGGCTTAAGCGCACCGCGGCGTCCAGGGCCGCGTCGTCGTAGCGCACGCCGTGGTGTTTTTCGTAGTGGCCGCGGATGCCGTCGGCGATATGGCGCGCGGTGTCGATATCGGGCTCGTCGACGAAGACCAATTGGAAGCGGCGTACAAACGCCGGGTCGGACTCCACGAATTTTCGGAATTCGTCGTGGGTGGTCGCGCCGATGCAGGGGAAGCGGCCGCGGGCGAGCGCGGTCTTGAGCTCACCGGCGGCGTCGGTGCCGTCGCCGCCGCCGCCCGCGGTCATCCATGAGTGCATCTCATCCAAGAAAACGATGACGTCGCCGCCGGCGGCCTCGACCTCGTCTTTGATGCCGATGAGGCGCTCGGAGAAGGAGCCGCGAAGATGGGTGCCGCTGAGGATGCGCCCCAATTCGAGCTCGATGATGGCGCGCTTGCCCAGGCGGTTGCCGTCCTGGGCGAGCTTGACGAATTCGCGCGACAGCCCCTCGACGATGGCGGTCTTGCCGACGCCTGCTTCGCCGACGAGCACCGGGTTATTCGAGCGGCGTTTCCCCAGGACATCGATAAGTTGCAGGATCTCGGCGTCTCGTCCGACGACCCGGTCGACCCGGCCACGCGCGGCCTGGGCGGTGATATTGCGGCCAAATTTGACCAGGTTCGGGTATTGATCTTTGTCGAGTTCGTAAGACGCGGCCAGATCTTCGTTGGGCTCAAGCGGGTCTTCGAGGCGGATGCCGTCGACGCCGGCTGCCTTGTCGGCGGCGGGCTTCTTTTTCTTGGAGACTTTTCGGGCGACGACCGGCGCAGCTTCGGAGGGCTCGTCCAGATTGTCGACTTCGTCGGTGCACGCGTCATCGGTCGGCGCCGTGGTTTTAGGCGCGTCGAGCTTGCCGAAGAGGCGCTCGGCCAGGTTGCGCGTGGTCTCCTGGGCGTCGGCGATGGCCGCGGCGGCGTTCGGATTGGTCTTGGCGCGCGGCGTCTCTTCGGGGGCTTCGGGCGTCGCCTCGGGCGTTGGTTTCGGCGCGGGCTTTGCGGCCGGTTTGGGCGTCACCTTGGCTGCCGGTTTACGGATCGGCGCGACGGGTTTTGCAGGCTTTGGCGGCGTGTCGGCGCGCGGCGTGATGCGCGGCTTTGGGGTCGGCGCGATGTCTTTTTCGGGCGGCGCGGGCGTCTCTGTTTTGCGCGCGTCGACCGGTCTCGAGGTTCTTGCGCTGCTGCTGGGCCGGCGAGGGCCGCGGGTGGCGCGGGTCGCGGAGTCGCGGCCAAAGCGCGGCTTGATCGGCTGGCTGCGAATCGGCGTGGGCGCTTCGGGCCCGCGGCTTTCGAATTCCTGGGCGGTCGTGGTCTCGACAGAGGTCTGCATCTGGCGCGGCGCCCTCACCCCGAGGGAGGGATGAAATCCGATGGAGCTGGGCGCGTCTTCGCGCATCTTCGCCGCCGGTTTATTATCGAAGCTTCGCGTGGCGTGAACCGCGCTGCTGTCGACCGAACGCAGCCGGCGCGGCAGCGGGGTTGAGCCGGTGGCGTAGCTCATCACCGAGGCGCGAATGGCGCTGACGTTGACGCCGTTTTCTTTGAGAAATTTCACCGCGAGGCTGGAGGACTCGCGCACCAGGGCCGCCAAGATATGCAGGCACCCGACCGCGTCGGCCCGTGAGCCCATGGCGATGCGCTCGCCGCGGGCGTAGACCCGCTCCAGGATCATCGGCGCTTCGACCGCCTTGGGGCCGAGATCGTCCGTTTTTTGCTGGATTGTCCCAACGGTGATATCACGGTCCTCGAGGAAGACCGCGGCACGGTTCGGGACGCTAAAAAGTGCGAGCAAAAGATGCGCCGAAGAGGCCGGCTGGGAGGCGCGCTCGGCGCGCTCCTGGGCGTCATCGAGCACCGCTCCAAGTTCACTGCTTAGAGGAAGACTCATCCTTGTCGTTGCCTCCGGACGGCGGGCAGATACGTGCGATGCCCGGAGCTTAAGCGCTCCGAGCGCGTATCTAAAAATATATTTCTGAAATAATGCAATCTGAAAATCAGGGTGAGATCGTGGCGGAGTCGAGTCTTCGAAGCATCCATAAGGCGCTCTCCGAAGGAGCGTTCGACGCGCGCAAATATACAAGATTTGGGCCTGCGGAAGATAACACATCGGCCGAATTCTCGTAAAGCTGGAAAGCCAAAGTTGGGCCGTCCGCGCCTTAAGTAGATCGGTGATTGAGCCTTGACAAGGCCTGCGTGCTTTGGCGCTTCTATTTGCCAAGAATTCGGGCGAATGGGTTTGGATATCCGAGCGGTATCATGAGTGAATTAATTGTGCTTTTGGGTTTGAGCCGGGTAGAATAGAAGCGCTACTTATCGCGATTCTGGAGTAGATATCGCGTTCTAGAACCCCAAATTTGCCGCAGATATACAATGCCGAAAACAATTCGACTGGGTCCATTTGAACTAAGCCATGTCATCGGACGCGGGGGGATGGGCGAGGTCTGGCGGGCGGTGCATCGCGCCGACGGGCTGGAAGTTGGGATCAAGGTGCTGACCAGCCAGGGGGCGCACCAGGAGGAGTTCGTGCGCCTGTTTCGCAACGAGATTCGCGCGGTCGCAGCCCTCGATCATCCCGGCATTGTGCGGGTGTTGGACATGAACGCGGTGGACGCTGCGGCCCAGCGAAGCTCGGGCGGGCGCCTGAGCGCCGGCAGCCCCTACCTCGTGATGGAGTTGGCCAAGCGGGGCTCGCTGGACCGCTATGTGCCCAATACCACCTGGCCGATTATCCGACATGTTTTGCTCAAGGTGCTCGACGCGCTGGCCCACGCGCACGCGCGCGGCGTGGTGCACCGCGATCTAAAGCCCCAGAATTTGCTGGTGGGCTGTGACGCCGACGACCCGCTCGGCCTCAAGATCGCTGATTTTGGGCTCGCCCATCCGATGGATCTCACCGGGCGCACCGGCCAATTCGAGCAGGGCTGGGGGACGCCGCATTATATGGCGCCCGAGCAATTTCGCGGTCAATTCCGCGACTATGGCCCCGCCACCGACCTCTACGCCCTGGGCGTGGTCGGCTGGGAGCTGACCACCGGGGCGCTGCCATTTGATAGCGATAGCCCCGTCGAGTTGAGCGCCCTGCATTTGCATCGAAAGTTGCCGGTTTATCGCCCGCGCCTCGAGGTCCCCGCGGGCTTTGAGGGGTGGCTGCGTCGTTTGCTGCAGAAGGACTTTCGGGAGCGGTTTCCCAGCGCGGCCCACGCGGCGTATTCGCTGCGGGTTATCCTGGGAAACAACCCGGCCTTCGACGTGGCGGATGACTATGATATCGCCGGCACCGGCGAGCCGCCTCCGGGCCTCTCCCAGCAATTAAAGAGCCAGGGGAGCACGCATCTGCTGCGCCCGAGCGCGGATGCCGGGGACAACACGACGCGCCACGGCGTCGCCGATACCACGCGTCTGATCGACTTCGGAGATCCTGATGGCGACGATATGCTCCAGGTGATCGAGGAGATGGACGCGGCGACCCGGGCGGTCTCGCCGGGGGCGGTAGCCGCGGGCTATTTTGAGCAGGAAGCGCCTGGGCGCGACGCCGCCCAAAATGCCGAAGATGAGGAGGTGGGCGAGGCCCTGGCCGAGATCGTATCGCCGCAGCCGCCGGTGCAATGGGAAAAACGCGGGCGCATCGAGCCTGCGCCGCAACTGCTGGGCGCCGGTCTCGGGCTCTTCGGGTTGCGCACCGTGCGCATGGTCGACCGGCAATCGGAGCGCGACGCGCTATGGGCGACGCTTCGCCAGATGCACCGCGACTTTCAGCCGCGGGTCGTAATTTTGCGCGGGAGCACCGGGACGGGCAAGTCGCGCCTGTCGCGCTGGCTCTGTGAGCGCGCGTCCGAAGTCGGCGCGGCCAAGGTCCTGACGGCGACGCATTCGCAGATGGACTCGCCCAGCGACGGGCTCGCTGCGCTCTTTGCCCGCCACTATGGATGCGTGGGTTTAAATCGCCACGAGACCGAGCGCCGGCTGCGCACCATTTTAGAGGCCGAAGGGGTCACCGAGCCCTACGAGTGGCGCGCGTTGACCGAGTATATTTCGCCATTTAACAGCAACCTGGCCGCCAATGATCCGTCGGTTGAGCGCGTGCGGTTGACCTCGGAGGCGCAACGCTTTTCGCTGCTACGCCGCGCGGTCGAGCGCGTGGCGCGCAAGCAACCGCTCATCATCTGCTTTGAGGATATTCATTGGAGCGCGGAGTCGTTGGCCTGGATGCAATTTTTGATGGCCGGCGATGCTATCCGGGTGCCGATTATGCTCGTCGCCACCGCGCATGAGGACCTGCTGGCCGAGTGCCCCAGAGAGCGAGAGTCGCTCGAAGCATTGGCCAAATTAGAGTGCGCGCAGACCCATCGTATCTTGCCGCTGAACGCGGAGGATACCGCCGAACTGGTGCGACGACTTCTGCTGCTCGAGGGAGGTCTGGCCGAGCAGGTCGAGGAGCGCTCCGGCGGAAACCCGCTCTTCGCCGTGCAACTGGTCGGCGATTGGGTGAGCACCGGGAAGTTGAAGGTCGGCGAGCGTGGGTTTTGCCTGGAAGAGGGCGGCGAGGTGACGATTCCCGATGGGGTCCACCAAATCTGGCGCGCCCGGCTTAAATATGTGCTCGACCGAAGCGCCAACCCCGACCATACCCGCCAGGCGCTTGAGCTTGCCGCGGCGTTTGGGGTGGCGGTGGATCGCGCTGAGTGGCGCCACGCCTGCGCGGCCGCGGGGCTCGCGGTCGACGAAGCGCTTGAAGACACGCTCTTTGAGCACGCCCTCGCCCAGCCGGGGCGTGATGACGCAAGCGATCGCCAGTCTCGCACCCTGGTTGATTCCGGCTGGCGTTTCGCCCATCGCATGTTGCGCGAGAGCCTGCAACGCCTGAGCGTCGAAGCCAATCGCTGGGAGCTGCTCAACTCGATTGGCGCCGATACCCTCGACGCGCTGTATCCGGAGTCTGCGGCCCATGCGGAGCGCCGGGCGCATTATCTTCGCCAGGCCGGGCGCCTTGCTGAAGCCGCGGTTACGCTGATGTCGGCCGTGCGCTACCGCAGCCAGCGCAGCGAGTTATCGCGGGCGCATGAGCTGCTCGACGAGCTCGAAGCACTCCTCGATACGCTGGAGGCCAACGCCGCGCTGATGCCGGCATCCCTTGCGCTCCCGAGGGATTGGTTGAGCCGCGAGCGCGCGCGTGGCTGGCTGCATCGCTCCGAGATTTTCGGATGGTCCGGGCGTTTTAAGCGCGCGCTAAAATTTGGCAATCTGGCCGCAGATGCGGCCGAGAAGTTGGGCAGCGTGAGCCTTATTTCGCCGGCTTATTGTGCCCTGGCAAACGCCCATCTTCACCTGGGCAATTACGACGTCGCGCAGAGCGCTTTCGAGCGGGCGCGAGAGGCCGAGCGCGCCGCGGTGCCGCAACTTCCCGCCTATCAACGCGGGCTGAGCACGCTGGGGCTCGCCCGGGTTCGGATCGCGCTGGGCGCGTTTGGGGACGCCCAAGAATTGCTTCATGGGGCGCGCGAGATCTTCGAGGAGTGCGGCGATTCGCAATCGTTGGCGCGCTGCTATAACGCGCTGGGTGACGTCGCCCGAAAGGTCGGCGAGCTTGAGCAGGCGCGCGCTTATTCTGTAGAGGCGCGCGGGCTCTTTGCCAGCGGCGGAAACCAGATCGGCGTGGCCGATTGTCTCAATGATCTCGGGGAGTTGTATTATCTTCTGGGCGACCCGCAGGCCGCGGAGTCCCATGTCGAGGATGCGCTTCGACTCTATGAATCGATCGGCTCCAAGCGCGCGATGGGGGTGCGGCTGAACCTCGCGCTGTTGTGGATCGAGCGGCGCGAATTCGAGCGCGCCCGCCAATTGCTGGTCAACGCGCGCGACCATTTTGAGCGCGAACGCCAGCGCAGCGACCTCGCCCACGCGAGCATCTTATTGCTCGCGTGCGCGGCCCATCATCATGATTGGGTGATCTGGAACGCGCTCTTTGCCCAGGCCGAGGAGCTTCGGCGAAGCACGGGGATGCGTGACCCGCATATCGCCCGGGCGGCGGCGGTCGCCGCGCAGGTCACCGAGTCCGCCGGTGACCCCGCGCGCGCGGCGAAGGCGCGGGCGCTTAGCGAGGCGTTTGAGTGCGAATAAACGCCTCGCCGGTGGGATGAATTAGGCGCGCTCGGCCAGGTCTTCCCAGCGCTCCATGACCTCCATCAGCTCGTCGTCGAGCGCGCTCTGCTCTTCGGCGAGGACGCGCATGGCCTCGTGGTCGGTCGGGTTGGCGGCCATTTCTTCGGCGATCTGGGCGCTGCGCTTCTCAATCGCCTCGATGCGCTTCTCGCAGGCGGCGAGTTCTTTTTTCTCTTTATAGCTAAGCCCGGTGGCGGATTTGGAGGATTGTTCGGCCTCCTGACGCGCGGCTTCGGCGGCCTTTTCGGCGTTGCGGGTGGCCTTGCGGTCGGCGGCTTCCAGGGATGCCTGCTCTTTTCGGTACTCGTACCAGGGCGAGTAGGAGCCGGGGAATTCCTCGATGGTGCCGTCTTCGCCGAAGACCAGCAGGTGGTCCACGGCGCGGTCCAAGAAGTGGCGGTCATGGCTGACCACGATGAGCACGCCGCTGAAGGCGTCGAGATAATCCTCGAGGATGCCAAGGGTCTCGACGTCGAGGTCGTTGGTCGGCTCGTCGAGCAGCAAAAAGTTCGGGCTGCGCATCAACTGACCGAGCAAGTACAGCCGGCGGCGCTCGCCGCCGGATAGTTTCTCGATCACATCCCATTGGCGCTCGCGGCTAAAGAGAAACTTCTCGAGCATCTGCGTGGCCGTGAAGAACCCCTCGGTGGTCTCGATCTTATTGGAGATATTCAGGATATAATCGTGAACGCGCTCCGCCGGGTCCAGGTTGCTCGACTGCTGGTCATAATAGCCAAAGACGATGGTCTCGCCGACGTCGATGGTGCCCGAGTCGGCGGTGGTGCGCCCGGTGATGATATCGAGCAGGGTCGATTTGCCGGCGCCGTTTGGCCCGACGATGCCCAGGCGGTCGTTGCGCGCGAAGTTATAGGAGAAGTCTTTGATGACGACTTTTTCGGGCTTCTCTTCGCTGCCGTCGGCGCCGCCGGCCTGGCGGGGCCATGACTTGTGGATATTTTCGAGCACCACCGTCTTTTTGCCCAGGCGGCTCTCGACGGTGTCGATCTCGACGTCGCCGCGCTGCTCGGTGAGGTGGGTCGTGTTGATCAACTCGTGGGCGCGCTCGACGCGCACCTTGCTCTTGGAGGTTCGCGCCTTCGGTCCACGACGCAGCCACTCAAGCTCGCGCCGGGCGAGGTTTTTGCGCTTGTCCTCGCGCTTTTGGAGCATCTCGTAGCGCTGGTCGCGCTTCTCCAAAAAGGTCGAATAATTGCCCTCGTAGCGGTGCAGGGTCTGGTCGGCCAACTCAACGATCACCTCGCAGACCCGCTCAAGGAAATAGCGGTCATGGGTGACCATCAAGAGGCCGCCGGTGCGATTGGTCAGGTAGTCCTCGAGCCACTCGATGGTGTCGACGTCCAGGTGGTTGGTGGGCTCGTCGAGGATGAGCAAGTCCGAGGGGCGAATCAGCGCGCGGCTCAGCGCCACGCGGCGGCGCTGGCCACCCGACATGGTGCCGATGCGCTGGTCCAGGTCGACGATCCCCAGCTTGGTCAGGATGGTCTTCGCGTCATTCTCCAGCGTCCATCCGCCCAGGGCGTCCATCTGCTCGCCGAGCTGTCCCATCTTCTCGATGAGCGCCTCGCTATAGTCGCCCTGGGCCATCTTTCGGGCGAGCTTCTCGTAGGCGCGCACGACCTCAAAGACCGGCGGACCTTCGTCGAGCACTTGCTCCAGGGCGGTCAGCTCCTCGTTGAGCTCGGGCGCCTGGTCGAGGACCTCGATGCGCAGGCCTTTTGAGGTCGAAATCTCGCCGGTGTCGGCCTGGTGGCGCTGCGAGATGATCTTCAAGAAGGTCGATTTTCCGGCGCCGTTGACTCCGATGACGCCGATCTTGTCGCGCTCGTTGATCGTCAGGTTCACGTCTTCGAAGAGCGTGCGAACGCCGTAGGCTTTGGAGATATTTTCGGCGGTCAACAGGACCATAATCACTTCAAGGGGTACGGGGGCTGTGAATGTGAGCGCTCGATGATGCGCTTTGGGCCAGTGATCGTTGAAAATCGGTGCAGGTGCAAGGGTGCGTTAGGTGTTTGGCCGCCAAATTTGGTTTCCGCCCCAAATCGTATATGACGGATGACTGAATAATCGCGGCGTATCTGCTATAGAAGCTGCCCGAGCCAGCGGCTCGTTTCAATCAACCCGAGAGTCGGAATCAGAGATGATAGATTTAGGAAGACAATTGGCTGGCCTTCGGCGGCGGGTGTTGCTCGCCTTGGTGATGCTCGCGACGCTTTTGTTATTCGCGGGTTGCGAGGACAAGGGGCCGTACCCGCTGGAGCTCAGTGATTATCAGACGGCGGTGCTCGGCCTGGATTTTAAGACGCTGCCCGCCAGGGGGCTGGTCGACCAGAAGGGCGAGGCGTTCTCCTTCGCGAATTATTGGGCCGACGGCAAGCCGGTGATGATGACCGAGATTTATACAAATTGCCCGATGCCGGATATGTGCCCGATGCTGATGGCGAAGGTCGCGCGCGCGCAGACCATCCTGGCAGAACAGGGCGTGAAGCCGCAGGATTATCGCGTGCTCATCCTGTCGATGGACCCGGAGAATGACCCGCCCGAGGCGATGCTCAGCTACGCCCAGGTGCACGGGCTGCGCATGGAGAACGTGACCCTGGTGACGGGCAATAAACAGACGCTCGACGCGGTTATGAAGAAGCTCGAGGTCGGCATTCGCATGGCGCCCGACGGCGAGCTCATCCATAGCATGCGCACCTATGTCATGGACGCCGAGGGCAAGATCGCCGCGGGCTTCCGCCAGTCCGGCTGGAAGCCCGAGGAGCTCGCGACCCGCCTCAAAGGGCAGCTTTGATCCGTTCGTCCTAAATTCGTTATTTATCGCATATTCAACGTCGAAAATTATTATGATTAACAAATCAAAATTAGTCGTCTGCTCGGGTGTTTTGAATCTTTTGCTGGCCGCGGGCTGTGCTTCGGCGCCCCAGGCCGAGGACGCGCAGGCGCCGGTGGAGCAGGCGCAGGCGGGAGAGGCTGCGGATACCTCAGCCGATGCGCCGACCAAGGGTTTTGACGCGCGCCTTAGCACCTATGAGTATCCCTATGAGGTGAGCTTCTACACATTTGAGACCCAGGGCCAGACGCTTGAGATGGCCTATATGGACGTCAAACCGGAGACGCCAAATGGGCAGATTGTGGTGCTCTTGCACGGCAAGAACTTCGCGGGCGCCTATTGGAAGAATACGATCGAGGCGCTGGTCGCGCAGGGTTACCGCGTGGTGGTGCCCGACCAGATCGGCTTCGGAAAATCGACCAAGCCCGAGCTGCTCCAATATAGCGTGCAGGGTCTGGCCGATTATACCCACCAATTGCTGGCGTCGATCGGGGTCGAGAAGGCCAGCTTCGTGGTCCACTCGATGGGCGGCATGATCGGCGCGCGCTACGCGCTGATGTTCCCGGACGCGGTCGACAAGCTCGTGATGGTCAACCCGATCGGGCTGGAGGATTGGAAGTTGAAGGCGCCGTATTTGAGCGTCGACGAGTGGTACGCGCGCGAGCGCAAGAAGACGGCCGATGATATCCGCAGCTATATGACCGACAGCTATTTTGACGGGCAGTGGAAGCCGGAATACGAGACGTTGATCGACGTGCCGGTGGGTTGGATCGACGGGCCGGATTATGACCTGATCGCGTGGAACTCGGCGCTGACCTACGAGATGATCTTCTCGCAGCCGGTGGTCTACGAGTTCGGCAATATCAGCGCGCCGACGCTGCTGATCATCGGCGACCGCGACCGCACCGCGCTCGGCAAGGGCGACGTGTCGCCCGAGGTGCGCGCGACGATGGGGCTCTACGGCGAGCTCGGCAAGAAGACCGCGGCGGCGATTCCGGGCGCGCAATTGGTGGAATTCGAAGGCATCGGGCATATCCCGCAATTCGAGGCGTGGGACCGCTATATCGCGGCGTTGTCGGCGTTTTTAAAGGCTGAATAACTTTGCGCAAGGCGGCGAGATATCTGTGATTGTGTCTCGTCTTCATGCGCGTCACGGAGGTTAATCGATGGGTGTTGGGCATTCGCATGAAGGGGCACATTCTCATGATGAATCACACGGCCACGCGCACGATCATGGGCATGGCCACGAACATGGGCATGGACACAGCCATGCGCCGAAGGCGACGAGCGAGAATGTTCGTCGCCTGAGGTGGACCCTTTTATTGGTGCTCATCTATATGACCGTCGAGGTGGTCGGCGGTCTGTTGAGTAATTCGCTGGCGCTGCTGGCCGACGCGGGGCATATGCTCTCCGACGCCGCCTCGCTCGCCCTGGCGCTGTTCGCGATGTGGATTGCCCAACGCCCGGCCAGCCCGGCGCAGACCTTCGGCTACCACCGGGCTGAGATCCTCGCCGCGCTGGCCAACGCGGTGACGCTGGTCGGTGTGTCGATCTATATCGTCTTTGAGGCGGTGCAGCGCTTCTATGCGCCGGCCGAAGTCCACGGCAACCTGATGATGGGCGTGGCGGTGGGCGGCCTCTTCGTAAACCTGATCGGGCTATGGCTTTTGCATAGCGGGAAGTCCGATAACCTCAATATGCGCGGGGCCTGGCTGCACGTGCTCGGCGATATGCTGGGCAGCGTGGGGGCGATTATCGCGGGCCTGCTTATCTGGGGCTTCGGTTGGCATTGGGCCGACCCGGTCGCCTCAATCATCATCGCGGTGCTGGTCTTATGGTCGGCCTGGCATCTTCTGAAGGCGACGCTTTCGGTGCTGATGGAGTTTTCGCCGCCGCATATCGACGTTGCCAAAGTGCAGGTGGCCCTGGCGAAGATGCCGGGCGTCACCGGCGTGCATGACCTGCATATCTGGACCATCACGAGCGGGAAGGTCGCGCTGTCGGTCCATATTGATGTGGAAAGTCTGGAGGGGTATGCGGAGTTGATGAGTGAGATCCGCCACCATATGGATGATGCGTTCGGCATCAGCCACTGCACGGTGCAGGTCGAGCCGCCGGAGTTCACCCACGAGCCGCAGTGCTTCTGAGCCTGCGGCCCGCGCGAGTTACGAGTCAGGCGCGCTTGAGTCCGGAGCGCAGGAATCTGAGGCCCAGGAGCGCCGCGAATCCGACAAAAAAGACGGGGATTGACCGGCGCCCGCCGGGCGTCGTCGAGCACAAAAAGAGGTCGTCGTCGTTCCCCGGGTCGACGATACCATCGTCGACATGACCCTCGTTGGGGTTCGGGTTCGGGTTGGGGTGGATATACGGGTTGTCGCAGGTGCGCTCGGCGACGAAGCTGGGGGGATAGCTCGCGCAGATCCCGTCGACATCGTCGGGCGCCAGATCGCGTTTCATGGTCTCGCCGAGGTCCGCGCTTGCGTACATGGTGGCGCGCGGCACGGTCGAGTGGTCCATGCCGACGAAGTGGCCGACTTCGTGCACCAGGGTGTTCTTGAGATCGGCGAGGTTCGGGTCGACCGGATCACCGACGTTGAGGTGATATATCTCGGAGTTAATCTCGAGGTCGGCGTCGACGATCTGGCCGGTGCGCGGGTTATAAGTGACGCTGGTGAGCGCGAAGGTCAGGTCGCTGGCGACCTGGTCCCAGCCCGAGTCGCGGAAGACGACCAGGTTGGTGTTCTGGGCCGAGGAGGACTGCTCGTAGCCAATCGCGCTCTGGGCGGTGATGCCCTCGTAGGTCAGCAACATATCGCTGCAATTATCGGGCAGGTCGAAGCCCGGGCACTCCACCTGATTCCACGCCTCGAAGGACTCAAGGATCGTGTCGAGGATTGGCTGGCTGAGGCCGGGCGGGGCGGTGGAATTGGCGGTGCCCCTGTCGTTGATGACAAAGGTCGCCTGGGCCCCGGGCCACAACACAGGCAGCGGGGTCTCGCCGGACTGGCAGGCGTAGGGCCCGCTGCGCGTGCACGTCAACGTCTGCTGATAGGCGTCGGCAGGCATGGGCAGCGCCGCGACAAAAAGAAGCGACAGCGGCAGCGCCGTCGCGATATTTTTTGTGAAGATTTTCACCGATGCATCTCCTAATTAGCAAACCCTCATCGCGCATTTTAATAGCGATTCAACACTGCGCGTAATGCATCATTGGCGAAAACGAATTCGATGTCCAATCGCCGCGCTCAGAATTCTATTTTGTCGGCGGCGAGCGGGTGGGTCCGGTTTCGAGGAAATTTGGCAGGCGTGCGTATAACTTATACAGAAAGCTTGGCACGGCGGCCAAATATTTTAGGTTTTTTGCGCAGATACGCATCACCGGTGTGAGTAAAAGGCAATTTTACGTGACAAGATGGTCGTACTTATGGCATGATGCGCGCAACTGAATGAGCATTCATTCTTTTTCCCACCACACATAGAGGTTACCATGGCAAGATATTCAGTCCCCTTAAAAGACATGCGTTTCGTGCTCGAGGCGCTCGGTTATGAGGATAAGCTCGGCAGCTTCGACGCTTTTGAGATGTACGACCTGGATACCGCGATGCAGGTGCTCGAGGCGATGGCCGCGGTTGCTGAGGACAAGCTCCTTCCGCTTAATCGCAAGGGCGACGTCGAAGGGTTGAAGTTCAACCCCGAGACGGGCGATGTGACCCTGCCCGACGGCTTTGCCGAAGCCTATAAATCGCTGTGCGAAGTCGGCATGATCGGTCTGTCGGCCCCCGAAGAATTCGGCGGCGGCGGCGCGCCCCAGGCGCTCAACGTGCTGGCCAGTGAGATGATGACGGCCGCCAATAAGGGCTTCTCGATGTGCCCCGGCCTGAGCGTTGGCTTAATGCACGCGCTCGAGGCGCACGCGACTCAGGAGCAGAAAGAGAAGTACCTGACCAAGCTTATCACCGGTGAGTGGACGGGCACGATGTGCCTGACCGAGCCGCAGTGTGGTACCGACCTTGGGCTTATCAGCACCAAGGCTGAGCCGCTCGACGACGGTTCCTACAAGCTGACGGGTACCAAGATCTGGATCACCTTCGGTGACCACAACCTCGCCGACAATATCCTTCACCTCGTGCTCGCTCGCCTGCCCGACGCCCCCGAGGGGATTCGCGGCATCAGCGCGTTCATCGTGCCGAAGTTCATGGACGACGGTTCGCGCAACCCGGTCTTCTGCACCGGTCTCGAAGAGAAGATGGGCATCCATGTGTCGCCCACCTGCGTCATGTCGTTGGACGGCGCCATCGGTTATATGGTCGGCGACCCCAATAAGGGCATGCGCTCGATGTTCACCATGATGAATATGGCGCGCTTGAGCGTCGGCATGGAAGGCGTCGCCCTCGGCGAGATCGCCTACCAGACCGCCCTCGACTTCTGCAAAGAGCGTCGCCAGGGTCGTTCGTTGGATAAGTCCAAGAATGACACCAGCGCATCGGCAGACAATATCCTCGTCCACCCCGACGTGCGTCGTCTGCTGCTCAACATCAAAGCGACCAACGAAGCCCTTCGCGGCCTCGGCGTCTGGATTGGTATCGAGCAGGACATCTCCCTGCAGCATCCCGACGAGGCGAAGCGCCAGGAGTCCGACGACCTGGTCGCGCTGCTCACCCCGCTGATCAAGAGCTACGGCTCGGAGCGTGGTTTCCAGAATATCTCGGACGCCATGCAGGCTTGCGGCGGCGCCGGTTATACCGTCGACTGGGATATCGAGCAGTACCTGCGCGACGAGCGCATCGCGATGATCTACGAGGGCACCAACCACATCCAGGCGCTTGACCTGGTCGGCCGTAAATTGCCGATGAAGGGCGGGCGTCTGCTGATGACCTTCCAGCAGCGCGTTCAGGCTTGCCTGGACGAGTGCGCCGAGATCGAAGAGTTGGCCCCGCTGGTCGCACCCTTCCAGAAGGCCGTGGGTCGCCTGATGCAGGCCACCCAGACCGTGGCTTCGCAGGGCATGCAGGACCCGGAATTCGCAGCCTCCGTGGCCTCGAATTACCTCAACCTCTTCTCGCTGGTTACCCTCGGGTTCATCTGGCTTGAGATGGCCAAGCACGCCGTGACCAAAGACGACGCGCTGTCGGCGACCAAGCTCAAGACCGCGCACTACTTCATGCAGATGGTTCTGCCTGAGACCGGTCTGTACGCCAAACTCGTCGGCGTCGGAAAGGACCCGACGATGGCGTTTGACGTCGAAGAATTCTAATCGGATTGGGTCGCTGAGGGGCTTGGAAAAATCCCTCAGCGACCGACCGCTTCAGAATATCGAGAGCACCAAAAAAGCCCCCTTTCGGGGGCTTTTTTGGTGCCAGGTGCACGCTGGGATTCGACGCCAATCAGGGCGTCATCAGAGCTGCATAATCACGCGTTGGCGGTAGCCGCGATATTCCTGCGTCTTGCGCAGGTGTCGCAGGAGCTCGTCGTAGTCGGCCTTCTCCAGGGACTTCTCCAGCGCGGTCTTGATCTTTCCGCCTTGAATGGGGCCGGCCTTATCGAAGAACCCCGCGAGCGTCTGCGTGGCAGCGCGGATGTCTTCGGCTTCGATTTGCTCGGCGCATTGCTTTGCGATCTTGGTGATATCTTTTGGGGTGATCGGGCCGGCCTTCGACGACTTGGAGGTCGAGGTCGACTTTGGCGCCGGCTTTTTGTCGGGCGTCGAGGCTGCTTTGACCTCGGGGCTCGGCGCGGCGCTGGCCGCTTCGACAGGGGCGGCGCCGCTTTGGCGGGCTACACCGAGGGTGAGCAATTCGAGCGCCATATCCGAGAATGTACGGTTCGAGTCGGTGGCGAGTTCCTTGATTTTCTCAATCAATTCAACACCTTCGCGGTCCCGCGAGCGAATAACAAGTTGCGCCTTATACTCCATACTTCCTTACTCCCAACTGCTAAATGAAATTTTATATGCTCAAAAGCCAAGCGCCAAGCCAGGGTGATCGTCACGGATATTGGTCGGATTGATACTGGTCAGCGCTGAGGGGGGCATCTTCATGCGATGATGATACTACTGGCGAGGGTGCGAGAGGGCAACCACTCAGCGGAGCGAGTTGCCCAAATAGCCTCGATGCACGATGCACTGGTTGTCAGAGCAGCGCACGTTGCGCCGCGGGCCGGTGCGCAAAAATAGAGCGGCGGCGCCATGCCGCCGCTCTATTTTTTGAGTGTGCGCAAGGCCTACTCGGGCGCGAGATTTACTCGGCCTGAGAGGCGCTGGTTGCTTTCTTCATGTCGCCATCTTGAGCGATGGAGGCCACGTTCACGTCGTTTCCGCGGGCGCGCAATTGCTCGTAGCTATCGTAGCCTTTCTCGCGCAATTGGCCGACCTGGCTGCGCAGGTCCGAGCGGATCTCCTCGCCGCGCTTGGGTGCGAAGAGGACGCCGAGCGTGGCGCCAAGGGCGATGCCGGCGCCGAAGATACCCAGGGCCGGCAGCATCATATCCATGGTGCTGCGCTTGTGCTCAAGGCCCATGCGGTCGAGCAGGTTGTTGACCGAGCTCTCGTAGGTGCTGCTCACGGTGTCATTAAGAGTGTTCATCGACTTTTTCCAGTCCATACCATCTCCTTTCGAGCGCAATAGCGAAACCAACTGTTGGGGGGAAATATCCATAAATTTAATGCCTTATCTAGAAGGTAATTTGAGTGCGATGCGGCCAATCGGCCGCTTATTCACCGCTTGAAAAGGGCGGCGGCGAGGACGGAACCCCGGCGGTCAGATGTTTAAGCTGCGAGCTGGCGATCGGAATGATCAAACCCTTGAGCCCGATGCGCACGATGCGTCGGGTGAAGGGGGTAAAGAGTCCGCCACCGAGGATATAGCCGACGCCCGCGGCAGCTGCGACCACGGCGAAGGGGTTGTCCTGGTAGAGCTGCTTGGGCGACAGGTCTTCGCGCACGCGGTCATAGAGTTGCTGAGCATCGTTGATAACACGTTTCGAATTGTCGATCAGCGTCTGGCTATCGTCGATGAGTTGGTGTGCTGGGTGGTCAGCGGTCATAGCGTAGGCTCCGAGAAGACGGCGGTTTTTCAAAGTTCTGAGCGGGTTGGGTTAATTGCGTGCGCCGATACTTAGACCAGCCAGCGTTTTTTAGCGAGCTTGCCGAGCAGATAGCCCACGCCGATCGCCCCTGCCACGCATAGAGCCGGGTTCTCGCGGATAAACTCGACCGCCTGGTCATTGATCGTGCGCAGTTGGTCGCGGGCATCATCGTAGCGAGCCTCCATTTCATGGAAGCCCTCTTCGATGCGCTCCTGGACGTCGCGGGCGCGCTCGCGAAGGTCGGCGCCGTCTTCGCCAGCGGCGGCGGCCGCCGCGTCGAAGTCCGCCGGGTCAAGGGCGACGGGGTCGCCCAAATTTACGCCCAGGTTCGCGCCAGATTTTGGAGAATCAATGCTCATATTTCAGACCTTTTATTTTCGCGTTGTGTTTCAGTGACCCGGGCGAGCGCAATCGGCGTGCCCGCCTCAGTCTGCGGAGTGCTTTTTAAGACGCGCCACGGGTTAAACCGTCGAATCAAACCGCGTGATATCGAAGATTCGCTTGGTAACTCGACAGGGCGCATCGCCAAAAATGAACTCCGGTAAAAAATGGACCCCGAATCCGATAAGTCAAGCGTTTGCCCGAGAAAAACTTCGTTTTAAGCGGGCATGTGGCTCATTTAGCGCACGCCGAGATAGAAGCCCAGGGCGAGGGCGATGCCGACCAACTCACGGGGGTGCTCGTCGACCCAGGCCCGCCAATCCAGGGTCTCCTCGATATTGAGCTGGATATCATCCAGGCTCTCGCTGATTTGTTGGCGGGCGGTGTCAATCGACTCGCGCAGCTGGGCGGTATGGGCGTCGAGGTGTCGCTCCGGCGCGGCGCGCCGAATTAATTCCGAGGCATCGGTTCGGGCGAGAGCTCGGCCGGTGCCGGGGATTTTTTCGAGTTCGCCGCGATCTGTTGTAGCCATTGTTTGTCCTTGTTGATTTCGTCGCCAAGTTGGGCGAGGTCAACCGCTTTCTCAGCGCGTAATTCGTTACTATATTTGCGCCCCATCACCGCCGCGACGCCCAGGTGCAAGAGCGCGATGACCGCGGCGCAAATCCAGGCGGCCAGCCACCCACCCAACCAGCCGGCCAGCAAGATCGCTGTGGCGAGCAAGAAGAGGTAGCCGACGCCGGCGATGAGGGCACACGCGCCCAAAATCGCCATGCGTTTGGTCGCGGCCTTTAGGTCCTGGGTCGCCTCATAGCGGGCCAACTCGATATGCTGCTTGACCAGGGTCGACACGCCGTCGGCGAGTCGCTCGAAAGCCGGCTTGAGACCGTCGAGCCCGTTCGTGGTGCGCTTTCGATTGTAGTCGCTCATGGGGTCGATCCCCTCGGTTGGGTCATACGTTATCGGGATTGCTCGGCGCGCGGCGTCATTCCGTGATCGTAACGGTCGCCAGGTCGAGCTGCTCGATGGTCTCACCGGCGTTGCTCGTCACGCTCGCCCCGATATTGTAGAGGCCGGGCTCGAGGCCCTGGAACCAGGTCTTGGCGACCCCGTGCAAGATGACCGCGCCGGTGTCCGCCGTGATGCTATCTTTTTGCGCATCACGCGGGGAGTCCGGCGGGATCTGGATAAAGACGTCCGCCTCGACAATCTCGCCCTCGAAACCGTCGATAATAATCGAGACGTTCATGGTCCCATTATAGCGGTTGACCTGGATGGTCGACGGGCTCAGGTTGACCGACACGATTGACGGGCCTTCTTCGAGGGGGACACAGGCGGTCAGCGAAAAGAGCATGCCCAGGGCGCCTAAGAGCAGCGCCATTCGCAAGATGCCGACCTTCGTGTGGTGCCCCTGACCAAGATCACCTGCGGCGCGATGATGCGAGCTAAAATACAGCATATCTATGTCCTCAATGACTCGTGAAATAGCCGTCTATTCGAAATTCTACTAAGAATTTAAGGGGCGTTTCAACATGATTGATCTGTTTTGACCCTGCTCCACTTATAGGTCGCTTCCTCCCAATATTGCAACGTCGGTGCAGATATCAAGTTTGGGCGCGTGGCGCCGATTACGCGGGCTGGGCCGGGCGTGTGCGCGCGCTCAGAGCGCGCGCCGGGCGATGGTGTCGAAGTCGAAGGGGCTGACCTGCCAGGCGTCGTAGGGGATTTCGACGAGTTGGTACGGCGAGTTCTGCCACTTTTTTCGATTCGACTCGGGCGACGCCAGGCGAAGCGGGGGCGCCTGGGGCGCGGCGAGGCTAAGCGTCCAGCCGCAGACCTCGTCCAGGGGGGAGTCCCAGCGGCGAAGCTCGGCGACGGTCAGCCGGTCCCAGCGCCAGGTATCGTCGTTGAGCGAGAGCGCCTGCTTGTCGAAGCGCAGGGAGGCTTCTTCGCGCACGTCGGCGTGGCGCATGATGACGAGTTTGGTGCCCAACCATTTGGTGCGCCATCGCCGCAGCGCCGGCAGCAGCAGCAGCCACGCCAAGGATGCGGAGACCGCCGAGAACGCCCAGGACCATTGCTCAAACGGGTTGGCGCCGGCGCCGGCCAGGTGGAGAACGCTCATGACCGCCATGGTTGCGAGTACCGCTGCGGGCGGCAGCAAAATCGCGATAACTTCGAGTAATCCCGCGCGTTCAAAGCCCGGGCGGATTCGGAAGCACTGGGTATAAGTCGCCTCGTCCGAGAGCAAGCCGGTCGCGATGGGCGTAGTGACGGGTGCGGTCGGCATCGCGGCGAGGCTGGGCATCTCGTCGGTGAAGGCCGGCGATGGGTCGGTTTGCCGTGGCGCGGGTTCCGGGGCCGCCACGTGACCGACCGAAGGCGTCTCCTGGCGCGTGTACATCCGCTGGGTGGACGTGCGCGGCGCGGCGGCGTCGTCTGTCGCGCTCTCGTCGGCGGGCTCCGAATAATTGCTGACTGAGACGGATTCAAAGGGCGCGGTCACCGGGTCAGAGGTGGGCTCGTCGAGCGGGATGATCCCCGGCACGAACCCCCCCGGTGGGAGGGTGTTGAAGTCGTCGTGCGCGGGCTCAACCGCGAATTCGTCCACATCGTCTGCGGCCCGTCCGGGGATGAGCGTGTCTTCCAGGAGCGCGTCGACATCAGCGCCGCGTCCGTATTCGCTGGGGCGGCTCAGATCGAGGGTGGGTCCGGCGTCGTCGACCTCAGCGGGGCCCTTGGGCTGTGCCGGCTGGGCGCGGTGCGGGGCGTCGGGCCACTCAAAGGGGGCCAGTTGCGGCTCAATCGCGGCGTTCGCGCCGACCAGGCCGGCGCGTGCGCGCATCAATAGATCGGCGAGCTCGCGCAGGCCTGATTCCGTGGTGGTCAGGCCCTCGTGGACCAGCGCCGTCAGGGGTTGCCAGCTCGCCTGCAAGTAGGCTGCGCGTCGGCGCTGATCTTCCCAGAGATCGGCGATCTCCTGGCGCGCGCTGCCGCCGCGCCCGATATCTCCGTTGCCGACCAGTTCTTCGAGCGCCTCGACGTCGCTCTTTCGCTGGCTCTCCAGGTCGAAGAGCACGGCGTCCAGCCAGGCGTCGAGGGTCGCGCGCGCGTCTTCGCTCACCCGACGCGCCTCGCGGATCAACGCGTTCAGATAGAAGGTTGTTTCGGTATAAAGCTCGACCAGGCGCTGGGTGCGGGTGTCATCATCGAAGTCGGCGTCGACGAAGCCCTCGTCGATAAATGTCTCGATGCGCCCCGCGGCCAGGGCGACCGTGCGCGGGCCCAGGATGCCGTGCTCGGCCGACGCGGCCGGGGGCGTGTCGGGGTCGGCGTGGGTCTCGATGGCCACCGGTCGCAGGTGGAAAAGTGCACGCACCTGGGCCGGAGTGATCTCCAGCCAGGTCGGCAGCGCGTCGCTATTCTGGCGCAAGCGCTGCTCATAGTCGGGAAGAATATCCATCAACTCGGAGCGCATATCATCGAGGTCTTCTTCGAGACCCTCGTGGGCGCGCCGCAGGATATCTGCCCGCCGTGCATCATCGGAAAAATTACTCGCCACGCTTGGTACTCATCGGGAAAAAGTCGTGATTGCCCACGGGTTCATCGCCACAGTGTCGCACGCTTTGGGCGGGGCGCAAGATCTTCGCGCAACCCGAGCAGCGGGCGGAATATGGGCACATATTTTTTGAATCAAGAGGGGCGTTTCGAAAAGATTTCGCACGCCTCCCTATATCGCACCCACTATATAGGGGGACAAGGATCGTTTCGTCCAGATGGCGCAGGCATTGCCATGATCTGGCCGGTCGATTTAGTTCGTCGGGCAGGGGTGCTCGCCGCCATGATAGGCGTCGAGCAGGGCGGGCTCGGGGTGGGAACGCGCGCCAGGAGCGCTTGCCTCACCGGTGTGAGTCTCGGCGGCGCGAAGCTCGACGCGAAAGTGACAATTGGGCAGACGATTCCACAGAATATGCGTGCCGGGCTCGAAGATATTGGCGGCCGATGAGACGGTCGAGGTCGGGGCGGTATCCGGTCGGCTATCCGGCGTGTGAGCATCGGCGGAGTGCAGGCGCATGGAGGAGAATTGAACGCGAACTCCGTGGCAACCCGGAGCGACGTCGAACTCGACGTCGATGGTGTCGCCCTCGGCGGCCTGGCTCAGGTCGGAGGTCGGCGGGAGCAGAACCCCGTCTCGCCCGATCCAATAGCGGATCATGCGGATGCGATCGGCCGGGTTGGCCGGGCAGCTTGTGGGGTTGCAGGTCCGCGGGATCTTTGCGGATTCGTGGTCTCTTGAGCGCGCCACCAGGCCGAAGTCGCCCAGGTAGAGGTCCTCGAAGCTTAGCAGCGGCTCGGCCCGGGCGGGCGTTGCCTGGCCTGGCACCTGCGCCGCGGGGAGCGCGCCCGACAGGTCGCGCACTTGCACGTCGACGTGGGCCGCCTGCGTGTTCGCGGGCAGCAGGATGCACTCGGTGCGGCTTGATTCGCCGTCGAGGCGCTGGCGCCCGACGGTGGGCGTGGGCGTGGGCAGCAGTCGGTCGCTGTGGCTGCGCAGGGTCCACTCTAATTTCAGCGGGTCGCCGTCGGGGTCGTGAGCCGTGGCGCAGACCTTGGTGCTCGAGCAGCTCGCGTCGCTGGACAGGGGCGTGACCTCGATCGGGTCCAGGCGCGGGGCCCGGTTTAGGATCTCCTGCAGGCGCACGCCCGCGTGGTCATCGGGCGCCTCGCACTCGCTTAAGATCACATAACTCTGCGACTCGCCGGACTCCAAAAAGCTATTCGGGGTGTCGGCCGGCTCGCAGCTCCCCAGCGCCACGCCTGCCTGGTCGACCACCTGGGCGCGCACCCGGTGGCACCCCGGCGTGACCTGCCAGGTGATGTCCCCGAATCGGTGCGCCGCTTCGGGGCGCAGCTTGAAGTCAGAATACGCGCGAAACCGGCGAATCGAGTCCGCCCACAGCGGGATCGTGACGCTCTGGATCGGCCCGCGCGACGCGCATTCAAATAGCTCAAAGCGCATCGCCGCCCCGCGCTTGACGCCCACCCCGTAGAAGGGCGCGCCCCCAAGCACCTGCAGGGTCGCGCGCTGCGGCTCGCCTATCGACCGAAGCCAGTGGTGGCTGCCCATCCCGCCGCTCAGGAGCAGAGCCAATGCAGCCAGCAGCAGCGCGAGTCCATAGAGTACGGTTTTGTTGAGCATTGACCCCTCCGCGGAGCTTCTTTCAGATTGGTTTCCACGCCGGCGCTACCCTTACAAAAAGCGCCGCCGCGTCGTGGAGGCGTCACCGCGGCGCATCCGTGCGGGTGAATTTCTCCTGAAAATTAGTGCCTGATTAGAAGATGCACGCGCTCGCGCGTCCGAGAAGGGGCGGGGCGAAATATTTTTCCGGCGCCCACTGGTCCCAAAGGCCCCGAAAAAATCGGTCATTCGCCTGCTTCTGCGGTTGACCTTGGGGGCTCGGAAGTGTGATCTATTTCGAGATTTATCCGGGCGCGTAGCGAATCGATCCGTTTGCGCTCGCGCGCGCGATAGAAATTGTGCGCACCGACCAGCCCCACCGGCTGATTCGGGCCAGGTCGAGAACCGTTGGAAGGGTGATGCCAGAAGAGACACAACAACTCGGGCGATACGAGCTCATCAAGCGCATCGCTGTGGGCGGGATGGGGGTGATCTACCTGGCCAAATCCCGCGGGGCGGGGGGCTTTGAGAAGACGGTTATTATCAAGAAGATCCTCGAGCACCTGGCCGATGAGCCCGAGTTTATCACCAAATTTCTCGACGAGGGGCGCACCGTTGTGCACCTCACCCACGGCAATATCGTGCCCGTCTTCGATATGGGCTCGCAGGGCGGTGAGTATTTTATCGCCATGGAATACCTGCCCGGGCGCGACCTGCGCGACGTGCTTAAGCGCCTGCGCGATAGCGGGGAGCTGATGCCGATGTCGCTGGCGGTGTTCATCGCCATCGAGGCATGCAAGGGCCTGGACTACGCGCATCGTTGCACCGGCGAGGACGGCCAGCCCCTGGGGATTGTGCACCGGGATGTCAGCCCGTCGAATATCCTGATTTCGCGCGACGGTGAGGTCAAGATCATCGACTTCGGCATCGCCCGGGCGACCGGCCGGGTGGCCAAGACCATGACCGGGCGGATTCAGGGGAAGGTCTGCTATATGAGCCCGGAGCAGGCCACCGGCAAGTCGGTCGACAGCCGCAGCGACATCTTCTCGATGGGCGTGGTGCTCTACGAGATGCTCACCGGGGTGCGGGTATTTCAGGGCGATAGCGACCTGCAGAGCCTGGACTATGTGCGCCAATGCGAGGTCGCGCCGCCGAGCAGCATCAACCCGGAGATTCCGCCCGAGCTGGACGCCATCGTGCTGCGCGCGCTGGTCGCCGACCGCCAGGCGCGCTACCAGAGCATCGAGAAGTTGCACGTGGCGCTGCTGGAGTGGCTCTACGGGCGCGGGCGCGCGGTCACCAGCCAGCAATTGGCCGAGTTCGCCGGCGAGCTGTTTCCCGAGGGGTTTGAGCGCAGCGAATTGCGCCGCGCGCGTGACCCGTCGAGCCTTGGCTCCTCGGAGGTTGAGCCCGCCCGGCTTAACCTCGACGACGCCCTCAACGCCGAATTCGCGAAGTTGGGCGCGCTCGATACCCTCGAGCAGCACAGCCAGTGCACCGCCTCGGCCCAGATCGACCCGCTGAGCCTGACCGCTGATAAGACCGGCGAGCAGACGCCCGCCCCGCCCGCGCCGACCGCGGACCCGCAGCGCGACGCGCTCGATGATGCGCCTGAGATTGCTGATGAATCCGACGAGCAGGAATCCGGCGACGCGCCCTCGGCGTCGCATCTGCTCGTGGACCCCGCGCCCGCGCCAAATGGCGAGCGCGGCTTTAAGCGCTGGATGTTTGTCGCCCTGCTTGTGGGGAGCGTGGTCGGCGTGGCGGGGCTCTATTTCTTTTTGCTCAATGACCAGGGGACGGTCGAAATTCGCACCGAGCCGCCCGGCGCGAGCATCCGGGTCGACGGGGTGAAGGTGTCGGGGGCGACCACGCCGCATACCCTGGAGCTGCAGGCCGGTGAGCATATCATCGACCTTCGAAAAGATGGTTTTGTTGAGCAAAATTTGTCGCTGAAGGTGGGCGCGGGAGAACGCCTCGTGTTGGACGGCGACACCATCGTGTTGCGCCCGCTGGTGGCGGGACCCGGAGGCGTGCGGCAGGCGTGGATCACCGCGACCCCGGATGACGCCACGATCACGATCGATAACGGGGCGCGCGTGGAGCGCGGGCAGGCGAAGATCAAGGTCGCGCCCGACGCGCAGGTGCTGGTTTCGGTGAGCCATCCGGGGTGTGAGACCCGCAATGAGGTGGTTACCTATGAGCGGGCCAGCCGGGCGCTGCCGGTCGAGTTGGAGTGCGACGCTCCCGACGCGGGCCAGGCCCCGGCCGATGCTGCTTCGCGCGCCGCGCGCCCCGACGCACCGGGGCAGGGCGGCGCGAATACCGTCGTAGACAAGCCGACTTCGTCGCCCGAAAGAACCGGCGCGACCTTCACTACGCTTCGCTTTCTTAGCGAGCCCCCGGGCGCCAAATTCAAGCTCGACGGCGAGCCGGTTGAAGGCGCCGTTCGGCTGAAAGTGGGGCGCGACCTTCGGCTCGAGGCAGCGCTCGCCGGGTATAAGCCCGCGCAGAAGACCCTGCGCGTCAGCCGCGCCATGGGGGGGACCTATCGAGTGAAGTTGGAGAAGGCGCCGGCCGGCTGCGTGTTGATCCGGCCGCGCGCCGGCCAGCAGGTCGAAGTCGTCATCGACGGCGACTCGGTGGGGCGCACCGCCGGCGCACGTTTTGACGTGCCCGCCGGCGCCCATAAGGTGGAGCTTGTGTGGGGCGACAAATCCCGCAGCGTCTATGATATAACGGTGTCGCCCGGCGATGCCTGCACCGGCCCTCTCGGGTTTGAGCCCGCGCCAACCCCATAAGCACCGCCACGAGATTTGCCAGCGAAATCAGCCCTTGGATGCCTCGATGGTTTAAGGTCCGGGGCTTTTGCGCTAAGGCATTGTTTTTCCCCCTGAGTTCTTGAGGAAATCAGTCAATGAGCGACACGACCAGAACCGTTTTTTTAGATAGTGGCGAGCAATTACTCGAGCTGCAAAAATACCAGCTGCGCGTGGTGGGCGGCGAGGGCGAGCACGCCCAGGCCCATGTCTTTGAGGCGCGAAAGGTTCAGATCGGCAGCTCCCCCGAGAATGACCTGGTGCTCGATGACCCGGCGGTGAGCCGCTTTCACGCGGTGATCGAGGTCGATGAGCGCGGGTATTTGCTGCGCGATACCGGCTCGAAGAACGGCACCTTCGTGGGCAAGCTGGGGGTGCGCGAGATCTATCTGAGCGACGGTTGTGTGTTCCGGGTCGGAAATACCGAGGTCAACTTCACGATCACCGAGGTCCCGGCCGAGGTTCATTTCTCCAATAAAACGCACTTTGGCAAGATGCTCGGCGGCAGCCTGGTGATGCGCGAGATGTTCTCGATGCTCGAGCGGGTCGCGCCCACCGACGCCACGGTGTTGATCGAAGGCGAGTCGGGGACCGGCAAGGAGTTGGTCGCCGAGGCGCTGCACGCGCATAGCGCGCGAAAAGACGGGCCGTTTATCGTCATCGATTGCTCGGCCATCGCGCGCGATCTTATCGAGTCGGAGCTCTTCGGGCATATCAAGGGGGCGTTCACCGGCGCGACAGGCACCCGCCAGGGCGCGTTCGAGGCGGCCGACGGCGGCACGCTTTTCCTCGATGAGCTCGGGGAGTTGGACCGCGATCTGCAGCCGAAGCTTTTGCGCGCCCTGGAGAAGCGCGAGATCAAACCGGTCGGCAGCAACACCACGATCAAGACCAATGTGCGGGTGGTCGCCGCCACCAACCGCCGCCTCATCCACGAGGTCAAAGAGGGTAATTTCCGCGAAGACCTCTATTTCAGGCTCGCCGTGATCAAGGTCGAGATGCCGCCGCTTCGCGAGCGCCCGGAGGATATCCCGGTGCTGGTCGAGCATTTCCTGGGCGCCGCCAACGAGATGGCGGGGCGCGACGGGGTGGACGTGAGCTATAAGACCATGGAGAAGCTCAAGCGCCACAGGTGGCCGGGCAACGTGCGGGAGCTCAAGAATTTCGTGGAGCGCGCGGTGCTGTTAACCCACGGCGACCAGATCGAGACGCGCTTTTTGCAGAGCCGCGAGCCGGTCGATGAGAAGCCGCCGGTGGTGCTGGAGTCGGCCGCCTCGATGGCAGGCCTGGCCCTGGAGCAGGGCCTGCCGTTTAAGGACGCGAAGAACCGGCTGATCGAGGAATTTGAGAAGAGCTATTGGATGCGGCTTCTGGAGCAGAGCGACGGCAATGTCTCCGAGGCAGCGCGCATCGCAGGCGTGCACCGAAAGAGCGTCGAATATATTCTGAAGAAGCTTGATATCTCGCGCGACGACCTCGGCAGCTAAGGCCGAGGTCGTGCGTTGATGAGGGTGTGGGGCGGGGGCTATTTTTTGAAGCGAATGCCCCAGACCCGCCAGAGCGCCTCGGCGGCGATATTCGGGCTCATCTTCGAGACGCCGACGGTGCGATCGGGGAAGACGATCGGGATCTCCAGCAGGCGATAGCCGCGCTTATAGGCGCGGTATTTCATCTCGATCTGGAAGACGTAGCCCGAGGCCTCGACCCGTTCGATGTCGATATCGCGCAGCACCCCGGCGCGCCAGGCGACGAAGCCGGCGGTCAGGTCCTGCACATCAATCCCGAGGATCGTGCGCGCGTAGATGCCCCCGCCGCGCGAGATCACCTTGCGCACCACGCCCCAGTCCTCGGTGCCTCCGCCGGCGACGTAGCGCGACCCCACCACGACATCGTATTTCTCGAGCTGAGCGATCATCTCCGGCAGGTATTTGGGCTGGTGGCTGAAGTCCGCGTCCATCTCGATGATATAATCGTAGCCCGCGTCCAGCCCCCACTCGAAGCCGGCGATATACGCCTTGCCCAGGCCGGCCTTTTCCTTGCGATGCAGCACATGAATGCGCGGGTCGGCGGCGGCCAACTCGTCGGCGATATCTCCGGTGCCGTCGGGGGAGTTATCGTCGATGACCAGCACATGAACCTCCGGCACCACCTTGGCGATGGCCGCGATGATCGGGCGGATATTCTCGGCTTCATTATAGGTCGGCATGCAGATCAGCGTTCGCGGCATAGACACTCCAAATAGCTCCGCCCGGGGCGGTTCAATACAAATAAATAATAGTGCGATTCGCGCGAATACGGCAAATATTGGCGCCCGCGTGCTCGCGATTATTATGGCGTGTCAAACGCAAAGCAAGCCCGCAATCGAGAAGACTTGCTCGTCGGCGATTACTCGGCCGGGGCGTCGGCGCTCGAAGCCTCGTGATGGTAGGCGGCGGCGGGGGGATCGGATTGATTCGCGGCGACCAAGAGCCCCGCAGCGAGCGGCGTGGCGACCAGCGCCGCGCTCGCCAGCGCTGCGCGCCAGGAGGTCATTCGCTTGATCGGGTTTTGCCCGCTCACCCACAGCATCAGCGGCGAGGCGGCGACGAGCAAGGTGGCGAGGGTCTGGGGGTGATTTAGGGCATCGGCGAAGGCCGGGACGTCGGCGCTTGTGAAATAGCCGTAGGCGAGCAGCGCGCTAAATAGCAGGCCGAAGACGGTGCTGCCGCCACGTGATACCCGAAGCCCCGGGCGAAGCCACGCGACGACGAGCGTCGCGGTCGCGGCCGCCGTCATCACACCCATCAATTGGCCGACGCGCGCGCTTCCCGTGAGCACCAATACTGCCGCGCCGCCGGCGCTCATCAAGGTCATCGCAAGGGGAACCATCGCCCCGGGACGCTCTTGGGCGGCGCGATCCAGCGCGTTCATCAGCGCGTTGCTCCCGAGCGTCAGCCCGCCGAGCCATATCCAGGCGCTCGCCCCGTCCCAATGGTGCTCGACCATAAACCCGAGGGTCAGCCGGAAGGTCAGCAGCGCGAGCCCCAGGCGAAGCGCTGCGCGCAGGCCGTCATTCGTGTGGCGAATACCCTCGATGACCCCGACCCCCACGGCCACCAACGCCATATAAAAGAGCCAATGCATCGCGTTGCCCGGCAGGAAGTCTGGGGCCCCGACAAGCGCCAGGAAGCCTGCGCCGAAGGCCAGCCCGAAGCCGCTGGCCGCGGCCCAGGGGCGCACGCCCGGGGGCGCGTCATCGCTGCGGTCTTCTTTGCCTGCGATAAGCGCGCCGATAAGTAGCGCGATCCCCATGACCAGGGCGGGCAAGATACCCCCAAAAAAGAGCTGCGCTGCGATGAAGTCCATCATTGAATCCGGGGCGGGCGTCGAAAAAAATCGAGCTTTAAACAAAGGTGCGCCGCGCGGTCAATAGCCCCGCGCGGCGCACCTCTTCGAAGCAATGAAAGCGGGGCTTATTTCGCTTCTTGCACGCTCTCGATGGAGAGAATCAGCTTCACGTTATCGCTGATGCCGCCGCCGACCATAAAGTCCATGCCGAAGTCGGTGCGGTTGATGTTGAACGTCGTGTAGAAGCCGCGCGTGACGGTTCCCTTGGGGTCGGTCATCGAGCCGGTCATCTGCACGATCGTGCTGACCTCTTTGGTCTGGCCATGAATGCTCAGGTCGCCGGTAACCGTAAAGGTGTTGGCGCCGCGCTTCTTCACCGAGGTGCTCTTAAAGGTCATCTTCGGGAATTGCTTGACGTCGAAGAAGTCCGCACTCTTAAGATGGGCATCGCGCTTGGCGTTTCCAGTGCTGACGGTGTCGGTGAGGACTTCGACGTTGAAGCTCATCTTCTCGGGGTTGGCCGGGTCGTATTTGATCTCACCCGATTTGCCGTAGAACTCGCCGAACACATAGGCCGAGTTCTTATGCTTGACGCGGAAGAGCATATTCGAGTGCACCGGGTCGACCTTAAGGGTCTCGGCTTTCTGCTCGGCGACCTTCTGCTGGGGGGCGGCCTCTTGGGCAAACGTGGTGCTGCCCATGCCAATCAGAAGGCTCGCGGACAGAAGGCTCGTGGCGATGAGTTTGAATTTGGAAGTCTTCATAGGTCTACTCCAGGTGTGAAAATAAAAATAAATAAGACCATCTTGGCCGTCGTGGGCTTGGATGTTCGAACCCGCACGAGGGTTTCAAATAGATTGTTTCGAGCCCGCATTTTGTCAGCGAAGTGCTCGAAAATCGAGACGAATTCGGGATGCGTGCGACTTCTCGACTTTAGGTCCAAGCGTTGCTATAAGCGCAGCGCAAATCGGGCCGAGCGGAAATTTCCGCGAGACCTCGCATGTCATCCAAACGTCTGACGAATAAGTCTTCGAAAGAAAAATTGAATTAATTTGCTTCACGAATACTTATAGGAGCGCGGACGTTTTGGCCATCGCGTAAAATCGATTTGCGAGACCTGACTTTCGTCTGGGCCCTCAACAGCCCGACTTGATTCGATATTCCTTAATCACAAACAATTGCTCGAACCAAGCCTGAAAAGGTTGAGCACCGCCGAAGAGTTGTAGCTATGCTCCGTAAAATGATGCGCAGTAAAATTCACCGTGCCACCGTCACCCACGCCGACCTCGACTACGAAGGGAGCGTGACGATCGACGTAGACCTCCTCGAGGCGGCGGACATTATTCCTTATGAGTGGATCTGCATCTGGAACTGCACCCAGGGTACCCGCCTTGAGACCTACGTGATCCCGGGCGACCGCGGCTCCGGCGTGATCTGCGTCAACGGCGCAGCGGCTCACCTCAACGCGCCCGGCGACATCGTCATCCTCTGCACCTACGTGCAGATGGAAGACGAGCAAGCGCGCAAGCACCACGGAAAATGCGTGCGCGTGACCGCCGACAATAAGTTGCTGGGCATCGAGCCCGAGATTGCCGGCCCGCGCATGCCCGCCAAATACGACGCAGAATCCCTCTGAGCACCACGATATGGGCATCTCATTCGACAATTTAGCGCCGCCCCGATGGGGCGGTGAGGTGCCCGACCGCGTCGAGCGCCCAGCCTGTCGGCTGGGCCCCGACCTGGTGATCGACCCACCGGTGGTTCTGTCTCCGATGGCGGCGGTCACCAACCCCCCGTTTCGCATGATTTGCCGCGAAATGGGCGCCGGCATGGTCGTCACCGAGATGATCCATGCGCGCCTTCTGCTCGAAGGCGATGAGCGCACCCTCCAATTTCTCGATCTTCGAAAGAACGAACATCCCGTGGGCGTCCAGCTCTTTGGCAACGACCCGGTCATGCTCGCCGAGGCCGCCGCGCGCGTGGTGGAAGAGGGCGCCGACTCGGTCGACCTGAATATGGGGTGCCCGATGAAGAAGATCGTGACGAGCGGCTGCGGCGCCGGCCTGCTCAAGAACACCGATCTCATCTACGAAATTTTTAAGACCATGGGCGACGCGGTTGACGTGCCGCTCACCGGCAAGATCCGCGCGGGCTGGGAAGACAGCAACGCGGTCGACGTCGGCCTTGCCATGCAAGACGCCGGCGCGAGCGCCGTGACTATTCACGGGCGAACCCGCGGCGAGATGTACGACGGCCACGCCGACCTCGGCGTCATCGCTGAGCTTAAGCGCGCCGTCGACCTGGTCGTCATCGGCAACGGCGACGTGCGCGACTGGCAATCCGCCCGGCGCATGTTCCACGCCACCAATTGTGACGCGGTCATGGTCGCGCGCGGGGCGCTTGGCAACCCCTGGGTGTTCCGCGAGATCAAAGCCGACCTCGACGGGCTCGCGATTCCCGCGCCGCCCGACCTCGACGACCGCCGCCGCGTGCTCACCCGGCATGTCGAGCTTTATGTCGAGACCTTCGGCGTCGAGCGCACGACCTTCGAGATCCGCAAGCACCTGCTGTGGTATTTCCGCGGCAGCGCCGGCGAGAAGGTGCTGCGCAAGGCGTTGCGCGGGCTCAAGACCCAGGCGGATATCCTCGAGGCGTTGGACGCCGCGTGCGAGGCGTGTCGCCTCGCCTCCCCAGAACCCCCCATACAAGCATCCAGCTAGGCCCCAGAACCCACCAAATAGGCAATCAACTAAGCCCCCAGGCGCAGCCTGGGGGCTGGCCGCGTCCAGCGGCCGGGGGCCGTCGCGAACCTGCAAAGTCGTTGCTACACGACGTTGTGAACTTGCAAAGGGGTCGGTTCGCGGTGGTTGCGGATCGGCAAAGTGGTCGGTTCGCGGTGCGCCAGTCCAGCGAAGCGGTCCCCAGTGGAACGAACTAAGCCCCCAGGCGCAGCCTGGGGGCTGGCCGCGTCCAGCGGTCGGGGGCCGTCGCGAACCAGGACAACTCAACAAACCCGAATAGAAAAGGGCCCGAGACTTCAAAAGTCTCGGGCCCTTTTTCAGGTCAAGCCGGTTGGATTAGTTCATCCAACGACGGCGGCGCGCCAGGGCGAGTCCGCCGAGGGCCATCGCACCGAACAGCATGCCGGGCGTCAGCGGTTGCCCTTCGGCACCGCTGCTGCAGGAGCAGCCCGAGCCGGCGAGGTCGCCGCCAAGCTCGTTCACGTCTCCGGCGTCCACGCCTGCATCATCACCGGCGTCCACGCCCGCGTCGCTTTCAGCGTCGGGGCCGGCGTCCGGTCCGGCGTCGGTCTCCGGGCCCACGTCTTCGCTGACCTCAGCCGGCGTCACGCGCACGTTGTGCGTGGCGGGGTTGCTATTTACGCGGCCGTCGTTAACCACCAACAAGAAGGTGTAGGTGGTCGGCGAGGTGACGTCGGTCGGGAAGGTCAGCTCGTAGTCCTGTGCGCTGGCGTCCCCAAGATCGGGGGCCGGCTCGCCGGAGACCAGGCTCCAGGTGTAGAGCAAGTTGTCGCCTTCGGGGTCGGAGCTGTCCGCCGCGCTCAAGGTGATCATCTCACCGGCCTCGGCGGTCGTCGGGCCGGTGATAACGGCCGACGGCTTGGTGTTCGGGCGCGCCGTGACGAGGACACTGGTGTCACTCGGGGCGCTGTCCACGGTGCCGTCGTTTACGACGAGTTGGAATTCCAGCACGTCCTGGTCGTTGGCCGAGTTCGGCACGTCGAACTCCGGCGTCGCCGAAGTCGCGTCGACGAAGGTCACCGGCTCGCCGCTGGTTTGAGTCCACGCATAGGTGAGCGTGTCTCCGTCGGGGTCGCTACTGGCGGTGCCGTCGAGCGTCACGGTGCTGCCCATGGTCGCGATCTGGTCGGCGCCAGCGTCGGCGGTCGGCGCGCGGTTAGCCGTGCTGCACAGGTTGGTGTCGCTGTCGCACCAGGCGCCGGCGGCGCACTGGTTATCCCGGGTGCAACTGGTGCGGCACGTGCCAGCGTCACATTTGAAGGGCGCGCAATCGACGGTGGTCGGCACCAGGCACACGCCGCTTCCGTCGTTGCTGGGGTCACCGTCGCAGAAGCCCGCGGCCACGGCCTCGGTCTCCGACACACACGCCGCCGGCTCACACTGAGTGGTCGTCGGCAGACCTTCGGTCTTGCACACGCCGTCGGTCGGGTCACAAACGCCAATCGTACACGCCTGCGCCGGGTCAAGGGCGCAATCTTTGACGGTTCCGACACACGCGCCAGCGACGCAGACGTCGTTCTCGGTGCAGAGGTTGCCGTCGTCGCAGGATTTCGCCAGGGCGTCGTCGACGTTCATCCAACCGTCGATGCTACCGCCGGAGGTGTCGCACACCTGGCAGCTATTATTGGGGTTGACGTCGCCGTCCTGGTGGAACTCGCCGTCGGCAAAGCAGGTGGGTCCGCCGAGGTAGAAGAAGACCTGGCCTGCATCAGTGAGCGTTCCACCGCTGCCGTCGTCGACGTCGGCAAGATAGGCGCCAACGAGGAAGTCATCGTAGCCATCACCATTGACGTCGCCGGCGCCGCTGACGCTGCGACCGAATCCTGAACCAGCCTGGGTGCCTTTGCCGGTCCAACTCGGCGTCTGAAGCAGTCCTGCTGCGGTGCCGGGGAAGAGGTATGCCGCGCCTTGTTCGTTGAGGTTGTCGGTATGCTTGAAGGCGCCGACGAGAAGATCGGCGTAGCCGTCTGCGTTGAGGTCGCCCGCAGAGCTAACGAAGGAGCCGAAGCGCTCGTTAGCCGTAAAACCATTAATAATAGCGCTATCACCGGGGAAGCCTGCGGCATCGCCGTAAAATACGTACACGCGGCCGACGTCGTTTTGGGTGGGCGAGTCGAAGAGGTTTGCGCCGAAGACGAGATCGTCGACGCCGTCGCCGTTGAAGTCGTCGATGGTTAGGGATAGGCCGTGGAAGCTGCTGGCTTGGCTTCCTTCGAATTTCCAATCTTCCGTGGTGGAGGGGCCAGCGGTATCGCCAAGATATACTTTTATTTGACCAGAGTTGTTTGCGAATTGACTGTTCCAATAAGGAGCAGACACAGCAATATCATCACACAGGTTGGCGTCGCCATTTAAGTTCCCAACAGCCAAGTCGAAAGCAAAATAGATTACGCCAACAGGGGCGTCAACGCTCCAATCGGAGGCAGCCGAAAAGCTAGTCCCATCACCATAATAAGCGACGATACTTCCACGGCCGCTGTTTCTACCCCGAGCGCCAACAACAAGGTCGGTTAGTCCATCACAGTTTACGTCTCCGCTTGCGAGAGACGCGCCAAGTTGGTCACTAAGATTGCCTTGTACTGTATAAACTGGCACAGGATTTAGCGCAGGGTCTACAATAGCCGTCGTATCCTGGCCGCCAAATACAAATACTTTTCCCGTCAGCCCATTTGAAAAAGGCGCACTCACTGCTACGTCAGCAAAGTTGTCTCCATTAATGTCACCTAAAGACTCAATCGATGTTCCCATTTCGCCATTAATTAGATCAGACTCAATAGCGATTGAAGCAGTTGATGAGAGTCCTGTGGCAGACCCGAGAAAGATTATAATACGCCCTTCTTTAGTCTCGCCATTCGCAAACTTTGGCTCTCCGATCACAACATCATCGAAACCATCATTATTGAGGTCGCCGGCTTGGTTGACGATATAACCAAATTGGCTGTTAGGGTTTTCACCATCCACTATTGTTTCAGGGCTATTCAGAAGTGGGTCAATATCAAGCGGATACACGGCATCGCTATCATCGATGGCGTATCCAAATTGATCGTCTTCAACGAAAAAGTCTGCCGGCAGTCGACGAGATTCGGCGTCGTAGACGACAAGATCACGTAATTGAAAGCGTGTCTTGCCATCCTTGTCGATTTGAATGGTATTTGTTGACACATCCAGCGAGTGCATAAATCCCTCCGGAGCGTTGTATTTGAGAATTAGCAGGCCTTTGCCTTCGGGGGACTTCCTTACTTTATATGCTTGCTTGATGCCCTGAGGGCGGCGCTCGTAAATCGCCGTAAAATTCGCCTCCGCGTAATTATATCGAACGCTCGTGGAGTCGAATTGGACCTCAGGCGTTTTTAAGTCGCGGACGTTGCCCTCGCGGCCAAATAGCGGGTTGCCAAGTGTATAGGGTGAGACCTCGGGTTTGGCGACACCGTCGACGCCAAAAGAAGGGATGGATGAGAGGGCGAGCGTACCGTCGGCCAAAAATTCGATATTGGCGTTAAGCGCCAGCGACGTCGCTCTCGCCGAGGCGTGGGTGATGTCGAATTTGTCCATGAACCCCGCCTGGGCTGGGGCGGGACTGGACTCTTTGGGCGTGGGCACTACTTGCTCTTTTAAATCTTTCGATTCAACAAGTGCGGCCGAAGCGGATTGAATCTCCGCGGTCGACGAATCGTCACTACCACACGCGGCGCTGGACGCGATAATGGATGCCGCTAGGGCCAATAGTGATAATCCACGCTGTGCGCGACCATTTTTTCTGGCAATGCAATGCATAAACATAACTCCCTCGCTGACTTAACAGCATTTATTTTGGTCAATATTCTGAGTGTAAGATGGGTCAATCAGGATCGCATCTTTTTCTGAATTATGGCACAAGAGCAAGGTGGAATGAAATTTTTCCCGCAATACCCCTCACTCAAAGCGAGTCTGCCGTGGATATAGGTGTCATATTTCGAGAGCAAGTGCAAAGAGAGAGGCCATTAGACGCCGTCGCGGCAATCTCAGCCTCCGATGAGTGGTCCGTACACCATATTCAATCGGGTGGGGTAAGCTTCGATTTAATTCTGGCGCGGAGCACGCCGGCAGGTCTTAGTTGTGGCTGGACAAAGGTCCATGGCGGATGGACCGCGTGGGTCGCCGAGCGGACCACGTTGCTGGAACTACGCCGGGCGCTATCCGCAACACCTTCGATGGATGACGCAGATATTATGCGTGCAGCCATTGAGTGCTGGGGGTTTGGGGCCATTAAACATACGGATAGTGTTTGGGCTGGTATGATTTGGCGGGAGCACGAACAAGAACTTTGTTTTTTTCGAGATCGCATCGGCATGGTGCCGACTTTTTATTCGCGCGAATCGTCTCAGAATTCCGAATTCGGTGTGTTTTCGACATCGGTGGCATTAATTCAGCACTTATATCCAAAATCGCGTGACATTAATCTGAACAGGCTTCGAAAATTTCTACTAAACAAGTCAGATTGTCGACGTGACGATTTTTTTGAAGAAATCTCCCGGCTTCATCCAGGCGAGTCCTGGCACTGGCGACCTTATAAACAACCACCTCGAATAGAACGATATTGGCATTTTAATAATGAATCTCAGCGTTTTGATGATAGAGAGCAACTTGCTGATGTTCTATTGAGCAGACTTAAAAATATTGTTGGCGATTATTTTGAAGCCAAGTATTTTCCCCTTACTCTTGTCAGCGGCGGCGTTGACTCTACGCTTCTTCTTTCATTGCAGATTGAGCAACAGCAAAGGCTCGGCTTAGGCGATAATCGGGTAGATGCGGCGACCATGGGCTTCCCCTCGTTTCCGACCGTCGACGAGAGTTATTGGGTCAATCACCTCCAAGAACACATCGGCCATTCTGTTGCGACGGTAAATGTTGAAGATAAATGGCCAATGCGTGACCCCGAAGTTTTTACGAGATATCCCGAGTTAGGCCCAAGTTTTCATCCGGGTGAGGATTACGAAACAACTTTCATACATCGAGCGCTCAAAGAAGACTCCTCCAGATCCGTATTCTGGGGGGTTGGCGCCGATCAACTTTTTGTAGTTAATGAGAACCGCATTCTGAAGTCATTATTGAATTCATCGGATGTGAGTTTCGATGTGCGTCTTACAAAAGCTCATCGTCGGTTCGGGACCAAACGAATCGCAAGTCATCTGCTCGGGAGAACGTCCGCTGCAAAGCCACTCCGGATTCTACGAGATAAATCCGATTCCTTTTTCGGACGACAAGCTAATCCTTGGCACAACCCAGAACGTTGGGTGTCTTTTGAGGCTACGGGAACTGTCAATCCGTCAAATTCAAATATTAGAGATGTAAAGCCTGAGCAATCATTTTTATCACGTCATCTATGGGAGTTGGTAATTCGAGGGTTTCGCCGGAAATCATTGTATTTGGGCAGGTCACATCATCTACCATATCTCCGGGCGGATTTCGTGAAGGTTGTTCTGGGGAGAAAGCCACATTCGCTGCATAAAAGTGCCACGCTTCAGAAATCTCTACTGCGTGACATCGCGCGAAATTATGTGCCTGAGTCTATTCGCCTGCGACCCAAAGGAGGCGTCTTTTCAAAGTTTGTCGAATCAGGCGTAGGCGGTCGCGAGTATACGCGGATCGAGGCATTGTTCTCGGGGGAGTCAGCCCTTGCAGATAACCAATTAATAGAGCCGAAAGTTTTTTTGGACACATTTGCGGCGTATCGGAGTTTCTGTTGGTCTCATCAGGGGAAGCGCCAGACTGCTGCAGAAATGATTCTTTGGAGAACGATTGCAGGAGAGTTATGGTGCCGTCGAGTCAGTTGACAAAGTTGGAGCGGAACTTCACAGTGCGTGAAGTTGGAATGATCAGCCCGTAATTTGGAGATGGAAATGAAAAAAGCTAAAAACAAAATCAGTCGAAAGCTAATTTATAAAAAACCTCAACTAACTTATCATAGTACACTTGCAGCAATTATTCGTGGCACCAGCGGTAACGAAGTCGACGGCAGCACTCCTGCGGACCGTGGGAATAATCCGGGTGATTAACCGGGCTACGCTTTCGTGAAACATTCAGAACTAACCGCCTCAACCGCCCTGCCAAAACACACCCCATTCCTCCCCTCAGCGATCTTCCAATCGCTGTCGATCCTGGCCCAGCTCACCACCCCCTTCCTCTTCAAGCTGATCATTGACGAGGCCATCGGGGGCGGTGAGCTGGACCTGTTGTGGCTATACGCCGGCCTCAGCGCCGCCGCCTTCGCCCTGGCGTCCTTCTTCCGTTTCGCCGCGCGTTGGTCCGCCGAAAAACTCGCCGCCGACTTCTGGCTAAAACTCCGCAGCCGTACCTTCGAGCACCTCGTCAATCTCCCCATGGCGCGCCACGGCGCGCAGCAGGCTGGCGACCTGATCGCCCGGGTGCAATACGACACCTATTCCCTGCGCAACTTATATACAGGTGTATTTCCCGCCATCGTCGAGCTGCTCGTCGGCAGCGCGGTGACCATGGTCGCCTTGCTCTATCTTGAGCCCATGATGACCCTGGTCGCGCTCGGGGCCTTCCCGATCATCTTTCTGATCGCCTGGGTCTTCCGCGACAAGATCGGTCCGCTGACCAAGCGCGTGGCGACCTACCAGGGGAAGGTCTACGCCGGCGTGACCGAAGGTCTCAACGGTCTTGAGTCGCTCAAGACCTACGACGATCGCGGCAAATTCGCGGCGCAATTGCAAAAGGACGGCGAGGGCCTGCGCGACGCGCAGCTTGAGCTTGCGCGCTTCCAGGCGATGCTCTTTCCCCTGCTTAACTTCGCGATCGCGCTCATATTGCTCGGCGTCCTGGTGGCTGGCGGGCAGATGGTGATAGAGGGGGCGCTCTCGGTCGGGACATTGGTCGCCTATTATTATTATGTGTCTCGCAGCCTCGGCCCGATCCGCGGGGCGACCGGGATCTTCTTTGGCTGGCACCGCGCGCAGGCCGCGCGCGCCCGGCTCGATGAACTCTTCGCGGTGAAGGATTCACTGCCGCACCCCGACCCGCCCGAGCCCATTCCCGACTCGACCCCGGATGCGCCCGCGACCTTTGCTTTTGAGCATGTGTCGTTTGAATATGAGGCCGGTAATCCGGTGCTTCGCGATGTGTCGTTCGAACTCGCGCCCGGCGCGCGCGTCGCCCTCCTGGGGGCTTCTGGCAACGGAAAGAGCACGCTCGGCAAGTTAGTCGCGCGCCTCTATGACCCGCTCGAGGGGCAGATCACTTACGCCGGGCGCCCGCTGACGCAATTCGAAGAAGCGACCTGGCGCACCATGATCGGCTATGTCGGCCAGGAGGTCTTCTTATTCCATGGGAGCATTGCCGATAATATCCGCTTCGGCGCTTTGAGGGAGGTGAGCGATGCCGAGGTTGAGCGGGTCGCGCGCATCGCGCGGGTCGACGCGATTGCCGACGGCAAGACCGACGGCCTCGACGCCCAGGTCGGCGAGAAGGGCGTGAAGTTGTCGGGCGGCCAGCGAAAGCGCATCGGCCTTGCCCGCGCGCTCATCCGTAACCCGCGCATCATCCTCGTCGACCAACTCGCCGCCGACCTCGAGGCCGATCTTTGCCGGGCGATCTTCGACGATCTGCGCCGTGAATTCCCGCATGTTGCGATCCTCCACGTCGGCCACCGGGTCCCCGCGGGCTTTGAGGCCGACGCCGTCTACTGGATCGAGCGCGGCATACTGGCGCCGTTTTCTGACGTCGAGCGGGTCGCCGAGACCCAATTTGCCTAATCCATGGGCGTCGGGTTTGAACTGCGCCGAAGCGTGTCTACCCTAAGTGGAATCGCAGGCATCGGTCGCGCGTTGTATATCCGTGTGATCGTGGCGATATTATTAGACATAGAAATATGCGATGAATCTCGGCGAGTGGATCGTCGAGCGGCGCTGAGCCCGCGCGCGTATTCATGGTACTGAAATGAGGGAGACTCCGATGACGGAAAATCTATTTCCACGCGACGCTGTGTTTTCGATCCGCGAGGATCTTGTGGTCGAGCAGGTCGATGACGAATTTTTGGTGTTGGATCTGCGTGGGAACGAGTATTTCGGTCTGAACGCGGTGGCGCGCCATATCTGGGCGGCGATCGACGCCGGGGATTCCCTGGCTGCGATTGCCGACTCGGTGTGTGAGCGCTTCGAGGTCGAGCGCGAGCGCGCCGCGACCGATGTGGCTGACTTTATCGCGAATTTACTCGAGCAACGACTCGTCAGTCGCGTCGATGCCTGAGCGCATGCAGTAGTTTTATGGAAAATACAGATCGATTGGTGCGCTATCGCGCGTTTGGGCGCGATATCGACGGCCCGGCAGGGCTCTCCTTGAGTCCGGCGCCGGCTGAGGCTGCGCCCGGCGAGGTCCCGGTGCTGCGTCTGCAGCCCGATGCTTCGTTGCGCGTGTTTATCGACGAAAATCTCCCGCCGCTCCTTCACAATGTCGAGGATTATCCAGGCGGCCCCAAGTTTTATGTTTGGCAGGAGGGCGAGGCGGTAGGCGTTCAATACGACCGCTGGCGCACGCGTTTGATCCCCGGCGAGGGACGCATCGACTTTGCGGAGCTTCCTCCCAGCGGCCCCAAGCGTGTCGAGGATGCCGGAGATGAATACGGGCGTTTTCGCTTCTCCCTGGCGATGGAGAGAGTCTTCCTGCCGCTATACGCGCTCTTTTCGATGCCCGACGCGGTCGCCCTGCATGGCAGTGCGGTCGTGCTCAATGGCGAGGCGTTCTTATTCATTGGGCGATCGGGCGCCGGAAAATCCACGACCGCTTACGAATTTGTGCGTCGCGGGGCGACGCTATTGGCCGACGACTTGATCGTCGCCGATGTCGCCCGCGGCATCGCCCTCGGCGGCGCCCCGACGCTTCGCCTGTGGAAGGGGGAGGGCGCTCTCCCCGAGGCGCAGGAGGACCGAAGTCTATGGCGGCACGACGCGTCGAAGCGCTGGTTTCGCATCCCGGCGGAGCGAGGCGCCGCGAGCGCGGTGCCGATCGCGGCGATCGTCATGCTCGATCCTGACACCCTTGGTGGCCAGCGGGATGTGCTCCCTGGGCTTGAAACGTCACCCCAGCGCAAGGCGCTGACCGATCTTCTGGGGCAGACCTTCGACCTATCCCACGGGACTCCTGAGTGGATGGTCGCTCGTTTTCGAAACACCGCGCGTTTGATTCGCGAATATCCTTTCTATCACTTTCGCTATGTGAAATCGGCTGATGGAAAGCCAACGCATATGGATGCTCTCTATCAGGCGATCGTTGGCCTCGCCTCAAAATGATCGAATGCACCGAGGCGCGATTTGCCAGCGATTTAGCACGGAGATTTGATGAAGCCGATTCACCCAATAGCGCAAGCCGAGATGCTCGTGGAGGTCGCGATCGCACGCGTGCTCAGTGAGTTTCTCAGCATCGAGGACCTTCTACGGTTAGTCGGCGAGGCTGCGAGGATCGCGCAGCAGTGGCCAGCGCGATCGTGCGTGGCGTCGCCCTCGGCGGAGGCCATCAACGAAACTGCTGCCTTGAGCGAACTGCTCGCCCACCGCGCCTCTCGCCTCGTGCCGGGCGCGCAATGTCTGCAGCGCGCACTCGCCGGCCGCGTGTGGCTCGCTCGCCGCGGGATCGCCTCAGAGATCGTGGTCGGTTTTAGAAAGCGCGGCGTGCTCGAAGGGCACGCGTGGTTGGAAGTGATGAGCCCGGATGGATTAATCGAACTATTTAACAATGCGGACGATGGGTATCGTGAGTCGTTCCGCGAGGTAGCCGCTTGAACGCACCCTGCAACGAAAAATTGGCGTCGACGCGCCTATTTCCCGAAGACTGCCCGACGACCTCGCTGGTGCTCGAGCGAATCGTCGAGGGGAGCGCGCTCTGCGCCGGTGATATTGCCCATGAGCGCCTATTAACCGATGCCGATGCCGCGGGATTTTTGCCGGTGCTCTACCGCTATCTTCTGTCGACCGGACGCGATGTTCCCGGCCGGTTTCGCCAGAGTTGGCTCGTGCATATCGCACGCCTTGCCCTCTATCGGGCGGAGCTTCGCCGCGTGCTGCCAATCATCGAGGCGTTCAGTCCCGTTGTTCTGCTCAAAGGGGAGGGGCTCTCCTTGCTGCTCTTTGGGGACGCTCGGCTGCGCAACACGACGGATATGGATCTTCTGATCGATCCGCGTCAGCTAGGGCCGATCGTCGAGGCCCTCGGTGAGATTGGGTACCACACCCTCGGCGACGGCAAGACGAAGCCCTGGGCATATAACCAGCTTCTGTTGGTGCATGAGGATTGCGGGACCCTGATTGAGTTGCATTGGCGCATCGCCTTCCCTCACCTCAAGAGTCCGCCGATCGGCGACTTGTTGGAAGATACGATCGCGGTTGAGTTGGACGGCGGAGCGCTCCCGGCGCGATCGCTTCGGCCCGAACTACTCTTGCTGCAACTTTGTTTTCATTTTCATCAGCACCACGGCTTCTATAAGGGGCTGCTCGATATCGCGGGTTGGATCGATCGCTTCGAATCAACCGCCGACCTCGACGAAGTACGCGCTCTCACGCGGCGCTACGAGATCGACGGCGTACTCCAATGGGGGTTGCATGCGTTGGAGCGATTCACGGGCGTGCGATCGCGCCTGTATGATCCTCACGCGAATCTATTCGCGAAATCGTGGGCGGCCTGGTCCGCCCTCGAGATGGAGCGACGCTATATCTTTATGGCGTCGCCCAACGCGATCGACCGCTGGTGGCGCGATCCGCGAGTGACGACACAGATCGCCGGTGTTCTGGCGGACGCGCTGAGCATGACGGTGGCGGACGGCGCGCTCAACCGCCTGCGCGCCGTGCTGAGCCCTGTTTTGCTCGGTCCCCACCGGGTTGGGCGCGTAAATTTTGCGATATTAGAGGGAATTGGGGCCTTTGGAAGGGAGGAGCTCTACGAGCGTCGAATCCTCGGATAAACCCCTTGCTTGACAACTCATCGAAAGTACGTATTGTCTCGCCTCCTAAAGTTCGCTCGGCCCGAGTGCGCGGATTGGTAATAGGAAGATGGGTGTTTGGGGCGCGAAAGTTTATCTTTTTCGCTCAATTATATCTTCAATAAGACAAGTGACGCTTGAACCGGGCGCACGAATGATTTAATAGCGCGAGCCAGTTACTGTGCTCACTCCATGTGAATCTCATAGGTAGAATTCAGATGCCAACGATTAACCAGCTCGTCCGCAAAGGACGTCTACAAGTCAAGAAAAAGACCGACGCTCCGGCCCTTAAAGGATGCCCGCAGAAGCGTGGGGTGTGCACTCGCGTGTACACGACCACCCCTAAAAAGCCGAACTCCGCTCTTCGTAAGGTCGCGCGTGTGCGTTTGACCAACGGGATCGAAGTCACCAGCTATATTCCGGGTGAGGGTCATAACCTCCAGGAGCATAGCGTGGTGCTTATTCGCGGCGGTCGAGTCAAAGACCTCCCGGGTGTTCGTTACCATATCGTGCGTGGCACGCTCGACGCCATCGGCGTCCAAGAGCGTCGTCAGGCCCGTAGTAAATATGGCACCAAGCGCCCTCGCTAATTAGCGCGAGTCGAATACGTGCAATTTAATTTGGGCGGCCGTCTTTTGCGGCCGCCACACTACAGTTGAGTCGATACGATGCCAAGAAAAGGACCCGTTGCAAAGCGCCCCGTTCTTCCGGATCCCAAGTTCGGTGATAAGGATGTTACGCGTTTCATTAGTGTGATCATGCGCGACGGAAAGAAAAACGTCGCCGAGAGCATTCTCTATAAAGCTTTTGATCTCATCGCCGAGAAAACCGAAAGCGACCCGATCGAAGTCTTCCGCAGCGCGCTCGAGAACGTGCGCCCCGCGGTTGAAGTTCGTTCGCGCCGCGTCGGCGGTTCCACCTACCAGGTGCCCGTCGAAGTTCGTTCGGAGCGCCAGCGCGCTCTGTCGATGCGTTGGCTGGTGAAGTCGGCACGCGCACGCAATGAGTACACGATGGTCGAGCGGCTCACCAACGAGCTGATGGACGCGTCGAATCGCCGCGGAAACGCAGTGCGTAAGAAAGAAGATATGCACCGCATGGCCGACGCTAATAAGGCCTTCGCGCATTATCGCTGGTAAGCTCAGCTGATTGAGTGCCGGTGCTGGCAACTAAAGATTCGCCCTGCGCGTCGTATGAGGGCTCCCTAATCGGAGTCAGTTCGCATGGCCCAAAGGGCGAATTTTTGCGTGTATAGTCGAGTATTTTCGCATTATTGGAATGCTCGGCCGCAGCACCACGTTACTCAGCGCCGAACCCAATGGGATTTCGATCCCGTTGTTTATATAAGTTTTTGAGTTTTTTGGGGAACCCTGCCCGCGCAGTCTTGCGCGAAGCCTGGGAGCTGCATAGAACTCAGATAATCTCATCCGTGTAGTCGCATCTTTCTGAGTCCCACACGTCGTGCGGGCGCCGATGAAGAATCGCGTTGCGGGTAAATCGAAATAGACCAAATTTCTCAGACATAAGGCAGGCAACAACGTGCGACGTAGTATACCCCTCAAGCGGATTCGCAACATCGGGATCATGGCTCATATTGATGCCGGTAAAACAACAACCACCGAGCGCGTGCTCTTCTACACGGGCGTTTCGCACAAGATCGGCGAAACCCACGAAGGCGCCGCGGAAATGGACTGGATGGAGCAGGAGCGCGAGCGCGGCATCACCATTACGAGTGCTGCTACGACTTGCGGATGGGACCTGGATAAAGAGCATTTTCGCATCAATATCATTGACACCCCTGGTCACGTTGACTTCACGATGGAAGTCGAGCGTTCCTTGCGCGTGCTCGACGGCGCTGTCGCCGTCTTCTGCTCGGTCGGTGGTGTTGAGCCGCAGTCCGAGACCGTCTGGCGTCAGGCCGACCGCTATAAGGTCCCGCGTGTCGCGTTCATCAACAAGATGGACCGTACCGGCGCGAACTTCGACAACGTCGTGGGTCAGCTGCGCGATCGCTTGAAAGCCCGCGCCGTGCGCGTGCAGATTCCGATCGGAAAAGAAGACAGCTACCAGGGCGCGATCGACCTGGTGAAGATGAAGGGTATCGTCTGGAACGACGCCTCGCTCGGCGCCGACTACGACCTCGTCGACATCCCGGAGCATCTCCTTGAAGAGGCCGAAGCCGCCCGCGAAGAATTGATCGCGGCCGCGTCGGACTTCAACGAAGAGTTGATGATGAAGTATCTCGAGGGCGAAGAGATTGAGCCCGGTGAGCTTTACGCTGCGATCCGTACCGGAACGCTGGCGCTCGAGATGGTCCCGGTCTTCTGTGGTACCGCGCTTCGTAACAAAGGTGTTCAGCCGCTCTTGGACGGCGTTGTTCGTTTTCTGCCTGCTCCGACGGATATTCCGCCGGTCGACGGTGTGACCCCGGACGCGTTCCGTCGTATCACTGAGCAGCATGGCGAAGCCGAAGAGGGCGATACGTTGATCCGCAAGGCGGACGACACCGAGCCCTTCTCCTCGCTTGCGTTCAAGATCATGACCGACCCATACGTCGGCCACTTGACCTACTTCCGCGTCTATTCCGGCGTGCTTGAAGCAGGTAGTTATGTCTATAACTCCTCGAAAGGTCAGCGCGAGCGCGTCGGCCGTATCCTTCGTATGTTTGCCAATAAGCGCGAAGAGATCGACGGTGTCATGACCGGTGATATCGCCGCGGCTGTCGGCCTTAAGAACACCACCACCGGTGATACGCTCTGCGACGAAGACAACGCGATCGTCTTGGAAGCCATGGACTTCCCCGATCCCGTTATCGAAATTGCTGTCGAGCCGAAGACCAAAGCCGACCAGGCCAAGCTCAGCACCTCGCTGGCTAAATTGGCCGCTGAGGATCCGAGCTTCCGCGTCCACGTCGACGACGAGACCGGTCAGACCATCATTGCTGGTCAGGGCGAGCTCCACCTCGAGATCATCGTCGACCGTCTGCTTCGCGAGTTCAAAGTTGAGGCTGCCGTCGGTACGCCGCAGGTTTCGTATCGCGAGACGATCACCAAGACGATCGAGCACCGCGAGCGCTATAAGAAGCAGTCCGGTGGTAAGGGTATGTTCGCTGAAGTCTACCTTCGCCTTGAGCCCCTCGAGCCCGGCAGCGGAATCGAATTCGAGGAGACCATCAAAGGTGGTACGGTTCCGAAGGAATTCTTCAACGCAGTCGAGCAGGGCGTTCGTAGCGCTGCCGAGGGCGGCGTGCTCGCCGGCTTCCCGCTCGTTGACGCCAAGATTACCCTGTATGACGGGTCCTATCATGACGTCGACTCCAGTGAGATGGCGTTCAAGATTTGTGCCTCCATCGGTTTCAAAACCGCGGTCCGCAAGGCCGGCGCGAAACTGCTCGAGCCGATCATGGCCGTCGAAGTCGTCACCCCTGACGACTATATGGGCGACGTCATCGGTGACCTCAATGGCCGTCGTGGCAACGTGCTCGGCATGAACCCGCGCAGCGGTGTCCAGGCGATCGACGCCGAGGTGCCCCTGTCCTCGATGTTCGGTTACTCGACCGACCTTCGTAGCCGCACCCAGGGTCGCGCGAACTACTCGATGCAGTTCTCGCACTACTCGGAAGTGCCGCGCAGCATCGCTGACGAGATCATCTCGAAAGCTGGCGGATCCGGCGACGAGTGATCCTGATGGTCGGTCCGCGCGCAATTTAGACGCGCGGGCCGACTGCCAGAGCGAGTTTTAAAGGGAAAGTGCCCGAAATCTTTGGATTTCGGGCACTTTTTTGTATTTGGGGGTGTTGGACGGTTGAAATTTTATAAACGTTAGGTAAAACGCCATCGCGACGGATAACTGGGAATATCGGTTTTACCGTTGGTGGATGAAAATAAATTTTTTTGAACACGACGCTCTGCGCTAATGACCGGTTCCCGGCAAGAGTTGAGCGACGCTAACCCTTAGGAGTGATCGCCCACGGTGATCGCTCATGCACTCAACGGATAGGATACCGAAAATGGCTAAAGAAAAATTTGAGAGAAATAAGCCGCATCTTAACATCGGCACGATCGGTCACGTCGACCACGGCAAAACCACGCTGACCGCGGCCATTACCCGCGTCATGAGTGACATCAACGGCTCCAACTCGAGCGTTGACTTCGACAAAATCGACAAGGCTCCCGAAGAGCGCGAGCGTGGTATCACCATCTCGACCTCGCACGTTGAGTACGAGACGGCCAACCGTCACTACGCTCACGTCGACTGCCCGGGCCATGCTGACTACGTCAAAAACATGATCACCGGTGCTGCGCAGATGGACGGCGCGATCCTGGTCGTCTCCGCCGCTGACGGCCCGATGCCGCAGACCCGCGAGCATATCCTTCTTGCTCACCAGGTCGGCGTCCCCGCCATCGTCGTCTTCTTGAACAAAGCCGACATGGTCGACGACGAAGAGCTCATCGAGCTGGTCGACATGGAAGTTCGCGAACTTCTCGACAAATACGACTACCCGGGCGACGACACCCCGATCATCCCGGGTTCGGCTCTCCTCGCCCTCAACGGCGAAGACAGCCCGCTCGGCGCCGAAGCCATCGTCAAATTGATGGACGCCGTCGACGAGTATATCGAAGAGCCGGAGCGTGAGACGGACAAGCCGTTCCTTATGCCCATCGAGGACGTCTTCTCGATCTCGGGTCGTGGTACGGTCGTCACCGGTCGCATCGAGACCGGTATTGTGAAGGTCGGCGAAGAAGTCGAGATCGTTGGTCTCACCGAAAAGCCCACCAAGACCACCGTCACCGGTGTCGAGATGTTCCGCAAATTGCTCGACTCGGGTCGTGCAGGCGAGAACGTTGGCTGCCTGATTCGTGGCATCAAGAAAGAAGACGTCGAGCGCGGCCAGGTTCTGGCCAAGCCCGGCTCGATCACCCCGCACACCAAGTTCGAGGGTGAGGTCTATATCCTCAAGAAAGAAGAGGGTGGTCGTCACACGCCGTTCTTCGACGGATATCGCCCGCAGTTCTACTTCCGTACAACGGATATCACGGGTACCGTGCATCTTCCGGAAGGATCCGAGATGGTTATGCCTGGCGACCGCGTCACGGTTACCGGCGAACTGATTAACCCCATCGCCATGAGCGAAGGTCTTCGCTTCGCTATCCGCGAAGGTGGACGTACGGTCGGCGCCGGTGTGGTCACCAAGATCATCGAGTAAGTTGAAATGAGGGGTCTGCGGAGGTCAACATACGGCGCCCGCAGGCCCCAAATATTGGAAACAAGGGTTCTTTTTAGATCACTCTTGATCTGAAGAAACCCTTGCTGTAGGGTCCGCGCTCCTACCGGGACACGGTTGGATTGATTGAGACCGTCGCATGCTCCTTTCGCAATGTTTTATTGCCGCGTCGGGAAGCAGTTTCGCTTCGAGTATATGTTCATATCTGCGCAGTTCGGCTGACGTAGGATCAGGGTATTTCATGGCAAACGATAAAATTCGCATCAAGCTTAAAGCGTACGATCACACGCTTCTCGACGCATCGACTGCAGATATTGTCGATACCGCGAAGCGCACTGGAGCTCGGGTAGCCGGGCCGATTCCTTTGCCCACGCGCATCAAGCGTTGGACGGTCCTTCGTAGTCCGTTCATCGACAAGAAGTCGCGCGAGCAATTCGAAATGCGTACGCACAAACGTCTACTTGATATTCACGACTCGACCCCTGCTACGCTGGAGGCGCTTGGTCGTCTTAGCCTGGCCGCGGGCGTTGAGATTGAAATCAAGACCTGATCTGACGCTGTGTAGCCGGCGGGCATTGGGCCTTCCGGGTGCCGTTCAGGTCAATTCACCTCACTCTTTCGCGCGGCTGAGCCTTAGTCAGGTCGGCGCAGGAGTTTCAAGATGAAGATTAACGTTGTTGATCAAAAAAACGAAAAAGTCGGAGAGGTAACCCTCGACGACGCCATTTTCGCTGCCCCGGTGCGCAAGCATCTCTTTTGGGAAGTGGTGAACTGGCAGCGTGCTCGCCGTCGTGCGGGTACGCAGAAAGTTAAGACGCGCGCCGAAGTTAGTGGCGGCGGCAAGAAGCCCTGGCGCCAGAAAGGAACCGGTCGTGCCCGTCAGGGTACCATCCGCGCTCCTCACTGGGTCGGTGGTGGCGTCGTCCACGGTCCGTCTCCCCGCGATTTCAGCTTCTCGATGCCGAAGAAAAAGCGCAAAGCCGCTTTGCGTTCGGTTTTGAGCCTTAAGGCACGTGACGGCAAGTTGATTGTCGTCGACGACCTGACTTTTGCTGAGACCAAAACGAAATTCGCCATCGGCGTTCTCAATGCACTCCAGGCGCCCAGCGCGCTTCTAGTCGATGCGACGAGCCGCGATGAGAAGACCCAGACGGTCGTGCACAACGAGTCGCTTCGACTCTCCGTGCGCAACCTCAAGGACGCGAAATACCTCGCCTCCGAGGGCCTCAACGTCGAAGACGTTCTGCGCTTCGATACTCTCGTAATTAGCCAGACGGCGCTTGACCAAATTCATGAGGTACTTAAGCGATGACTACTCCATACCAGATCATCCTTCGTCCTGTGATGACAGAAAAGAGCACCGCGCTCTCCGAGCTGGAGAACCAGGTGACCTTCCGGGTGAAGGAAGACGCTACGAAGCCTCAGATCAAAAAGGCCGTTGAGAAACTCTTCGGCGTTAAGGTCGTGCGCGTGAACACGATGAATGCTTCCGGCAAACCCAAACGGGTTGGCTACTCAATGGGCCGACGCTCCTTCTACAAGAAGGCCATCGTCAAGCTCGCTGAAGGTGAGGCCATCGATTTCTACGCGCTCGAGCAGCCTGGCGAAGAGCACGGCGAAGTCTGAGCGACATCGAATTGACTTAGAACTCCTCGGGGTTTCCAACGGGAACACCTCGCGATGAGGGAGAAGCAAAATGGGTACAACACAATTTAATCCGACAGTGCCGGGTCGCCGCTTTGCGCGACTGGCAGACTTTGCAGAGGTGACGAAAGGCACCCCTGAGAAGTCGTTGACCACGGCGACCAAACGCAGTGGTGGACGTAATAATAAAGGACGCATCACGATGCGTCACCGCGGTGGCGGACACAAGCAACGCTACCGTAAGATCGACTTCAAGCGTAATAAGCTGGGCGTGCCGGCCAAAGTTGCCGGGATCGAGTACGATCCGAACCGCACCGCTTATATCGCGCTTCTGCACTACGCTGACGGCGAGAAGGCTTATATCCTCGCGCCTCAGAAACTGCAGGTCGGCGACGAAGTCGTCTCGAGCAAGTCAGCAGATATCACGCCGGGCAACTCGCTTAAAATTAAGCATATGCCGGTTGGTACGGTCTTGCACAATATCGAATTGAAGCCAGGCAAGGGCGGGCAGATTGCTCGTTCCGCAGGCTGCTGGGCGCAGTTGATGGCGAAAGAGGGTAAATATGCTCTTCTTCGTCTTCCCTCCGGCGAGATTCGTCGAGTGCTGCAAGACTGCCGCGCAACCGTTGGATCGGTCAGCAACCGCGAGCACGAAGGTGTTTCGTTGGGTAAGGCCGGTCGTTCACGCTGGATGGGACGTCGTCCCAGCGTTCGTGGTACCGCCATGAACCCGGTCGATCATCCGCATGGTGGTGGTGAGGGGCGTAAAGCCGCTGGTCGTCACCCGGTTACGCCCTGGGGACAGCAGACCAAAGGTCTCAGAACCCGCAGTAATAAGCGCACCGACAAATTCATTCAGACTCGCCGAAAGGTCAAGAAAAAGCGTTGAGTCTGGGGCGGCCCCTCGGGGCCGCACTAGCCATCGAAGGAGAGAATATTGCCACGTTCAATTAAAAAGGGTCCGTTCGTTGACGCCGGTCTTCGCAAGAAGGTAACCCGGGCTAAAGATGCCGGTGACCGTCGCGCTCTTAAAACCTGGAGCCGCCGTTCGATGGTCGTGCCTGAGTTCCTCGGGATGACCTTCGCGGTTCATAACGGTAAAGATTTTGTTCCGGTGTTCGTCACCGAGAATATGATCGGACATAAGCTCGGAGAGTTCGCGCCGACACGCACCTATTATGGTCATGTCGTCGAGACGAAAGGAAAGCTGCGCGGTCGATGATTTCGATCGCTTAGGCTCTCGGATGCAAGTCGGGCGCGCCAGAGAATGGTCTTCGCCAGTCACGATATTGAATTTAGAGTTTGAGATAGAGCCATGGGTAAAAATAATTTAGGATGCCGGGCCAATAGAGCCTCGGCCCGCAACGTGCGCATCTCGGCGAAAAAGGCGCGCCCAGTCATTGACTTGGTTCGCTCCAAGCCGATTATGGAAGCGCTTGATATTCTGCAGTTCACGCCGCGCAAAGCTGCGCCGGTGATCGCGAAAGTGATCGAGTCGGCCATGCACAACGTGGAGCAGAGCGAGGAGCTTGATTGGGACGTTGACGATCTGATCGTCGCCCAAGCATTTGTCGACGAGGGTCCGACGTTGCGCCGCTTTAAGCCGCGCGCACAGGGTCGCGCCACGCGCATCAATAAACGTAGTAGTCATATCACCGTGGTGCTCGAGCTGCCGCGCTAAGTCTTCCAGGAGATCGTTTTGGGTCAGAAAGTTAATCCAGTAGGATTTCGCCTCGGCATTATTCGCCCGTGGGCGTCGAAATGGTACGCGGAAAAGAATTACGCGGAATGGTTGCACGAGGATATCCGAATTCGGACCTACCTCGAGGACCGCTTCAAACACACCGGTATCAGCAAGATCGATATCGAGCGTATGGCGACGACCGTTTTGGTCACGATCCACACCGCCAAGCCCGGCATTTTGATCGGCAAGCGCGGCAGCGGCATCGACGGCCTGCGTGAAGAGATCGACCGCCTCACGGCGTCGGACGTTCGCGTCAACATTCAGGAAGTTCGCAAGGCCGAACTCGACGCCAAATTGGTCGCCGAGGGAATCGCCACGCAGCTGGAGCGCCGGGTTTCGTTCCGTCGCGCCATGAAGAAAGCTGTCCAGACCTCGATGAAGTTCGGCGCTCAGGGCATCCGTATCAACTGCGCCGGTCGCCTCGGTGGCGCCGACATGGGTCGCCGCGAGTGGTACCTGGAAGGTCGCGTTCCGCTGCACACCCTGCGTGCTGATATCGATTACGGAGTCGCGGAAGCCGCGACCACCTACGGTATCATTGGTATCAAGGTATGGATCTTCAAAGGTGAAGTCCTCGACACCGATTCAAGACTATAATTGATTAGGCGCTCGCCCCTGCGGGCGCCTTGAATAGGAGTATATAAATGCTGAGTCCCAAGAGAGTAAAATGGCGTAAATGCCAGAAGGGGCGGATGCGCGGTAAGGCTCAACGTGGTAGCGATATCTCGTTCGGTAAGTACGCGTTGGTCGCGATTGATCCCCATCGGATCACCGCGCGCCAGATTGAAGCGGCCCGTATCGCCATGAACCGCTACATTCGGCGTCAGGGTAAAATCTGGATCCGTATCTTCCCGCACAAGCCGATCACCAAGAAGCCGGCCGAGACCCGAATGGGTAAAGGTAAAGGCTCGGTCGAGCAGTGGGTTGCCGTGGTTAAGCCTGGCCGTGTGTTGTTTGAGATGGACGGTGTTCCGGAAAATGTGGCTCGTGAGGCGCTCCGTCTCGCTTCCCACAAGCTTCCCGTGAAAACCAAATTTATGGTTCGAGGAGCCACGCTATGAAACCTTCTGAACTTCGAGAGAAAACGCAGGAAGAACTGCTCGAGTTGGAGAACCAGGTCCGCGATGAACTGTTTCGTCTTCGGATGAAGCACTTCACCGGTCAGCTCCAGAATGTCGCGCATATCCGAGCCTGCAAACGCAATGTCGCACGCATCAAGACGGTTCGTCGCGAACTGTCGCTGGCTCAGGGCTAAGTATTTCGCGCCCAGGTCTTCGGGCATGCTACCGATAGACCTCGCATGATAAGTCCGCTGAAAAAGATGCTTTATAATATACGCATGATTTAGGGATGCAGGCTGGCCCGGCGTTGGAAAGATATCCAACCCGGGCCGCCCGGCACCCACCCAGGAGAGGATCTATGGCCGAAGAAAATCAAGAGCCGCAGGCAACGGCAACGACAGAGCGGGGCCGTAAAAAGACCCGCGTTGGCGAAGTTGTCAGCGACAAGATGGATAAGACCATCGTCGTGGCGGTTACCCGTCAGTTTATGCATCCGAAATATCGCAAGTTTGTCCGTCGGCAAAAGCGCTACCAGGTTCACGATCCCGCGAACGAGTGTCGTCCCGGAGATCGCGTGCTGATCGAGGAGACGCGTCCGCTCTCCAAGAACAAGCGCTGGAAGCTTAAAGAAATTATTGAGAAAGCTCCCGTGATCTGACGGGACCGCGAGGTCTATCATGATTCAAATGCAAACCAGATTGTCGGTGGCCGACAACTCGGGCGCCAAGAAAGTTCAGTGCATCAAAGTACTGGGCGGATCGAAACGGCGCTACGCATCGATCGGTGACGTTATCATCGTGTCGGTTAAAGAGTCGCTGCCCAATTCGAAAGTCCGCAAAGGCGATGTCCAGCGCGCGGTGGTTGTCCGCACGAAAAAGGAAATCACCCGCGAGGACGGTACCTATATTCGCTTCGATGAGAACGCTGCCGTGTTGATCGACAAGATCGGACAGCCGCTGGGAACCCGTATTTTCGGACCCGTCGCGCGTGAGCTTCGAGGCCGTAACTACATGAAGATCGTCAGCCTGGCACCGGAAGTTCTTTAAACTTCAGCCGGCCGAACGGTCGAGATTGAGCAATTTCACCTCGGGAGCACAGAGATGCACGTTAAGAAAAAAGATAATGTTATCCTCATTTGTGGCAAAGATCGCGGACTCCGCGGCGAAGTGCTGCAGGTCGATCCCGTCAAGGGACGGGTGAAGGTTGCGCGGCGTCAGATGATGAAAAAGCACCGCAAACCCAACCCTCTTACGGGCGAGTCGGGATCGCGCGTCGAAGTTGAAGGCTGGATTGATGCCTCCAACGTTGCCCTGTATAGCGAAAAGCGCCAGGGCCCGGTCCGCACGGGCAAGAAATTCGTTGGACAGGGAAATAACCTGTTCGATACGAAAGCTGAAGCGGTCGAAAGCTTCGGTAAAGAGGTCCCCGCGCGGATCCAGAAAGTGCGCGTCGCCAAACAAACCGGCGAAGTGTTCGACGAAATTAAAGACGCATAATTAGTTCATTCGGAGCATGCCTGGCTCACTTGACTCTTGAGTTCGGGTCAGCTAGGTAAGCGCACCCTAGGCGATGGCGCCCGGGGTGTCCGCTTTTTAGGGAGCGGTGCCGATTGTTATTTATTGGACCGCGTGCCGACGGCATAGAAACCTGTCGGTTATGGAGAGTACTAGATGACGTTTTTGCAGGAAAAATACGAAAAGGAAGTCGTTCCATCGTTGATGGAGACATTCGGATATACCAACCCGATGACGGTTCCGCGTCTCGAGAAGGTGATCGTGAATATGGGCCTGGGCGCTTCAGCCGTCGAGAACCCCAAAGTGGTCGAGTCGGCAACCGCCGAGCTCACCCTGATCACTGGTCAGAAGCCGGTCGTCACGCGCGCTCGTCGCGCGATCGCCGGGTTCAAACTGCGTGAAGGAATGCCGATCGGCGTCAAGGCGACGCTTCGCGGTATCCGGATGCAGGAATTCCTTGAGCGCTTGATCTACGTGGCCCTTCCGCGCGTTCGTGACTTCAAAGGCATTAGCCCGAAGTCCTTCGACGGACATGGCAACTACACGGTCGGTGTGACCGAGCAGATCATCTTTCCGGAGATCAGCTACGATAAGATCGACAAGGTTCGCGGCATGAGCATCACCGTCGTGACCACCGCCGTTAATGATGACGAGGCCCGTGAATTGCTGTCGAAGCTCGGCATGCCGTTCCAAAAGCCTGACTCTAATCAATAAGGAGACGCTTTGGCACGTAAAGCGCTTGTAGAAAAATCGAAGAAGAAAGCTAAATTTAAGGTTCGTGAGTACAATCGCTGCCCGCTTTGCGGACGTAGTCGGGCGTATTTGCGTAAATTCGATATGTGCCGGATTTGCTTCCGTTTGCGCGCGCTTAATGGGGAGATCCCAGGCGTCGTGAAAGCAAGCTGGTAATTTTGATTGCTAACCGTGTATCGCCTGGCGAGTACACGTAAAAATCGAGACAGGCTCTAGGAACTCGCGCCGATTGGGCGCGAGCTTCGAGAACCATCTCGAAGGAGACTTGGCATATGGCCAACACAAATGATCCGATTTCAGACTTTCTGACGCGGATTCGCAACGCACAGATCGCTCATCACTCCAAGGTCGTCATGCCCGGCAGCAAAATGCGTCTGGGGATGGCTCAGATTCTTCAGCGCGCCGGTTATGTCGCTACGGCAGAGTTCCGTAACGAAGGACCCCAGGGTGTTGTTGAACTTGAACTTCGCTACGACGACGCGGACGAGCCGATGATCACCTCGCTTACGCGAGTGAGTCGTCCGTCGCGTCGTGTTTATGTCGGAGTTAGCGAGATTCCGGACGTCCTTAACGGGCTTGGAATCGCTATTCTGTCGACGTCGAAAGGTTTGCTTACCGACAAAGAGGCCCGCGCGGCCAAGGTCGGCGGCGAAGTTCTTTGCGAAATTTACTAATTTTCGCTCCAGGGAGGTTTTAAAATGAGTCGTATTGGAAAGCGTCCAATCGAAATCCCAAGCGGCGTCGAGATCAAAATCGACGGCAATCGGGTTAACGTGAAAGGCCCCAAGGGTGAGCTGACCCGTCAGGTCTCTGAGTCTGTTAATATTGAGGTAGATGGTTCTGAAGTGCTCGTCACGCGCCCCGAGGAATCTCGAGTCGCGCGCAGCCACCAGGGTCTGGTTCGTAGCCTCGTTGCGAATATGGTAGAGGGTGTCTCGGCGGGATACGTTCGTGAGCTTGAGATCGTCGGTGTTGGTTACCGCGTCGATCAGCACGGCCGTTTTCTTCGCTTCGACCTCGGCTTCAGCCACCCGATCTTGTTCGAACTCCCGGAAGGGGTTGAGGTCGCGATCGACCGTCAGACCAAGATTAAATTGAGCGGCTACGATAAAGAGCTGCTTGGCGAAGTTGCCGCGAAAATCCGCGGACTGCGCCCGCCGGAGCCTTACAAAGGCAAAGGTATTCGCTATAAGGATGAGCGTATTATTCGCAAAGTCGGTAAGGCCGGCGCAGCATAAAGATGATGGGTTCGTGGCGGGCGCGCTTCGGCGGCGCTCGCCCCGGCCTGGACATCGCGGAGAGATAAAATGCTTAAAAAGAATGTTATTAAAAACCGCCGCCAACGGCGCAAACGTACCATCCGGAACAACATCCTGGGTACGCCGTCGCGCCCCCGGCTTACGGTCTTTCGCTCCAGCAAGCATATCTATGCCCAGGTCATTGATGACCTGAGCGGACATACCCTGGTTAGCGCGTCTTCGGTTGAGAAGGGTCTGCTTTCCGGAGAGGAGATGAAGAAGATCGAGCAGGCCCGTCACATCGGTAAAGTCTTGGCCCAGCGGGTCCAAGAGAAAGGAATCGACAAAATCGTATTCGACCGGAACGGCTTCATCTATCACGGACGCATTGCGGCCGTGGCAGAGGGCGCGCGTGAAGGCGGGTTGAAATTCTAAAAGGGTGTCATTGTGGCTTACGGTAGAAAGAAAAGCGACCCAAATTTGGTCGACAACGTCATCAATATTAATCGCGTCTCGAAGGTCGTCAAAGGCGGCCGTCGATTCAGCTTCGGCGCTCTTGTCGTCGTGGGCGACACCAACGGGAAAGTTGGTGTCGGACACGGAAAGGCAAATGAAGTTCCGGCAGCAATCACCAAAGGTCAGCAGACCGCGACCAAGAGCATGATCAAGGTACCGGTTGTTGACGGTGCGACGATCCCGTTCACGGTCATCGGAGAGCACGGCGCAGGACGCGTGATGCTCAAGCCGGCCAGCCCGGGTACCGGTGTTATCGCTGGTGGCGCCGTTCGCGCCATCCTCGAAGCCGCAGGTATCGAGAATATTTTGACCAAGAGCCTCGGTTCGAATAACCCGCATAACGTGGTGGGTGCGACGATGGATGCACTCTCGCAACTGCGGGACCCGAACGCGTATCGTGCGCGGCTTGGCCAGGACCCGGTCGACGACCAGGAATCCTGAAAACGGATGATGTGTCGCCAGTAAAATGGCGACACATTGACCCGATTTTATATTATTGAGCAATACGAGAGATCATTGCGATGGCACAATTAAAAGTAGAACTTAAGCGCGGCCTGTCGGGTCTGACCGCCAGCCAATTGGGCTCGGTCAAGGGACTCGGACTGCGCAAACGACATCAAGTAGTAATCATCGAAGACACGCCGTCGATTCGCGGGATGATCAATAAGGTCTCGCATCTGGTTAGTGTTGAAGAATTGGAGGGTTAAACCATGGATCTCAGCGATCTTAAGCCGCCCAAAGGGGCGCACAAAAAGCGGAAGCGAGTTGGCCGTGGTCCCGGTAGTGGTTGGGGCAAAACAAGTGGCCGTGGTGAGAAGGGACAAAACGCGCGAAGCGGTGGACGTGTCCATCCGAAGTTTGAGGGTGGTCAAACGCCCCTGTCGCGTCGTCTTCCCAAGGTTGGTTTCACCAACATCCACGCTAAAACCGTGGTATCGGTGAACGTTCGTGACCTGGAGCGAGTCTTTGAAGCAGGCGATCGTGTCGACGAAGAGTCGTTGCGCGCCAAAGGACTTGTCAAAGGAGCGTGCGATCAGATTAAGATTCTTGGCGCGGGCGAATTGACCAAATCGCTGACCGTAAGCGTAAACAGGTTTAGTTCGACGGCTCGAGAGAAAATCGAGTCCGCCGGGGGCACCGCAGAGGACGTCTAACGTGGCTACAAAGTTCACCGACATAACTAAGATTCCGGAGCTCCGGCGCCGGATTCTCTTCACTCTGGGCGTTTTTGCCCTGTATCGCCTCGGTGTGTTCATCACGGTCCCGGAGGTTAACGGGGCCGCGATGTCACAGATTGTCGGTGGTGCGGGTGGCGGCCTGATGGGGCTGGTAAACATGTTTACCGGCGGTGCTCTCGAGATGATGAGCATCTTCGCCCTGGGCATTATGCCCTATATCTCTGCATCCATTATCCTCCAGTTGATGACGGTGGTCGTTCCGGCGATCGAGCGTCTCAATAAGGAAGGCGAGCAGGGGCGCCAAAAGATCACGCAATACACACGTTATGGAACCGTTATCCTTGGAGTGATCCAAGGGTTCGGTATCTCCTTTTATTTGGAGAACCTCCATGAGACCAACCCGAACCTCCACCTCCTGGCCGATACTTCATCGGCGCTGGATGTTTGGGGGTTTCGGCTTTTAACCTGCCTGACGCTTACGGCCGGCACGGTCTTTCTTATGTGGTTGGGTGAGCAGATCACCGAGCGCGGGATCGGCAACGGTATTTCCCTGTTGATTATGGGTAGTATCCTCGCCGGATTCCCGAGCACGGTGATTCAACTTTTCACCCAATTGCAAAGCAACGCGATTTCGTTGTTCACGCTGATCGCTCTGGCCGTTCTGGGTCTGGGTGTCACGACCTTCATCGTCTTCATGGAGACGGCGGAGCGTCGCGTTCCTTTGCAGTACGCAAAGCGAATGGTGGGTCGTCGTATTTACGGCGGTCAAAGTCATCATCTGCCGCTCAAGGTTAATATGGCCGGTGTCATTCCGCCCATTTTCGCCTCGTCGATGTTGATTTTCCCGACAACGATCGCAAGTTACCTCGGGGATAGCCCGGTTGGGCAGTGGATTCAAACGGTCATGGTGCCTGGTGATTGGCGCTATAACCTTATCTACGCCGTGATGCTTATCTTCTTCACGTTCTTCTACACCGCAGTTCAGGTAAACCCGGTGGATATCGCCGATAACCTGAAGAAATCTGGCGCGTTTGTGCCAGGAATTCGTCCGGGACAGAAGACCGCTGATCATATCGATAGCGTCCTTAGCCGTCTGACCATGGCCGGTTCTATCTACCTTACCGTTGTTTGTATCATGCCGTTCTTCTTGCAGGACACCATGGGAGTCAGCTTCTTCTTTGGTGGTACAAGCCTGCTGATCGCGGTGGCCGTTGCATTGGATACGGTCGCTCAGATTGAGAACCACCTTATCACCCGTCATTATGACGAGTTCGGGTCGGTCTCTCGCGGCGATGCTGGCGGCGGTACGAAATCGTCCGGTCGCATCAAAGGGCGCGAGCCTAGCGATAGCTGATTGGCGTATTCGGAAGTTTTTTAATTTATTCATTTGTGACACGCCCACGGAAATTTTCCGGGGCGTGTTGCCAATTCAGATTGGAGTTGTGTCATGGCCAAAACAAGGTTGATGATGTTGGGGCCACCGGGTGCCGGCAAAGGAACCCAGGCGCAACGTCTGTCGGATCATCTCAACGTGCCTCAGATTTCCACCGGAGATATGTTGCGCAACGCGAGGCGAAGCGGCAGCGAGCTGGGGCTTAAGGCCGCGGCATTCATGGACGCCGGGGACCTGGTTCCCGACGACGTGGTTATCGGCCTGGTTGCCGAGCGTCTCAAAGAGTCCGATGCCGAGAACGGTTTTATTTTGGACGGGTTCCCACGAACGGTTGAGCAGGCCGAAGCGCTTGAAGCGATGGGCGTGAAGCTTGAGGCAGTCGTCAATATCGTGGTGAGCGAGGACGAGGTCATCCGCCGTCTGGGCGGAAGACTGAGTTGTCCAAACTGCGGCGCCTCGTTTCACTCAGAATTTCAGCCGCCCAAGGTGGAGGGAATCTGCGATGAGTGCGGGAGCCCCTTGATGCGCCGTGAGGATGATAGGCCTGAGGCTATTCGTGGTCGATTGGTCGCCTATAACGCCAAGACCCAACCCCTGGTGGAGTATTATCGTCAGGTGGGTGTTTTGCGCGAGATCGATGGCGTCGGATCTCCCGATCACGTTTATGAGCGTCTTTTGAAGGCGATCGACTGAAGATCGCCTTTTCGGCGGCTTCGGCCGCCAGAAGATCCCCTCAAACAGTAGATTTCGCAGTTTTGTGGTCTATTTGAAGGGCGTATTTTATTATTTTAGCTAGCTTTTGCAGGTCAACTTGACACTCCTCGGGCGGCTGTGTATGTAACGCCCCCTTGCCTTGCCGATCCTCCACGCATTTTTGTGGACATGGCAGTCAGGTAATTCTGCATTTAATTCGCATCGCATAAGCATTCGGGTAGCCGACATTATGGCAAAAGAAGAAGCAATTGAAGTCGAAGGTACCGTGGTTGAACCGTTGCCCAACGCCATGTTCCGAGTGGAACTGGAGAACGGACACAACGTTTTGGCCCATATCTCTGGGAAGATGAGGATGCATTATATCAAGATCCTCCCTGGAGATACTGTCACGGTGGAGCTGTCTCCGTACGATTTGACGCGCGGCAGGATCGTCTACCGCCAGAAATGATGTCGGCACGCTTCGTGTCCTTATGATAATTTACGCTCGGCATCGATCGTATGCGCGGGCAACCAGGTGAAATCATGAAAGTTCGACCGTCTGTTAAGAAAATCTGCGACAAGTGCAAAGTCATCCGCCGTAAAGGTGTGGTTCGGGTCATTTGTGTGAACCCGCGCCATAAACAGCGCCAGGGTTGATTTTAGGTGGCCGTGTAGTGACTATATGGCCTTTAGTTTGTCGATAATTAAATTACTGAAAGATAAGGAGTCATCCCGTGGCACGTATCGCAGGTGTTGACTTGCCGCGCCGAAAGCGGCTGGACGTTGCATTGACCTATATTTATGGCGTTGGAGATACCCTGGCGAAAGAGATTGTCGCCAAGACCGGTATCGAAGACTCGACCAAAGTTCAGGACCTGACCGAAGAAGAAGTGCGTTTGATACGTAACTTGCTCGAGGCAGAGTACACCGTGGAAGGCGATCTGCGACGTGAGATCCAGGGCAATATTAAGCGCCTCAAGGATCTCAACTGCTATCGTGGCATCCGCCACCGCAAAGGTTTGCCCGTTCGCGGTCAGCGCACGCGCACCAATGCGCGCAGTCGACGCGGACCGCGTCGCGCGATGGTTCGTAAACGCAAATAAGCAGGCATTGCCCGGCGTGACTGGTTTCCAGCACGCGGGGTCTTTGCATCGACTCAAAATTTATTGTGGTTTCCCGACCACCCTCGTTCCAGCGCAAGTTGGGGCCGGGGCGCGCGCGGGCGAACGGAGAGAGAATGGTCAAGGGTAAGACGAAAAAGCGGACGAAGGCGAAAGCTCGTTCCAGTGTGCAGGTGGGCATCGCCCATATCCATGCAACGTTTAATAATACGTTGATTACGATCACGGACACCAACGGTAACGCGTTGTCCTGGTCGAGCGCGGGTTCGCGTGGATTCAAAGGTTCGCGTAAATCGACGCCGTACGCAGCAGGCGTGGCCGCGGAAGATGCCGCGCGTAAGGCTCAAGAGTTGTACGGTCTCAAGAAGATCTCCGTATATCTTAAGGGACCGGGCACCGGACGGGAGTCGGCCATGCGCTCGCTTCAGTCGGCGGGACTTAAGATTACCAAGATCCGCGACGTAACGCCGTTGCCTCATAACGGTTGCCGCTCGCCCAAACGTCGCCGCGTCTAATTCGGTCGACGTATTGTATTGTATATATAATTTCGAATAATTGATTTGGTGCCGCCCAGGCCCTGGCTCTCACAGAGCCAGGCTGGGTATGGGCCAAACCTAGAATACGTGGTGCGGAGGCATATTCCATGTTTCACCAAAACTGGCGAGACCTGATCAAGCCTCGTGAAGTGTCAATTGACCAGCGCTCGAAATCAGAGACATATACGAAATTCGTATGTGAGCCTCTTGAGAGTGGCTACGGAATCACGGTCGGTAACGCGCTTCGACGAATTTTATTGAGTAGCATCGTGGGCTCAGCGGTTACGAAACTGCGGCTCGAGGGTGCCCTTCATGAATTCACGAGTCTCCCGGAGATCAAAGAAGATGTCTCCGACATCGTACTGAATCTTAAGGAGTTGCGTCTTAATTTGCTCAGCGATGAGCGTCAGGTCGTCGATATTGATATCGAAGGCCCGAAAGTCGTCACCGGCGCCGATGTAGAAGTCAGTGGCAACGTCGAGGTTCTTAATAAGGACCACGTCATCGCAACGGTAAGTGAGGGTGGACGCCTTCAGATGCAGTTGACGGTTGATCATGGGCGGGGCTATGTGCCCGCCAATCAGAATAAGGAAGAAGAGGATCCGATCGGCACCATTGCCATCGACAGCCTCTTTAGCCCGATTCGAAAGGTTAATTATAAGATTACGAATGCTCGTGTCGGTCGTCGTACTGACTACGACAAGCTTACGCTCGAGGTGTGGACGGACGGTTCCGTTCTTCCCGAGGACGCGGTCGCTTACGCGGCTAAGATTCTCAAAGAGCAGCTGACGATCTTCATTAACTTCGACGAAACTGCTGAGCCGCAAGTCGCGACTCTCGAAGAGACGCCCGATTTTAATGAGAATCTTTTGAAGCCGATTTCGGAGCTTGACCTGTCCGTTCGAAGCTTCAACTGCCTGCAAAGCGCGGGTATTCAATATGTCGGTGACCTGGTCCAAAAGACCGAGCCCGAGATGCTGAAGACGAAGAACTTTGGGCGAAAATCGCTTAAAGAAATTAGAGAATTGCTCGCCGAAATGGACCTCGAGTTGGGAACGGTCATTGAAAATTGGCCGCCCAAAGACCTTGAGAAGCTGTCCGCTGAGGCTTAATCAGGGTTGAGCCCGTTACGTTTGAAGGATTAATATATGCGACATCGCAAATCAGGACGCAAACTCAATATGGAAGCGGCCCATCGCAAGGCCGTTCTGCATAATATGGCGCGCAGCCTGGTCCAGTATGAACTGGTCCAGACTACCGACGCGAAAGCCAAAGAGCTGCGTCGCATCGCCGACCGACTGATCACCTTGGGTAAGAAAGATACGGTTCACGCTCGCCGTCAGGCTCGCGCCGTACTTCAGGACCCCGCTCTCGTTGGAAAGGTCTTTGATGACCTCGCCAAACGTGAAGCTGTGGCTTCCCGCGCTGGTGGATACTCGCGACTTGTCAAAGTCGGTAATCGTAAGGGCGACAACGCTCCGATTACGCGTATCTCCTGGGTTGGATCCAACCTCGAGAACACCGAGGCGCTTCGTTACCCCGCTCATATTCGGGACCTTATCGAAGCAGAGGACGTCGAAGAAGAGACGGCCGAAGCCTAAGTTTAATCGTGTGATTTAACGCGATGACAAAGCCCCGGGCGCGCTAAGCGCCCGGGGCTTTGTTGCGTTTGCGATTCGCGATTATTAGCCCGTGCGACTTTCGCAATACCTTGGGTCGCGTTGCACCGGTTATTTGGAAACCAAAACGCCCCGGGAGCCTCGTAAAAGGCTCGCCGGGGCGCGTTCGTGTCGGTTGGGCTTGTTGGGGCCCAAAAGCCGCTTAAATCGTGCCGAGCGGCTTCGCGATGACGTCTTCAATGATGGTGCAGGCTTCGTCGATGTCGGCCTTTGTCAATTGCGATGAAACCGAGATGCGGAAGCGGCGAGTATGCGCCTCGACCGCCGGGAAGTCGACCGGCTGCAAGAAGAGTCCTCGGCGCTGGCATTCGACCGCCATCGAGTAGAGCTGGCGGCCGTCCGAGCCCACGATGATTGGGATGATCTGCGACTGCGACAGGCCGGTATCAAGATTCAGCGTGTCGAGATTCTCACGGAAGTATTTCACGTTCTCCCACAACTTCTCGCGCATGCTGGTGTCCGTCGTGCCAATCTCCAGCGACTTCATCATCCCCGCGACGATGGGTGGCGGAAGGGCGCATGAGAATTGGAAGGGCGAGGCATAATATTTGATATAGTCGATGATCGACTGGTTCGCGCAGACAAATCCGCCCACTCCGCCGAAGGATTTGCTCAGCGTGCCGAAGCTAATACCGATGGCGTCTTCGAGCCCGAAATGCTCGGCCACGCCGCTGCCGGTCTCGCCGAAGAGCAGGGTGGAGTGCGCCTCATCGCAGTAGATGGGCACGTTGTGGGTCTTCGCGACCTCAACGATCGGCGGCAGGTCACACAGGTCGCCGTCCATCGAGTACACGCCCTCGACCACGATGAGTCGACGCTTGCCAGCGTGCTTGCTGAGCACGGCGTCCAAGCTCTCCGCGTCGTTATGCGCGAAGCTAGCCAGGGTCGCCCCGGCGAGTTTCGCGCCGTCGATGATGCTTCGGTGGCATTTGGCGTCGATGACCAGGACGTCGCCCTTTCGAAGCAATCCCTGGATCGCGCCGATATTGCCGCCCAACCCACTCGAGAAGAGCATCGCCGCATCTTTGTGCTTGAACTTCGCCAGCGCCGCGGCGAATTGCTCGTGCAGATCGAATGTCCCCGAGAGCATAGCGGCTCCCGACGCGCCCAATCCATATTTGTCGGTGGCTTCTTTGGCCGCCGCCAGAACTTCCGGGTGGGTCGATAGTCCCAGATAATTATACGAGGTCAGGTTGATGATATCTCGAATCTGGCCGTCGAAATTATTCTGGATGCTGGTTCGCGGCGTCGGAGATGCCTGCAGGGGCTGCTCATAGAGGCTCATCCCGAGCTTGATATCCGGAACGGCTGCCCAGGCTTGGAAGTCTTCGGGCGGCGCGAGAACGTCCGGGTTATCATTCCAACCGAAATCCGCGAGGCCGAATTTTAGGGGATCAATGTCTTTCATATTACAAGCTTAGCTGTGGATTCGACGCGCGGCGCGTTTGGTGCCCGCGTAGGTCGGCGTGTTGCGCCATGCCGGGGAGCCGGCGGATTCGAGCGATCAGATATATTTCATGAAGTGGTCGGCGAGCTGGTCGATCGACTCGACCTCGGCAAGCTCGGCGCGCGGCACCTTGATGTTCATCTCGCGCATCGACGCCGTGACGACTTCGAGCATATCGAGGCTGTTCGCGCCGAAGTCGCGGAAGGTTTCGGCGAATTCGAGGTCCTCTTCTTCGACGTCTTCGATCTGTTCGACGACGTGTTTACGGATGATGGCAATGACTTCGTCTCGGGTCATGAGTCTTCTCGGGTCGGTGGGTATAGGTTTAGATTGCGCGTGCTTAAAGGTTGGTAGCGCTAGGCGTCGCAGTAACTTTTTCTATATTTTAGAAAGTTTAAGCCGTGTCAACGCTTAGCTTTAACGTCATGCATGTAGCTTTTGGCGGCCCCAAATTCAAGCATCGAAACCGGACAAGGGGTCGGAATGGTTCGGGTTTTTTAATGACTCCCACCCATCGGACTTTGTGTGTTTCTGTGCTGGTGAACTCGATTTAGATACGGTATCGAGTGGCGCGCGGCGATACCGTATCGGAAGTCGGCCGGCCCGCGTTTGCCCGGCTGGCGTCGACCCGGTCGCGCCCAACCCATAATTATATAAAGATATTCGGGCTATTCTCTCGAGCTTAAGTTGTCGGAGGCGTGTGTGGTTTCATCAAAGCAAGCGAATTCTGGGGCATCGGCGGTCCAAGTCCGGCCGGTTCGCTCCAAGGCAGATCGGAAACAATTTATTCGCCTCCCTCATCGACTCTACGCCGACGACCCGAATTTTCGCGCGCCGCTCGACCTGATGGTGCGCGAGATGATGTCGCCGAAGCATAACCCCTGGTTTGAGCACGGCGAGGCCGAGTTCTTCATCGCTGTGCGCGATGGCGAAGTGGTCGGACGAATCAGCGCGCAGGTCGACCACAGCCATATCGAAAGTTACGACGATGGGACGGGGTTCTTCGGCTTTTTCGAATCGGAGGACAACGCGGACACCGTGAAGGCCTTGCTCGACGCCGCCGCGGGATGGTGCTCGATCAAGGGCATGTCGAAGATGCGCGGGCCTTTCACCCTCTCAATCAACGAAGAGTCGGGCTTTTTGGTCGAGGGCTTCGACTCCCCCAACTATATTATGATGCCCCACGGGCGCCCCTATTATGACGGCCTCGTGAAGGCGGCTGGGTTCGAGAAGGCGATTGACCTTTTTGCCTGGCGCTTCAACCGCGAGACGCTCCCCGAGCACGCCTTCGAATTGTCTGAGATGGCGCGCGAGCACCCCGGCGTCACCATCCGAAACGTCGATATGAAGAATCTAGCGCGCGACGTCCGGATCATCATGGATATCTATAACGACGCCTGGAAGGATAACTGGGGATTCGTCACCCTGACCGAGGCCGAGCTCGATAAGTTGGCGCGCGAGTTCAAGCTCATCGTCGACCCCGAGATGTGCATGATCGCCGAGGTTGAGGGCAAACCGGCTGCGATGGTGGTGGCGCTGCCGAATATCTTCGAGGCCTTCGAGGGGCTCGACGGCAGCCTGCTCCCCTTTGGTTGGGCGAAGGTTTTGCACCGGCTCAAGGTCAAGCATCCGAAGAGCTTTCGGGTCATTCTTCTGGGCGTGCGCGAGGAGTTTCGGCGCATCGCGTTCGGCGGGCTGAGCGTGCTGCTCTACACCACCATCTATCAGCGGGCCTACGACAAGGGCTATGTGGAGGCCGAGGCCGGCTGGACTCTTGAGGATAATCGGGCCATCAATCAGGGCATGAAGTTGATGGGCGGCGAGCAATATAAGACCTACCGACTGTACGAGAAAGAGATTTAAGCCATGCGCGTTTTTCTGAGCGGAGCGACCGGATTTGTCGGCTCGCATATCGTAGAGTGCCTGGTCGACGCCGGGCACCAACCCATCTGTATGGTGCGAAAAACCTCGAATACCGCGCTGCTCAAAAGCCTCGGCGTTGAGACGGTGGTGGGCTCGCTGACCGACCTCGACCTCGAGCGCGTCGCGGAAACCCTCGCCGAAGTCGACGCCGTCGTGCATGTCGCCGGCGTGATCAAGGTGCGCGATACCGACGATTTTTATCGCATGAACGGGGACGCCAGCGGCGAGCTCGCGCGACTTGCGCACGCGGCGAATCCGAACCTCAAGCGCTTTATCTATATGTCGAGCGTGAGCGCTCAGGGGCCTTCGGCGGGCGACGCGCCGCGCGCGCTGGACGAGGCGCCGGCGCCGGTCAGCCATTACGGGCGCAGCAAATTGGCGGGAGAGGTCGCGGTGCTGGAATTCGCCGACCGTATGCCCGTGACGATTTTTCGACCGCCGCCCGTCTATGGCCCGCGTGACTACGAAATGCTCGCCGCGTTTAAGATGGCGAAATACGGGCTCGCCGCGGTTTACGGCGACGGCTCCGGGCTGCTCAGTCTTATCTACGTTGAGGACCTCGCCGGCGCGGTGCTCAGCGCCCTTGAGGTCGAGCACCCAAGCGCGGCGGTCTTCACCATCGACGACGGCGCGGTTCACACCTGGGAGAGTCTGACGCGCGACTTCGGCCTGGCGATGGATAAATCGCCGAAGCATATTCGCCTGCCGCGCACGGTATTTCGGGTGGCCGGCGCCATCAGTGAAGAGTTCGGAAAGCTCACGCGCAAGGCGACGATCTTCAATCGCGATAAGGTCACCGAGATGTCGCAGGAGAGCTGGATTTGCGGACACGAGGCGCTCAGCGAGACCCTCGGCTGGCAGCCGGAGTGGCCGATCGAGCGCGGCGCGCGTCATACCGCCCAGTGGTATTTGAAGAACGGGTGGCTCTAAGCGCCGCTTCTACTCCCCGGACCCTCGCCAAAACACCCGCTGCGCCTTGGCCTGCGCCTCGAAGAAGACGTCGCCGTTCCAATGCGCGTCGGCGCAGTCGGGCTTCTGAGCGACCGAGTTATAATGCAGGTCGAGCCAGATATCACAGCCCGGGGCGCCATCGGCGATGCCGGGCCGCGGGCCCGCGGCGTTGATGACCAGATGCACCCGCTGGGCGGCCGGCTCGCTCGCGCTCAGCTTCCACCCCTCGCGCGCGCTCGCGTGCTCGACGAGCTTCCAACCCGCCGCGTCGATCGCCCGCAGCACCGCCGGAGACACGCCGCCGCGCCCGATGACCGAGACCGTAAGCGGCGCGTCGGGCGAGGCATTTGCGAACGGCTCTTCCTTCATAATCTCGCGCAACGTGGCCAGCATGCCGAACTCGTCGGTGTCGCGTCCGACCCAGCCGTCCTGGGTGCGTCGCAGGGTATTGAGCGGAGCATCGGCGCTATCCTTTACAATGCGCTGCATGCGCCGCTTTAGCGGGGCGGTCACCGACAGCCCGCGCAACCCGAGCTCTTCGAATAGACCAAACGCCTCGTCGAGCGCGACATCATCGTCGTCGCGCCCAAGCTGGATCTTCAGGTAACGGGTGGGTTCGCCCGACGCGATGGCCGCCTGGGTATGCCACCAGTCGCCGACGCTTCCGCTGACCGGGTCGCCGATAAGTCCATCGAAAGATTCGGTATGATTGGGCGTCGTCGTGGGATTTAATCGCGCGAAATGCGGCAGCCAATCCTGTAAATCCATGGGCGAGGGCGCAGCAGTGGGTGGCACCGAGCTGGCCGGAAGCCGCGTCGCGCGCAGCCCCACGGGAAGATAATTCGACGCGTTCTCAAGGGCGAGTCCATTGGCCGGGTTGCTGAGGATCGGGCGAGTCCAGGCAAAGCGCGCCCCCTGAGGTAAAAACGTGGTCGGGTATCCCGCGCGTTGCAGCGTCGTCGCGATCTCGAAGCATCGGCGAAGCTCCGCGAAGGAGGTCGGCGTCGGGGCGTATTTCAGGCGGATATGCGGCGCCCAGGCAGGGTGCTCGGCGCGCAGCTGCGCTGCTTCGGCGAGCAGCCGGTCGGCGGCGGGGTGCCCGATTCCCGGCGGGTGCGCCGACAAAAAGAGCGGGCGGGGCGCGACGCGCTCGAGCGTCTTCGCCCGACGCTGGTCATCCAAAAATTCGAGGTCGATATCGATGCTATGCGTATTCGCGCGCCCGGCGATCTCCTCAAGCCACTCCGCCGACGCGCTCCTCAAACTCGCCAGCAGCGGCGCGGCGCCTGGCTCGCATTGGGTCGCGAAGTCGGCGCAGAGGTCGCTGCGAATCTCGACGCCGCCAAGCCCCAGTAGTTCGGCGTCACGCATCGCGCGCTCGAGCTGTGCGGCCGAGGCGGGCACCAACCAGGAGCGCCGGGCGATCGCCGAGTGGCGCGCATCGAAGGTCCAGCGGATAGAATCCGCGAGCATCCGCGCGGCCAACTCCGGCGTGCGGGCGCGCGAGATGCCCACGAATAAATGCGCGACCGCGGCCCACGCCGGCTCGCGCGTCTCGCGCATCCAGCGCACCTCTTCTTCAAAGCTCATCGCATCGCGAAGCCGCGCCCGGGCGGCCTTCGCCTCATCTTCCCACCCGTCGCGCCACAGCCAGACAAAGAGCGGGTTGACCACGAGGTCCTGCGCCCGGGGCATCGCGCATCCCGCCCCCGGAGCGATGATGGTCCGGGGCGCCGACGTGTTCAAAAGGCGGCGCAACGCTTCGGACTCGATGCGCCGAAAGGTCGCCTCATCCTCGGCGATGATGGCGGCCGGCGTCTTTCCGGTGACACGCTCGATCTCGGCGTCGAGATCGACGAAGGACCAGGCGCCTGCGTGACTTTCGGAGAGCATCTCGGCCAACCGGGGCCCCAGTGTGGTCTTGCCGGTGCCGCGGTGACCTATCAGTAGAATCGGAGTGGCCGAATGAGGGGTGTTCATAAGTAGTTTGGCGCTGAGTTGTCGATGAGTTGCTTCGATAAACACGCCGCTGCATAGCCCATTTGGGCCGAATTTCGAACCCGCGGGGCGCGCGGTGCCGAATCGCTGGCGCGGGGTGTTCTGGGCGGCGTGCTCTGGTATATGTAGCGCCAGTCGCCCGGCGCCAATTGCTGCCGAAGTCTATCCCGAAAGCCATCGAAATGAATATGCAAAAGCCCCTTGATGATGTGGCGCGCCGAAACGGCTGGTGGGTCGTGGCGGGGTTTGTGGGGCTGGTCGCCGGGGTGTATTTGCTGCCTCTGTCGCCGCTCAACGACGCGCCGCTTTGCCCCTTTCGCCACTTGACCGGCTATAGCTGCCCGGGGTGCGGGATGACGCGGGCGTGCGTGAGCCTCGCCCACGGCGACCTGGGCGCCTCGTTTCATTTTCATCCCCTGGCCGGGGTGCTCGTCCTGGCGTTTGGGGCCTATGCGCTGGTTCGGCTCTTCGACAACCTCAAGGGGTATCGCGTCGAGCTTCCTGGGCGGGCCTGGGCGCGGGCGAATTCGCGCCGCCTGGCCGGGGCTTCACTGGCGATCGTGCTGGGGTTCGGGGGAATTCGTCTTTTTCTGGAATTGATCGGATTCTTGACGCCGGTGTAATGTAGGACTAGCAATGGTAGTGCTGTCACGCCAAATGACTTGACTAAAATTATCAGCCTGAGACTGCGATTTGCGGGCTGAATAGATGCTGAAGGGAGTGTTGGAAATGGAGAATATTGATTTGAATCAATCGGAGCGTAGTCGCAAAAACACGCGTCTAAAATCGCTGATTTTGGCGGGACTCCTGGCATCGCTGGTCGCGCCGGCAAGCGCAATGGCTCAGGGGCTTCCGGGGGCGGACGCCCTCGACGAAGCGCCGTTGGCAGACGAGCAGATCGAACCGGAGGCACCGGCGGCTTCCGAGGTCGAGATGGCTTCGGATTTTGACGCCTCGAACGAAGTCGCGGCTGACGCCGACGCCGACGCCGACGCCGACGCCGTGCCCGCGCTCGACGAGGGCGCGGAGTCCGCGCGCTTGAACCCCGGCATCAACACCGAGGGCGCGCTGGGCTTCCATAAGATGGCTTCTGCGGCGCCCGACAAGGCGAATACCTACCGCATTGGCCTGTTGGGCATGTTCAGCAAGGGCTCGGACGTCATTCGTCAAAATGACGAGAACGAGTATTTGGGCGCGCGTTTTGTGCTGCAGGCGCAGTTCTTAGAATACCTGTCGATGAACCTCGGCCTGGAGACCAGCAATAACGTCAACACTTTTGGGCGCCCGCAGTCGATGCTCGCCCAGGGCGATATGCACCTGGGGATCCGCGGTCATTATCAGCCGGCGCCGGGCATCTATTTGGCGGGTGACCTGACGGGTTTCTTGCCCACCGGGTTCGAGTCGGCGGGTTATCAGCCCAGCGCGATGAGCGTTCGCCCGCGCATGATGATGACGGCGGATTTCGGCGAATTCCTGCCCAAGACTCAGGGCGGTCAGAGCATCGGTCTGCTCGGGCATTTCAACTTCGGTTATCTCTTCGACAACTCCGCCAACCTGTTGGCCGAGGGGGCGCAGCCGACCCGAATCGAGCGCTTTGCCCATCAAATCAGCGGCTATGACTATCTGCAGATCGGGCTGGGCCTTGAGTACGCGACCCAATATGTGGCGCCGTTTGTCGCCTGGAATTTGGATATCCCGGTGAACCCGGACGACAATATTTGCGCCCCCGGCGCCGCGCTCGGGTGCGTGACGGAGAAGGGCTTCGCGGCCTATCCCGACACCCTGAGCCTTGGTCTGCGCGCCGAGCCGGTCCAGAACCTTGGGCTGACCGCGGGCGTCGACATCGGGCTGAGCAGCACCGACGCCGACGGCATCCCGGTGACGCTGCCCTGGCAGGTCGTCCTCGGGGCGAGCTGGCGCATCGATCCGGAGCCGAAGATTGAGTATATCGAGACGGTCGTCGAGAAGGAGCGTGTCGTTCGCACCGCGCCCCAGGACGGCTTTATCCTCGGCACGGTCACCGACGCCGATACCGGCAAGCCGGTAGAGAACGCGGTGATTCGCTACCGCAAACCCGGCGAGCACACCGCGCAGGCCACCAACGCCTCGGGCACCTTCCTTTCGTACGGCTTCGCGCCGGGCAAAGAGATCGTAATGAGCGTGAGCCACCCGGATTACGCGCCGGCCGAAGCCCGTCAGATGATCGATGGAAACGGCGAGGTGTCGCTTAAGATTAAGCTGCAGTCCGTGAACAAAAGCGGCAAGATCAGCGGACGCATCGTCGACCAGGACGGCAAGCCCGTGGCGAACGCTCGCGTGAAATTGAGCGGCGCCAAGAACCTCGAGGTTACGACCGACTCCAACGGCCAGTTCAACCAGGAGCTCCCCGCCGGCAGCTACACCGTGGGCGCCAGCGCCGAGGATTATATGGCCGGTGGGCGCGACGTTCAGGTCGCCGCCGACAAGACCCTGCAGGTCAATATCACCCTAAAGCCCGCGCCCAAAGAGGAGCTGGTCGAGGTGTCTGGCGACCAGATTCGCATCAAGCAAAAGGTCTTCTTCGCCACCGGAAAGGCGACGATCCTTGAGCGCTCCTTCGACGTGCTCGACCAGGTCGCCTCGGTGATGCTGACCAACCCGACCATCAAGAAGGTCGCGATTGAGGGGCATACCGACGACGTGGGCGACGACGCCATGAACCTGAAGCTGTCCAAGGAGCGCGCGCAGAGCGTGCTCGACTATCTGGTCAAGCAGGGCGTGAGCGCCGAGCGCCTGAGCGCCGAGGGCTTCGGCGAGACCCAGCCGCTGGTGCCGAACTCCTCGGAGCGCACCCGCTCGCTGAACCGACGCGTCGAGTTCAAGATCACCCAGTGATTTGAGCCCGCGTTGAGCACCCCGCGCATCCATGCGCCCGCAGAGTCGTCCGGCCCGAGAGGCCCGCGACTTTCCGGGCGCATTTTTTTTGGAATTAGCGTATGAAGGGGGCGTTAAATAGCTTTAGAGATCACGACCCCGATTCAAGGCAACACGAGGATAGAAGATGGCGAAAGCGCGCGCGGTATATGTCTGTCAGAGCTGTGGATACGAGCATGCGAAGTGGTCGGGGAAGTGCTCGGGGTGTGACGAGTGGAACTCCCTGGTCGAGGAGACGCGCGGCGGTGAGAAGCCGGCGTCGTCGCTCAAATCCGGGCCAAGCCTGCGCGCCGGCTACGGCGCCGAGGGCGGCATGGAGCCGGTGCGCATGGCCGACGTCGAGCTGGTGGAGCATAACCGCATCAACAGCGGCATCTCGGAGTTTGACCGGGTGCTGGGCGGCGGGTTCGTGCCCGGCAGCGTCGTGCTCCTGGGCGGCGACCCGGGCATCGGCAAATCGACGCTCGCCCTGCAGGTCGCCGGCGATTTTGCCGGGCGTGGCCTCGACGTGCTGTATGTCTCCGGCGAGGAGAGCCTGTCGCAGCTCAAGATGCGCGCCCAGCGCCTGCGCATCGAGGCCGATAATGTGTGGGTGGTCGGCGAGACGAGCCTTGAGCGCGTCGAGCAACGCCTGCGCGATAAGAAGCCCGATATGATGGTCATCGACTCCATCCAGACCATCGCCACCGACCAGCTCACCTCCTCGCCGGGCAGCGTCGCCCAGCTTCGCGCGGTCACCAGCGCGCTGACCCAATCGGCCAAGGGGCTCAATATCCCGACCGTGCTCATCGGCCACGTCACCAAAGACGGCGCCATCGCCGGCCCCAAGGTCCTGGAGCATATGGTCGACACCGTCCTGTATTTCGAGGGCCAACCCGGCATGAATTATAGGGTGCTGCGCGCGGTCAAAAACCGCTACGGCTCCACCAACGAGATCGGCGTCTTCGAGATGCGCAGCACCGGGCTCAAAGAGGTGCATAACCCCTCGGCGATGTTCCTGGCCGAGCGCCCCGACAACGCCTCCGGCAGCGCCGTCGTCCCGATCGTCGAGGGCACGCGCCCCTTGCTCGTCGAGATCCAGGCACTGGTCAGCCCCAATAACTATGGCCCGCCGCGCATCACCAGCATCGGCGTCGACCAGACCCGCGTCATGCTGCTCTTAAACATCATCGAGAAGCGCACCGGCCTCAAAATCGCCGGCCAGGACGTGTTCGTAAACGTCGCCGGCGGCGCCCGCGTTAATGAGCCCGCCGCCGACCTCGGCATCGCCGTCGCGCTCCTGTCGAGCTATCTCGACCGCCCCGTCCCCGGAAACCTCGTCGTCTTCGGCGAGGTCGGCCTCACCGGCGAAGTGCGCGCGGTGCCCCAGGCCGCCGGGCGTCTGATCGAGGCGAAGAAGCTCGGCTTTGAGCGCGGGATGCTGCCGCGCGGAAACGTCCCTGCGATCGAGGAGGTCACCACGCCCGAGAGCGCGCCGTTCGACGGGTTTAAGTTGGAGTTCGCCCGCACGCTCGCCGACCTGATTCGGGAGGTGTTTGGGGCGGATGTGTTGAGCTGAGGGGGAGGGCGCAATCTTATCCGGAGCAAGGGCATCCTGCCCTTGTTCGCCGCAGCGCGGCGAAAGGCGGTGGAGGTCGTTAAATCCGGAGCAAGGGCATCCTGCCCTTGTTCGCCGCAGCGCGGCGAAAGGCGGTGTAGGTCGTTAAATCCGGAGCAAGGGCATCCTGCCCTTGTTCGCCGCAGCGCGGCGAAAGGCGGTGTAGGTCGTTAAATCCGGAGCAAGGGCATCCTGCCCTTGTTCGCCGCAGCGCGGCGAAAGGCGGTGTAGGTCGTTAAATCCGGAGCAAGGGCATCCTGCCCTTGTTCGCCGCAGCGCGGCGAAAGGCGGTTTTTCCATACATACCGTGGAACCCCATCTCGTAGTTTTCCCCAAGGCGTTCAACTCCCCATCCCCCTCAAAGCCCCAGGCTCTTCAGCCGCGCGATGGTCTGCTCGGCGTCGCGGTGGAACACAAAGACGCCGCCCCGGGCTTCCCACGGTTTTTTGAGCCGCCGGCGGTCATCGACGATCAGGTGACCGGGGGCCGACCACCTGGGTTTGTCCTTCGACCAGCAGGTTATGACCTCGACGTCGCGGCTGAGCATGCGCGCCACCCAGCGCCGCTTTTGCGCCTCGGCCCAATCGCCGCGCGGCAGCCCGGTGAGGATGGTCGGCTCGTAGGGCGCGCAAAAATCCCACAGCAGTTGGGCGTCCACCATCATCTCAAGCGTGCCGAAAAAGTCCTCGTGCCCGGCCACCGCTCGCCACATCCTCCCCGTCGACATCTGGTCAGGCCGCTTGCCGGTGAGCGCCTCGACCCCGCGGTCGAAATCGGCGAGCACCCCGTCTAGATCTAGAAAAAGCTTTGTGATTTCCATCGCTTGCCTCCGGGGCCGAAGCTAAACGCCCGCGGGGAATGGTTCCACCGGGGGGGGCGGGGGGATGGTGGTTTGAACGCGCCCCGAGGGCTCCTTGCATGACGGTGTTTTAGGGTGTCTCGTGTTGCCCTTGCTCGCCGTAGATTGTGGGCTTCGAGGGGACTCACCCCCGGCTACAAGGCCGGACTACGCTTCGCTACGTCCGTGGGTAAGGCGTCGAATTATGGACGTTTTGCGCGAACGCCGTCCCACCATGCGTGCTTGGCAAATCGCGCGCCCCGAGGGTTCCTTGCATGGCGGTGTTTTAGGGTGTCTCGTGTTGCCCTTGCTCGCCGTAGATTGTGGGCTTCGAGGGGACTCACCCCCGGCTACAAGGCCGGACTACGCTTCGCTACGTCCGTGAGTAAGGCGTCGAATTATGGACGTGTTGCGCGTCGCGCGAACGCCGTCCCACCATGCGTAGCATGGGCCTTGTAGCCGCGCGGTGACCGAAGCGAAGCGTAGGGAGCCCGCGGATCGCGGAGCGCGGATCGCGGATCGCGTCAAACGAGTCATCCCAATATTTTGATAGCATTTTTATCGCCAACACCTCGCCATTATTCCGGCAAATCGCTATCGTCGGGCCTCACCATTTGTACATATTCTCATGGAGGAGGGTCATGTCTTTTACACGATTGCGGTACCATATCGTCTTCGCCACAAAAGCGCGCACGCCGTGGATTTCTGCCGAGGTGGAAGATGTACTTTATCCGCTGCTCGGCAATCTCACGCGCACGCTGGGCGGCCGGCTAATTCGCGTTGGCGGCGTCGAGGACCACATTCATCTTATCAACGCAATTCCGGCGACGCTGAGTGTGGCGGACTTTGTGCGCGACTTGAAATCCCGGTCTTCGGCCGCGCTTCACCAACGTTTTGAACACCTGGAATCCTTTCGGTGGCAGCGTGGGTTTGGTTGCTTTTCGCTCAACCCGATGGATATGGCGGGGATTATTGCGTATGTAGAAAATCAAAAAGAACATCATCGGCGCGAGCGTCTATGCGAGGCGTGGGAGCTCATTTCCTAGACACGTCGGGGGTCGCGCGAACGTCGTTGCATCATGCGTGGCATGCCGCGCCATGTCGCGCCATGTCGCGCTATGTCGCGCGCCCCGAGGGTTCCTTGCATGGCGGTGTTTTAGGGTGTCTCGTGTTGCCCTTGCTCGCCGTAGATTGTGGGCTTCGAGGGGACTCACCCCCGGCTACAAGGCCGGACTACGCTTCGCTACGTCCGTGGGTAAGGCGTCGAATTATGGACGTGTTGCGCGAACGCCGTCCCACCATGCGTGCTTGGCAAATCGCGCGCCCCGAGGGTTCCTTGCATGGCGGTGTTTTAGGGTGTCTCGTGTTGCCCTTGCTCGCCGTAGATTGTGGGCTTCGAGGGGACTCACCCCCGGCTACAAGGCCGGACTACGCTTCGCTACGTCCGTGGGTAAGGCGTCGAATTATGGACGTGTTGCGCGTCGCGCGAACGCCGTCCCACCATGCGTAGCATGGGCCTTGTAGCCGCGCGGTGACCGAAGCGAAGCGTAGGGAGCCCGCGGAACGCGCAACAATCGCCGTATGCGTAAAGCATCGCATGGGTCATGGGTGAGGCGTCGAATTATGGACGTGTTGCGCGTCGCGCGAACGCCGTCCCACCATGCGTAGCATGGGCCTTGTAGCCGCGCGGTGACCGAAGCGAAGCGTAGGGAGCCCGCGGAACGCGCAACGCCCCCCTTGCCCACCCCACCGCCCATCAAGTATAAAAAACCATCATTCAGCAGTCATCGCGGGCAAGAATCGTGGCGTTTTTGCGCGTGTGGGTGAGCGAGGCGCCGGGCGCCTTCTCGAACGCCATGTGTCGCGGACCCGTATTCGGTGCGGGCCGCCAGACCTCTTTTTGAGGAGCATGATGATGAGTCGATTGGAGACGATGCAGACCCAGGAGCTGTTGGCAAAACCGTTTTATAAACCCGGGGTGGGCGCGGCGGCGTTCGCGCTGGAGCGCACCGCGAAGCTGCTGCGCGCCCAGACGCCCGCGCCGCCCGCGGCGCTGATGGACCGGCTGGCCCCGGCCGAGACCAAACTCGCCGAGGCCGGGGCGCTGCGCTTTGACTGGGATAATCGCAAAAAGATGGAGCCGCTTCGGCGCGAGGGGATTCAGGAGATCGACGGGCGGGTCGACCGGGCGGTCAGCGCGGTCTATGAGGCGGCCAAGATGTACCTGGACTTTGACCCGGTGACCCGCCCCTTCCAGATGGCCCACGAGCTGGTGGGCGCGGTGTTCCCCGACGGCGTCTGGCCGATCACCTCGGTGCGCTTTGAGGAGCAGCATAGCAAGGTCAACCAGGTCATCGCCCGGCTGCGCGGGAGCTTCGCCCAGCACGTCCGCCAGCTCAACCTGGGGCTCTTGCTCGACCGGCTCGAGGCCCTCAACGCCGAGTATAACGCACAGTTAAGCGCCTTGAATAATTTCACGGTGTCGTTCGCCCAGGTGCAGGCGGCCGAGAACGCCGCCATCGAGGCGTATTTCGAGGTCGTGCTGCTGGTCTGGGCCCACTATCTCGACGAGCCGGCGACCCGCGCCGCGCTCCTGGCGCCGGTCGAGGAGCAAAACACTCGCCTCGCCCGCCACTACCGCGCCCGGCGCACCCCGCCCAAGATCGACCCGACCACCGGCGAGGAGCTCGGCGCGGGCGAGAACTCGGACGAGAACACCGACGAGAACACCGAGACCGAGGCCCCCAGCCCGCAGCTCGAGGTCGTCGCCGAAGAATAACCCCCCGCCCAACCCGCGCGACCCACCCAAACGGCCCTGCACCCCCAACCCGGACGATCCCCCATCGTCCCGCCCGGGGGTGCAGGGCCATTTGCATCGATACCCCATCCTCGCCGGCCGGGGTCCACCCCCAGCCTGCACGATACTGCATCCCCGCGCGCGCCTCCTCACCCCCGGCCCACACGATATTGCATCCCCACCGACCCTCCCGACCCCCGGCCGAGGGGATGGTATATCCGGTCGCGCGCGAGATTTTAGCAGCCGAGGATATCGCCTATCGCCGGCGTCAGGGATGGTGGGGCGGTCGAGATGATGCAGGTTCGACGGAAATTGGGGTCCAGGGCGGGGCGCGGTGATGGTGGATATGGCCGCGCGGGGGTTGAGGCCGGGGCGCGGCGATGGTGGATATGGCCGCGCGGGGGTTGGGGCCGGGGCCGGGCGATGGTGGATATCGTGGCGCGGGGGGTTGGGTCGCGGGCGTGGCGATGGGGGATGTCATGGGGCTTCTATAGACGGCAGACCTGATTTAGACTGCCGGATATGCCTTTGGGACAACTCAGATGCGTTATTTTATGGCGGTTTCTCCCCAACCTTTATTTGTTTATTTGACCGAAATCCATCCCATCAGCCAGGTCGATTCCTATGCGTAATTTTAAATTTTATTTGTCTACTCTCGCCCTGCACGCCCGTGTTTTGGGGGGATTTTTGCTGGCGGCTTCGCTCGCGGTGGGCTGCGGCGACAGCCCTTCGCGTGACGCGGGGTCGGGTTATGACGCCGGGGATGCAGGTGGTGTCGGGGACGCCGGAGATGTCGGGACGGGCGACGCAGACGCGGACGCCGGGGGGACCGAGAATAATTCGCCCGGGGAGTTCGAGCTCGCCGGGTGCACCAGCGCGGCGCGCGGCGCGCAGCCGTCGGCCCAGTTGCCGCAGGTGACGAATCGGGAGAGTGAATACCAGATTGAGCTGGAGCGCTGGGGGATCCACGCCGACGGAACCCACGCCCAGGAGACCACCGACGGGCTCAACGAGGCGCTGGCCTGGGCGAAGCAGAACGGGCACGGCACGGTGCGCCTGGGGGCGGGGACCTACCTGGTCGGCGAGGAGATTAACGCCCAATATGCCGGCGGCGTGGTGCTCCCGGGCGGGTTGGTCTTCGCGCTCGACCCGGACGCCGTCATCCAGATGGCGCCCAACGACCGCTGGAATTATTGCGTGGTCGCGGTCGTGGGCGCTCAAGACGTCATCATCACCGGCGGGCAGATCCGCGGCGAGCGCGACGCGCATACCTTCGCCGGCGGCGGGGCGCACGACGAGGGGCATACCATCTGCATCGAGCGCGAGAGCGAGCGCGTGCTGGTCGAAAATACTCGCCTGAGTCACGGCACCGGCGACGGCGTGCTCATCGTGGGCGCCGGCGAGGCGGGCTCTTCATCCAAGCATATCACCATCCGCAAGAACGAGATTTTTAATCACCGTCGCCAGGGCGTCTCGATCGTGGGCGGCACCAATATCGTGGTCGAGGAGAACGAGATTCACCACATCAGCGGCGTCGCCCCGCAGTTTGGCGTCGACATCGAGAGCCTTCACTATAAGAGCCAGGATATCCTGATCCGCGGGAATCATTTTCATCAAAATCAGGGCGGCGATTACGTCAACACCGACGGGCGAAACGTCTGGCTGGTCGACAATATTATGGACCAGACCGGCCTGCAGGAGCGCCAGACCGACGGGCCCGTGGTCCACTGGGCCGAGACCGACCAGGTCATCCGAAACAACACCATCACCGTGACCGTGGGCAGCTCGAACGGGCGTTGGGCGATCATCGGCTACGGCTCCGATCGCGAGACGACCGCGGTCAATTATATCGAGGACAACGTCTTTCACGGCGGCGGCATCCACATGGCCAACACGCGCCGCATGCAGGTCACGGGCAATACCGTCAAGGATTGGCAGATCCTGGGGACCGACGTGAGCTGCCTAAAATTCGACGACAACGCGGTCGAATACGACGGCGGCGAGCCCTATAAATTTCGCAATATGTACGGCGAAGCCTCGGGCAATACGCTCAACGGCGAGCCGGTGGACCTGGCGTTTAGCCCCGACTCGCCGTTTACCAACTCACCGCCGCATATGTGGTGATGGGGCTGGCTGGGCGGGCACGTCATCGTTTTTTATTAATCAGATTTTTTCTCTGGTTGGCAGGTGTGATCTGTTGTAGTTTGGCGAGGCGGACGCCGGGCGCTTTGGGTCAAGCTCAGGCTATACAAGCTAAAATATTTGAAAAAAACGAGGGCAATTACGTTCATTCGTGAATTCTTGAGCGCCGCGTCGCCTTGGCGCGGCGGGCGTCGTCTCTTGGTCCCCGGTTATCTGCGGCATCCACCCCAAAATAGTGATGGGCTGGATAATTAATCGGACGTTGCGCAGTTTTACAATAATTAAAGTTGGATATTTGAATGAAAGCTATCACCCGCACCACGCTCAGCTCTATCGCCGCCCTCACGCTGCTCATCTCGGGCTGCACCGCCATCACCGATGGCGTGCGTCCCGAGCAGCAAAGCGCTTCGCAAAATCTCAACGACTTGGAGTGCACCCCGGAGTCCCTGCTCGATCCCAACGGCGCGCAGCGTTTTATCGTGGATTGGAATGACGGCGACCGCGCATCGCTCGAAGACGAGATGTACCAGGGCGTCGCGCTGGTGAAATATACCTGCGAGGGCATGCAGGTGCTCAGGAGCTGCGCGCAGCCCGGGGACTACGGCTACCGCGCGAGTAACTCGCAGAAGACCCAAACCATGCAGATCGCCGACGCGATCTCGGCGGGCGCGAACTTCTCGAGCCCCACCGCAGGCGCGAGCTTCCAGGCGGTGTTCGACCAGGACCGGGCGCTTAACCTGGCGTATGTGATGGTCGGGTCGCGGACGACGTCGGTCAAAGACATCAGCCGGGCGGCCATCGACCGCGCTGCCTGCCAGGGGGCCACGCACTTCGTGTATCAGACCCAACTCGGGGCGTTTAAGATGGCGTCGGGCGAGAAGGGCCACGCCGCCACGGCCGCCGAGGTGTTCGGGTACGGCGACGCCGACGCGTCGGCCTCAAGCAGCCGCGAGGTGCTCAGCGCTGACGGCGACGCCCGGGCCTGCGCCTACGCTTCGCCCGGCGACGCGGACGCACCCCAGGGCTGCGGCGCGCTGATGCGCGTGAGCATTCTGCCGATCACGAATTAAGACGCGCAAAATCTGCGTAAAATCCCCACCGCTGGACCTGTTTATTTGGAGAATATATGCATTTTATCACCCGCTGGACCCTTGTGTCCCTGGTCGCCGTTTCCCTGGCGGGCACGAGCTGTACAAGCATCATTGACGCTGTCCGCCCCGACAAGCGTAATCTCTCGGGCGAGCTCGGCGACGCCGCTTGCACGCCTGAGCAACTCAGCGCCCCAAACGGCACCCAACGCTTCGTGGTCGAGTGGAATGACGGCGACCGTGCCTCTCTCGAAGACGAGATGCGCGACGGGGTCGCGCTGGTCAAATTTAGCTGCGATGGAATCCAATTGCTGAGAAGCTGCGCGGTCCCGGGGACCTACGGGTACCGGGCGAGTAACTCCAAAAAGGCACGGGTTCTCCAATTTGAGGATGCGCTGTCTGCGTCGGCGAACTTTTCGAGTTCCCTGCTGGGCTCAGGCCTTGGCGGCGACATCGACCAGGGTCGCTCGCTTGACCTGGCGTATGTCATGGTCGGCTCCGAGACCACGCCCGTCAAAGACGTCACCTACGACCAGCTCGACCGCGCGGCGTGCAAGGAGGCCACGCACTTTGTCTATCAGACCCAGGTGGGCGCCTTCGCGCTTAAGGCCAGCGAGCAGGGGGAGGTCGTCTCGGCCAGCAGCATTTTGGGGCTCGGGGGCACCGACTCCGAGACGTCAAGCAGCCGTCAGTCGCGCGTCGCCGACGGCGATGCGGCGGCCTGCGCGGGCTCGACGCCCGACGATATCGGCCCTCCCCAGGACTGCGGCGCGAAGATGCGCGTGACCATCTTGCCGCTCATCGAGGGGAAGATCGACGCCTATTCGCCCGAAGCCGCCGAGCTCGCCGCCACGACGCCCCCGACTTGCCCCGCCGGCACTGTCTATGACCGGGGATATTGCGTCTTGCCGACCCAGATCCAGCCTAATCTGTGCGAGCACGGCGATGTCGACGGCTGCATCGATGCGTGCCAAAAACAAAACCTGGAGAGCTGCAATCGCATGGCCCGGGCGTTCGCCAAGAGTATTCCAGACGGGCTGGACTATTTCGCGCATAACGACGCCAGCGTGAGTACATACGGCGAAGAGGCCGTCGCCCGCTATCGGACCATCAAGTACACTACGCTCCCACTGCTTGAGCAGGCTTGCGAGGAGCGCGATATGGCCGACGCCTGTTGGATGGCCGGTATCATCTATACGCTGAGCGACCGCGAGATTCTCGCGCAGGATGACTCGCCAGATGCGGTTGTCGACTACGGAAAGCGCACATTTCACCTGATGAGCAGCGCCTGCAAATTCGGCAACGTCGCCAGCTGTCAGGCGCTGCACCAGCAGACCCATTCATTGATGCGCACGATGGAGGCGAGGCTGCCGCGCGAGGATGAAATCAGCGACGACTCCGAGCGGGTGTTCTTGCCCGACCTGGTGGCCGACGCCGAGAAAGCCCTGCAGGAGAGTTGCTATGCGGGCACCCTGCCGGTTTGTATGTCGCTGGCCGAGGCCGCGCTTGAGGGGCACAAGTCGATCGTTGACATCGAGAAGGCCAGCTTTGCCCTGGAGAAAGCCTGCCTGGGCGGCATCGGCGAGGCCTGCTTCTGGAGCGCGCTTGCCTTTGCCTCCGAGGACGCCCAGACCTGCGAGAATTTGCTCAAGACCACCACCACGCCCAATAAGGTGTCGCCAAATGACGACCCCAATCGCGAGGACTACGAGTATCTGTACCACCCGCGCGACCCCCAGCAATTCAACGAGGATTACCAGTCCACCTGCGAATTTATCACGAAGGAGGACTTTCAGAAAAAACTCGCCCCCTACGCCCCCGAGCGCGCCAAGGCCTTGGCCCGCCAGGCCTGCCATATCTCGGGCGGCTATCTGACCGAGAACGCCTGCGAGATGTCGGGGCTGCTGAGCCCCTGAGCCGGCAAAAGATGAAGCCGCCGACGGGCTGACCGTCGCGATACAGCCCCGACCAAGCTTCTGCTTGGCCGGGGCTTTTTGGCTTGTTATGGGTGGGCTTTTGGCAGGCTTGTGGGGGCGAGACAAAACGCCCGATATTCTTTGGGCGCGCGAAAGTGTCTGACTCTTAAGGGTTTTTTAAGGCGAGGGCCCGCCCTGTGTGCGCGCGGGTGTGCGACGATTTCGGCGTGAATCAATCTTCGCGACATCAAAAATATTGGTTGACAATTGTCGTCGGATATCCCAGATAGACTTTAGCTGCGCCGGCAAATGCCGCCACACATTCACCTCGCACGTCGTGCCATTCCGCGGCTGGATTTAGTCCCCCAGTCGGTCCGCAACGCTCGTGCACTTTCCTGACTTTTCTACGTATATGCCTTCGCTTAAACCGATTCTATCCGTCGATTGCTCTGAGTCTCCGCCGCAGAAGTTTATGAGCGCCTGACTCTGTTGACACCTTGACCCAGCAAGTCAATGGCACCGTTGAACTAAAGAACAAGTAGACGACGATGTGTGCAGACTTCTGCTCGCCTTGAACGAAGCCCATCGCCGAGCCCGAGTTCCCTTACCTGACATTCAGAGCCTTCGCTCACTTTCTGGGTTTATTCACGTAGCCGTAAGTAATTCCCGTTAAATGAGCAGGAAATCAATTGCCCCTCATTTGGGGTCGAGTGCGCAGTTTTGCGTGCTTTGCATGCCCTTTCCCCGTCTCCCCCATAGCTAAGCGTCGAGCTTGAGTATGCAAAAACCTGCGTCAGATCGGTTGGATCCCCAAACTCCGGGTATTGATGAGGTCGATTCAATTCGCCAGCAATTGAGCAGCGCGTGGTGCAATGTCGAGCTATGTCGGCGCCTGGTTAGCGCTCTGCGCGACCGTGGGGATGCCCGACAAGCCGTCGAGATCGCATCGAAGGTCGCAGAGTCGTGTTTGGAACAGGGGCGGTTGGGGGGCGCGATTGAGGCGATGGAGATGGTGCTAGAGTTGGCGCCTGAGCGGGTCGATGTGCATATGGAGGTGGGGCGAACACACCTGCAATTGGGATATTTTGACAAGGCGGCGGCCTCGTTTGGGCGCGCGTTTGATTGTGCGAGTGCTCAAGACGATGCAGCAAAAGCAGAAGAAGCCCTGGGGTTTTTGGGGCGGGTACAGAAGGCCAGCGTCGACTTTCGCCTGCGCGAGGCGAAGTGGCATATCTGCAACGGCGAGAGCCAGGCCGCGATGGCGTCGATGCGAGAGTGCGTGCAAATTTTCGAAGATGACCCCCGCTCACATGACTTCTCCCGGGTTGGGGCGACGGTCGTGGCGCTGAGCGCTTTGGACGCCGAGGCCGGCGAGCAGTTGGGGGTATATTTGGCGCAGCGTGCGAATGCGCTTGTCTCTGCCGGGCTCTTCGAGGCGGCGATCCAGGCGCTGTGTTGGGCCATCAAGGCGGCGCCGAAGACCCAGAAGACGTACCGACACATTGCGGAACTGCTCACCGCCAAGGGATATGGGCAGGAAGTGATTGAAGTCATTGAGTTTGTCGGGCGAAAACTGGGTGGAGGGGATGCCGTGAAAGAACTAATAGCGCTGAGCGAAGAGTTATCGGAGCGCCAGGTGCTCCATCCTGGCGACGGCGCGCTGGAGACGAAATCGGGCGTGGACAGCGCTGATGGGTGGCCTTTTCGCCTGATTGTGGAGGAGTTCGAGGAGCTCGAGGAGATCGACCTTGACGGCCAGGGGCCTTTTATTGAGTGGGAGCCTTCGGGGCTTGGCGATGAGATAACCTCGCCGAGCCCGGTGTCGCGAGCGTTTGCTCGAGAGGTCGCGTCCGCGCCGGTAGGGTCGCTCACCGGCGCGCCCGATTTTGGGGGCGAATGTGCCGCGCGAAATCTCCTGAATCTGCTGGCGCGACTCAGCGCGATCGAGGCGCTGAGCTGTGTGAGGTTTTTTGCTGAAGGGGAGGCCGAACCTCGCGCCCAGATGATGGTGAAGAACGGAGAGGTGCTTCTGGGCTGCCGTGTTCAGGGGCGCTCGTTGGCGGACCTTTTCGAGGCTGGTCTTGTAGACGCCGGTGGCGTTGACGTCGCCAAAATATGCCGCCGATGGGACGAAAGCTTCACCGATGTCAGCCGCGAGGATGGCCGAGAGGGGAGTGTCGCGGGCGTCCCCGACCATCGGGAGACCTATATATATGGGGTCGGCACCGCGCACGCACTGGCGAGGTTAGCCGAGTTGGGACGCGAGGTGCATTTGAGCGTAAGCGTTGAAGCGATGTCTGGGGATAGATCGGTGCAGAGATTCTCCACGGCCATGTTGCTATTGGAAGCTTCGGCGCTCCTGTGTCCCCACACCGACACGAGTGAGCGCTTGCTTGAGCATGATTTCGGCGAGGAGCGCTGGGTATTGCAGCGGTCGGCGGGGTCAGATTGCTACCTTCCCCTCGGTTACAGCGGGTCCGCGGTGAGTTTCGATGAATTGCTCGAGGCCAGCGTATTGGTTGGAGAGCTCGAGGCTTCAACGCGGCCATTGAATCAAAAGGGGGGCGGCGTTGGCATTAGCTTTTTGTCAAAGCAAGCCGCGTGGGGGGCCGTTTGGGACGGGGAAATTGTATTGCTGGCGCGGTGTGACAATCAAGATATTGGGCGATTAGTGTCAACCATGCGCTCGCTGACCAGGGAGTGATTCGATGGATTCCCTGGTTCTTATGCTCAACTCACTGACGGTCTGGATTGGGGAGCGCCTGATTCTATCGGGCGTCGATCTCGCGCTGGAGCGTGGGAAATGCCTGGTGCTGATGGGACCCGGCGGCGGCGGTAAGTCGACGCTGATGCGCACCATATGTGGGGTAGATCGCGAGAGTCATCTAATTCAAGTCGGCGGCCAGGCGCACTATCTTGGGGCGTCGATTCTTCGCGACGCCGTCGCGGCGCGTCCGGCGTTTGTCGAGCAAAAACTATCGATGATGAGCGCGACCGCCTTTGAGCTGTTGTCGTCCCGCTACCCCGAGCGCGAAAGATATACGCGCGAAGACCTGCGCAGGCGACTTCGCCATGAGCTAGACGCCCTGGGGGAGGGCGCTCTAGCGCGTCATTTTGACACCGAACTTCTGGCCTTGTCCCCATGCGAGCGCCGACTCTTGACGTTGGTCGCCGCGGTACTTCCGGACCCCGAACTTCTCTGCGCCGATGAGCCGATGGCCAGGCTTTCGGAAGAGGATAGCCAGCGAATCTTGCGGTTTTTGACGACCCAAAAGCAAAAGCGCAGCCTATTTCTGACGACCCATAATCAGCGGTATGCGCGCCAAATTGCGGACTACACAGCGATCCTTGCCGGGGGGACGATTCACGAATGCACGCTCACTGAGTCGTTCTTTCGCGCGCCCTATACCCGGGTCGCCCAGGAGTTCATTCGAAGTGGCAGTTGCACGGTGGATTCTCCCCAGGCCGATCCACGGCAATTATCGCCGGCCTATTTGGCCCGGCAGAGCCCCTGGGCGAGCAAGGGAACCCCGGCATTGCAGGAGCGCCAAACACGCGCGGCTGCGCGGCCCGCGCCCGGCAATGTGCCGAGTGAGAGCCGCGGACCCTATGGTTTCCATTGGATGCGGCCCGGTCGGTTGGCCGGGACACCCATGCCCGGCATCGTGCGCCCGATTGAGGAGGACCTCGGCTCGCTCAAGCGCATGAATATCACCGCGCTGGTGAGTTTGACCGAGATTCCGCTCGATTCGGAGACGCTCAAGCCCTACGCAATCGACCTCATTCACTTCCCCATTGTCGACATGCATCCACCGCAGTTGCAGGCCGCGGGCGCGTTTTGCGCCCGTATTCAGCGGCGCCTGGCTCAGGGCGACGTGATTGCTTTTCACTGTCGCGCCGGCATCGGGCGCACAGGGACGATGCTGGCGGCGTTTGAGGTTTTCGAAGGCCTTGGCGCTGAGGATGCGTTCTCCCGGGCCCGCCAAATTCATCCGCGTTGGATTCAATCCGAACTGCAACACCAATTTCTCAACAAATTCGAGCGTTGGCTCGAATCAGCCGTCGCCCGCGACGGCTCCATCCAGCGGAAAAGTTCTGCATTACACACGTGATGCGTTCCTGCTTTTTCCCATGACCATAACTAGTAAGGAGTTGTAATGTCTCTCGATTCAGCAATTCAATCCGCCATTTCGGATATCCCGGAGTGTGTAGCCGGCGGCTATGTCGACATGTCCACGGGCATGCTCATTGGCGTCAAAACCGTAGAGTCTCACCCTCAGGAGATTCTTGATTTCGTCGCGGCGGCCACCTCCGATCTCTTCCAGGGGCGAAACGTGGTCACGATTGAGAAGATGTTCCGCAAGAACCGTGGTGTCAGCGAAGACGGGCATCACTATTTTCAGGAGATTTTGGTCTTCAGCGACAATTTATTGCACATCTTTCAACGCTGTAAAAACTATCCCGAGCATGCGGTGGTTTGGGTCTGCAACAAATCCGCAAATATCGGTATGGCGCTCACCAAGGCGCGGATGAACCTGAGCAAGGTTGAAAGCGCCCTGTAATTTCAATTGGAGCTGTCGCCGCTTCGATGCTCGTGCACCAGGCTCAGCCTGTGCGGATGCGTCGAGGCGGCGATAAATATGGCGACCAAGCATGGGCCCGAGAGGGCTCAAGAAGGCTGAAACGATGAATAAAGACAGGCCCACCGTTGAGTTTGAGGGATTCCGTTATCAAGTTCGCGATGGGGAGTCGCTCCTTGATAGTCTGATCCGTGGCGGAGCTGAGGTTGATTTTTCGTGTCGCCACGGCGTCTGCCAGACATGTATGATGCGTGTGCTGTCAGGCGAGGTAAATCTGGAGGCGACAAAAGCCCTGCGTCAAGAGTTGGTCGACAGCGGGCATTTCCTTCCCTGTCGGGCACACCCGAAGGCGGACCTTACGGTTGGCCTCGCCGACTACTCTCAGCTCACGCTGGAGGCGATCGTGTCCGAGAAGGTCGCGCTTTCGCCAAGCGTGGTTCGGCTCTCGATCGAGCCCGCGGTCAACTTGGACTGGACCCCAGGGCAGTATATTAACCTCATCAACCCTGAAGGGATTTCGAGGAATTACTCCATCGCGAGTATCGCCGAGGAGGACTATTTCGTGCACCTCCATGTCAAACGCGTCGACAACGGGGTGGTCAGTGGTTGGATTCACGATGCGTTAGAGGTAGGCGACTTCATTAAGATTCAGGGGCCAATGGGCGAGTGTGTCTATGACCTGGATAACCCGGAGCGCACCCTCGTCTTGCTCGCCACGGGGACGGGGCTTGCGCCGCTATATGGCGTCCTGCGCGACGCCCTCCGGCACGGGCATCGCGGGCCGATCCTTCTATACCACGGCGTGGCGACCCCGGATGAGCTTTATCTAAACGCGGAGCTAGTGGCGCTGGCGCGCGCCCATGCGAACCTGCGCTATTTTCCGTGCGTCGGCGAGCAAAGCGTCACACAGGCGGCCTTCGACTCGCCGTCGTTTTCACAGGACGTCGCGGAGCACGCGCTTTATCTATGCGGAAACCCGGGGATGGTGTACCACGCGCGCTATCTCGCGATTGGAGCCGGATTTCGACGCGCTCATATCCTGGCCGATCCCTTCATAAGTGACGAACCCTATTGGCCCCAGGATGGTCAAAAGCTCCAGTCGCTGCCGCCCGAGCCCGAGCTCTGGGCCGCTCTTGAACAGGGACCGAAGTTGCGGCGTATCCTGGAAGATGTCTATGACCAAATCTATGCCGACCCCCGATTGAGCCCCTTTTTTCAGCACGCGACAAAAGAGCGGGCGATCTCGAAGCAATATGAGTTTTTAGCGGCTATTTTCCATGCGGAGAGCTCTTATTTTGGTTTGAATCCATTCAACGCGCACCATTGGATGATCTTTAGCGATGAAATTTTTGATCATCGAGAGGATCTTTTTGAAAATACTCTGCGAAAGCATGGGGTGCAGGAGCGCTTCATCCGGCGTTGGATGAGTATTCAGGAGTTGTTTCGCCGCGAAATGGTCAAGAGCAGCGAGCGCGGCATGATTATGGGTGGCGAGGAGCATCTAAAGTCGGGCTATAGCCAGGAGGTCTTGGGCGTCGGCTCGATCTGTGACGGCTGTCAGCGCGAATTGCCCGCCGGCAGCGCCGGGTTGATGCACCAACGAACCGGGCATTTTTATTGCGTACATTGTAACCCGCACGCGGTCGGCTGAATTGGACGCGCTTTGCGGGCGCGCGATGCGGTCGCGCGCTCAGAAGCGGTACACCGCCACAAATTGCTCGACCTGCTCGGACGCCGAGTCGCGCGCGGGGCTCACCGATTCGAAGCGCGCGCAGTTGGCGCTTACGTGCAATTGGGCGTCGCGGCCGATGTAGTTGTCCAGGTCCTGATAATCGTAGGGATGCTGCGACGGGGGCATCTTCCAAGCGCGCATTCTGGGGTATCGGACCGTCGCTGCGGGGAGGCCGAAGACGATGCCCTGGTCGTGGTCGTCGGGGTATTTGGCCAGGTGGGTGTCGTGGCGCACCGAGAGCTTGGGCGTCCCGTTATCGTTATAGAGCACCAGGGTGGTGTCGGTCTGGAGCGTCGTGTAGCGCGTGGTGACGCCGCCGGACCAGGTCAGATAGCGGATGCTATTGGGCTGCGGCGCGGACCAGGGCCCGCAGCCGTTAGCGTCGCAGGTGCGACTGCGCTCCAAAACGGTCTGGGAGTCCAGCACGACGCTCGAGCTTGAGTTGAGCCTGGCGAGCGCGTCGGCCGCGCTCCAGGCGGCGCCAGAGCAGCTCTGCGGGTCGAACCAGTCGTCGGGGTCGACCGTGTCCTGGCAGGCGCCGGCGCTGCAGGTCTGCGACGCGGAGCAGGCGACCGGCGCGGACCAATCCAAACACCCCGACGCCTGCATTTCACAGGTCTTCAGCGCCGATTCGCCGTCGCAAACCGTGCTCCCCTGAGTGCAGGCGTCGGTGCAACTCGGGAGCGAAAAACCAACGCCCGGGCTGGGGTCGGCGAGCTGGAAATCGCTGAAATTATCGTGGGTATTGGTCATATTCTCGTCGCGCGACAGGCTCTGGCCGGCGGGCGCGTCCACCGCCGGCTCGCCCAGCCCGGCAGCCACCTCGGTGGCGCTAAACTCCCCGTAGGCCAGCGCGTCGATGACCTGCTCGCCGAAGCGCAATTGGACGCTGTCGGGGCCGTTTTGCAGGTCGGCTTTGTTGTCGAGTTGGTCGGCCAGGGCTAGCCACTCGGCGGGGGCGCTGGGCTGCATGACCACGAAGAAGCCCTCGCTATTGGTCTGGCCGATGAGGTCGATCGTGGCGTATTCGCCGCCACCATTTCCGTTGACCGCGACCAGCCGCAGGCCGTCTACCGCGGTGTTCGCGGGGCCGTAGACCTCGATAAAGCTCTCTTTGTCGGCGCCCGGCGCGTCGTAATAAACCTCGCTGATGAGGAAATTATCGGGGGCTTTGCACGCGCCGTTTTCGCAGCCAAAGGCGCAGGCGGTGTCGACGAAATCGTAGGTGCAGGCGGCGTCTTCGCAGAGCCCCGGGGCGCTGAAGCTGCGGAGTGTGTCGGCGTCGGCGCAGGTGTCGGCGGGCGGGGTGTCGCAGGCCAGGTCGCACACAGGCTCTTGCGTGTCGGGCGTCCCGGTATCACTGGCGTCCTCGGGGTCGGTGGCATCGGTTGCGTCGGTTGCGTCAGCATCGCTGGCGTCGGTAGCGTCGGTAGCATCGCCAACATTGCTGACATCGTCGGGCGTCCCGGCATCGTCGGGCGCCCCTGCATCCTCGTCTATATGCGCATCCGGGGCCCCTGCGTCGTCAGCCTGGTGCGCGTCAGACAAGGCATCGCTGGCATCCGGCGCGGAGCCGGTATCTCGCCCCTCATCCGATGGCGCATCGTCGCTGCAGGCGAGCGCGAATAAGAGGACCGAGAGAATAAAACAATATCGAAATATGCGCATGATTTATTGGCCTATATGCTTAGAAATAGTTTGTTTAATACGCGAGCCCGACGCGCTTGCGCATATAAGTATCATTGAACAGGAGCGAATACGCAAAAGCCGCCGTATCGCCCACCGAAATTCTCTTGCCGCCCTCCGGCAGAAAATCGACCTCGGACCGGTACTCGCCTTCTTCATCCCCATCGGGCAAATAGGTCGGGCAAACGACCGTCCAGTCCAGGGCCGAGGCGGCCAAAAGCTCGTAGGCGGCCAGGTGGTCTTCGGCCGCAGTCGTCGAGCGACGCTTCGAGTCTCGTGACTGAAACCGATAGATATCGGGTTGGCTGCGGCTTTGCAAAATGCCGGCGGTCCCGATGGTGATGATGCGCGAGATCCCGTGCGCTTGCATCGCCTTGAGGATAAGCGGCGTGCTCCGAGACAACACCTGATTCTTGTCGGTATTCAGGGCGCTGATGACGACGTCACAGCCGGCCATTGACCCGACGATATCCTGCTCGCTCAACGCGTCACCGGTGACGAGTCTGAGCCGATCTGAGCGCGTTGCGATCTTATCCGGCGACCGAACCAGGGCTGTGATGGCGTGGGCGTCGGCGAGTGCTTTGGTGAGGATGCGTTGGCCGACGCGGCCGGTGGCGCCTAAGAGGTATATTTTCATTGGATATTCTTCCTGATGGGGCGCGGGGGCTGTGAGATCCGAAGAGAGCGAAGGGCAATGGACTTCTCTAACTTGGGTCCGCGTCTACACTTTTTGTGACGTAATTCGACAGTCCAACTAATAGCACGCGGGGGCGGTCATGGAGGCGTTCGAGCAGACGGTGATCGTGGTCCTATCATGGGCGCGCCTGGGCATCGAGATGCTGGGGGCGTTGGTGGTCGTCGTCGGCGTCATGGCGGCGGTTGCGCATATTGTGCGGGCGCCGCGCGAGGCGTCGGATGCGGGACGACACGGGTTTCGCCATATCCGTCTGGTGCTCTCCCAATATCTGGCCATCGCCCTCGAATTTCAACTCGCCGCGGACATCCTCGCGACCACCATCGCGCCCTCCTGGGCGGAGCTCGGAAAACTCGCCGCGGTCGCGGCCATTCGAACAGGGCTGAACTATTTTTTGGAGCGAGAAATGCGCTCGATGGAGGAGAGCGGGGAGTCGCCCCCGCGCAGGCCAGGTCGGGGGTAGCGCGGTGTTCGGTTTGCTTTGGTTGAGGTCGTGGGTGGTGAGTATTCAAAAAAGATCTTTGCCCACTTTGGCCGGGTGTCTACGGTTTGAGCGTCGCCCGATTTCACTCCTGGTGGGGCTCGTAGTTCTTTTGGCCGCGGCTGCGCTCTGCGTGGTCGCGGACCGCGATAAATAATTAAATAATTTCAATGGATAGTGGGCAGTACGACTATCGCTAAACGGGACTGCTCCATGACGTCTAGTGAAACTCCTATTGTGCCGACGCCTCCCTCCGATTGCGCGGGATGCGCCTCTGCGATGCCGGCGCGCCCCACGACATGGCCCAAAGGTGGCCCCTCCAATATTCATGTGATGGCCAAGCCCACCGGGGCGGTGTGCAATTTGGACTGCAAATATTGCTTCTTCCTGTCCAAGGAAGCGCTCTATCCGGGGAGTCCTTTTCGCATGGCTGATGACCTGCTCGAACTCTATATTCGGCAGGTAATTGAGTCCCAACGCGGCGCGCATGTGACCATCGCCTGGCAGGGCGGTGAGCCCACATTGATGGGCTTGGAATTCTTTGAGCGCGCGCTCGAAGTCGTCGAGAAATACCGCCGTCCCAATATGACGATCGAGCATACCATCCAGACGAACGGGACCCGGCTCAGCGATGCGTGGTGTACGTTTTTCCGCGAACATTCGTTTTTGGTTGGGCTTTCGATCGACGGCACGCGCGCGATGCATGACGCGTATCGGGTAGATAAGGGCGGTCGCGGGACATTTGATAAGGTGGTGCGCGCGGCAAAGCTCCTAAAGGCGCATCAGGTCGACTTCAATATATTATGCACCGTGCATGACCAAAACGCCGACGCTCCCTTGGAGGTCTACCGGTTTTTTCGTGATGAGCTAGGCGCTCAATTTATTCAGTTCATTCCGATTGTTGAGCGGGTCAGCCCGGAGACGCGCCAGCAAGCCGAAGAGGGCTGGGGCAGCGGTGGTGAGGGGCGACCGCTCTATACGCAGCACGGAAAGATGGTCACCGAGCGCTCCGTCGAGCCCCAAAAGTGGGGCGATTTTCTGATCGCCATCTTCGATGAGTGGGTGCGAAACGACGTCGGTCAGGTGTTTTTGCCCCAATTTGAGGCAGCTTTAGCCAGCTGGATGCGCCTGCCGCAGTCGATGTGCATCTTCGCCGAGACCTGCGGGGATGCGGTCGCGCTGGAGCACAACGGCGACCTCTACTCCTGCGACCACTATGTCGAACCGGACTTTCTGCTCGGCAATATTCGCGACGCGCATTTGCTTGAGTTGGTCTCCTCTGAGCGCCAACGTGCCTTCGGGCGCGCCAAAAAAGACACCCTCCCTGAGCATTGCCTGAACTGCGAGGTGCGCTTTGCCTGCAATGGCGAATGCCCGCGAAACCGGTTCATGCAGACCCCCGATGGCGAGTCGGGGCTGAACTATCTATGTGCCGGGTATAAGGCGTTTTTTACACATATTGACGAACCGATGCAGGTGATGGGTGGGCTATTGCGCAGCGGAAATGACGCCGCCCTGGTGATGGAGATATTGAGGCGTGAGGAGCGCGCGAAGACCGAGCGGCCGAGCCGGCATCCGCCTCGGCGCCGGCGTCAACGGCGCCGTCATCAGACGTAATCAGCCAAGGCGCTCCGGAGACGAGCGCGTCCAATAGGCTACGGACCCGGAGGCGCGGGGAGGGCACGCGAGCGCAATGGCGGAGAAGACGACGACCGATCCAGCGGGGGATTCCCCGACCGAGACGCTAGGCGAGCAGCGCACTGACCTGGCCTATCAGCGCAGCGTTGAGGCGGCTGAGCGCACGCTGATGGCGGCGGTGCGCACCGCGGTCTCCATGGTCAGCTTTGGCTTCACGATCGCGAAATTTTTTCAGTATCTGAGCAAACTTGGGGACCTGCAGAGCAAGCAGTCTGAACTCGACCAGGCCCCGCATCACCTTGGGCTTGTGCTTCTGGTTGGCGGCGTCCTGACCATCGTGTTGGGGATCGCAGAGTATGTGATTTACGCGCGTGATTTGCGGCGCCGAAGTGGTCAGAAGAGGAGACTGAGCAGCGCACTATTTTCAGCGGTATTTATTCTGGTGGTCGGGCTCCTCCTGAGCGCCAGTGTTGTCGTGGACCTGGTCATCAAATGAACGCAGTTTCGAACGGATTGAAACCTCATACCAGAGAGAAGAATGGTCAAGAAACGCTTTCAAGGACGTATCGCGCTGGATGCTCGTGACGCTGAGCCGGATTGGTCCGCGTATTCGCCGCCCAAAGCGCGCGATGGTGCGCCGAATATCCTCTATATCGTGTGGGACGACGTCGGCTTTGGCGCCTTCGATTGTTATGGCGGGCTCATCGAAACGCCAAACATGACTCGCATCGCCGATATGGGGCTGCGCTATACCCAATTTCATACCACCGCGCTGTGCTCGCCGACGCGCGCCTGCTTGCTGACCGGTCGCAACGCGACCAGCAATGGGATGGCGTGTATCTCGGAATTTGCCACCGGATACCCCGGCTCGAACGGGCGTATTCCGTTCGAGAATGCCATGCTCCAAGAGGTGCTCGTCGACGAGGGCTATAGCACCTATCACCTCGGGAAGTGGCACCTGACGCCGGACTATGACAATCACGCCGCGGGCTCGCGCCGGCAGTGGCCGCTGGGGCGCGGGTTCGAGCGTTTCTACGGATTCTTAGGCGGCGAAACCAACCAGTGGTACCCGTTGCTTATCCAGGACAATCAGTCCGTGGACCAGCCCTATCTGCCCGAAGACGGATACCATTTCACCAAAGATATCACCGACAAGGCACTGCAATATATTCGAGACGCCCGCGCGGTTGAGCCGGACAAGCCCTGGATGATGTATTTTGCCCCCGGGTGTGGTCACGCCCCGCATCATGTGCCGAAGGAGTGGGCCGACAAATATAAGGGCAAATTTGACATGGGTTACGAAGCCTATCGAAAGCAGACATTGGCCCGCCAGATCAAGATGGGGTTGGTGCCCAAGGGGACGAAACTGCCCAAGCTTAACGAGTATATGGATGAGACCAGCGTCGACGGTAAGCCCTGGCCGGAGCAAGACGTGGTGCGCCCCTGGAAGTCACTGAGCGCCGACGAGAAAAAATTATTCTCGCGCATGGCCGAGGTCTACGCCGGGTTCGTCAGCCATTGTGACCATCATATCGGTCGTATACTCGACCACCTTGAGGCCACCGGTGAGCTTGATAACACCATCATTGTGGCTGTGAGCGACAACGGCGCCAGCGGGGAAGGCGGTCCGAACGGGACGGTCAATGAGATGAAGTTCTTCAACGGAATCGTCGATACCACCAAGGAAAACCTTAAATATATCGATGAGCTGGGTTCTCCGAAGACCTATAACCACTATCCCAACGGTTGGGCGCAGGCGTTCTGCGCGCCCTTCAAGATGTATAAGCGTTACGCCAATTACGAGGGCGGTACGGCCGACCCGCTGTTGGTCGCCTGGCCCAAGGGCATCAAGGCGCGTGGCGAGATTCGCCACCAATATTGCCACGCGATCGATATCGTTCCGACCATCTATGACTGCATGGATATCGATCCGCCGGACGTCGTCCATGGCTATACCCAGTCGGAGATTGAAGGGGTGAGCTTCGCGCACACCTTTGATCACGCGGAGGCCAAGACCAATAAACGCGCGCAGTTCTATAGCATGCTGGGGACGCGTAGCATCTGGTACGACGGCTGGCATGCCAGCGCCGTGCATCCGGCAACCAGCGGCTGGGGCAACTTTGAGCAAGATCGCTGGGAGCTATTTAACCTCGAAAAGGATCGGAGCCAGACCAAGGACCTGGCTGAGAAATATCCCGCGAAGCTTGAGGAGATGAAGAATATCTGGGCGATGTTCGCCGGGCGCTATAACGCGCTTCCGCTCGATGATCGAACCGCCGTGGAGGTCCTCGCGGCCAACCGGCCACAGCCCGGCAAGCCGCGCACCGAGTACGTCTATTATCCGCACACCGAACCGGTACCCCAGGGGGTTGGCGCGAGCACCACGCAGCGCTCGTATGACATCGCGGCGGAGGTCACCGTCGACAAAGGTGGGCAACCCGACGGCGTCATCTTCGCCCAGGGCAGTAACGCCGGCGGCCACACACTCTATGTCAAAGGGGGGCGGCTCCATTACGTCTATAATTGGTTGGGCGAATTGCAGCAGAAGATCAGCGCAACGAAGCCGCTTAAGCCCGGCAAACACACCGTGGGCGTGAGCTTCGAGATCCAGAAGCATGACGATAACCAGAGCCCCATCGGCCCGGTGAAGCTATTTATCGACGGCAAGGAGATCGCCTCGGACACCATGAAAACTCAGCCCGGGTTCTTTGGCCTTGAGGGCGTCATCACCGTGGGGCGCGACGTCGGGAGTCCGGCCAGTGACGACTATTCATCGCCCGACACCTTTCAGGGGGGCGTGGTCGAGAAGGTTACGATTGGGCTGAAAGGAATGCCGTATCAAGACCCGGATATGGAGGCCCAGATGGCTCATCGGCGCGACTAACCGCCGCTGAAGAAGTTGAAGGCGTGGTGGCCTTTGCGCAGCTCAGGTCACCACGCAGGCCTCGGTGCCCAAAAATATAAAACTTCGAATATCAGGACAAAACCGATGAGCAAAAAACGCTTTCAAGGGCATATCGCCCTCGACGTCCGTGACTCCCAGGCCGATTGGTCCGCATACGAGTCGCCCTCTGCCGAGAAAGACGCCCCCAATATTTTATATATCGTGTGGGATGACGTCGGCTTTGGCGCGTTCGAGAGCTTCGGCGGGTTGATCGAGACGCCCAATATGACCCGCCTCGCCAATCAGGGCCTGCGCTTCACCAACTTCCACACCACCGCGCTGTGCTCGCCCACCCGCTCCTGTCTTTTGACCGGGCGAAACGCAACCTCCAATGGCATGGCGTGTATCGCCGAAGCCTCGTCTGGCTTTCCTGGATCGAACGGGCATATTCCCTTTGAGAATGGGTTCATCTCCGAGATCCTGGTCGACCGCGGCTACAATACCTACGCGGTTGGTAAGTGGCATCTGACGCCGGGTGAGCAAACGCATATGGCGGCCAGCAAACGCCAGTGGCCGTTGGGACGTGGCTTCGAGCGATTCTATGGTTTCCTCGGCGGTGAGACCGACCAATATTACCCCGACCTCTTCCAGGATAATCAGCCGGCCGAGATCACAAAATCCCCCGAGGAGGGCTACCACCTCAGCGTTGACATCGCCGACACCGCGATTCGCTATATTCGCGATGCCAAGGTCATCGCCCCGCAGAAACCCTGGCTCATGTATTTCTGCCCCGGCGCGGGTCACGCGCCGCATCAGGTCCCCAAGGAATGGCCTGATAAATACGCCGGGAAATTCGATATGGGCTGGGATAAGTACCGTGAAGAGGCGCTCAAGCGCCAAATCAAGATGGGGATTCTGCCCAAGGGGACCGAGCTGCCGCCTATCAACGCCTATATCAACGAAAAAAGCGCCGACGGCAAAAAATGGCCCGACACCGATATTATCCGCGATTGGGATAGCTTGAAGGACGACGAGAAGACGCTCTTTTGCCGTATGGCCGAGGTCTATGCCGGCTTCGTGAGTCATTGCGACCACCATATCGGTCGTCTGCTCGATTACCTCGATGAGACCGGTCAGCTCGACAACACTCTTGTGGTCGTCGTCTCCGACAACGGGGCCAGCGGCGAGGGGGGCCCGAATGGCTCGGTTAACGAGAATAAGTTCTTCAACAGCGTGCCGGATAGCCTCGAAGATAATATGAAATATCTCGACGTTCTCGGCTCAACGAAGACCTATAACCATTATCCCAACGGCTGGGCGCAGGCGTTTTGTGCACCGTTCAAGATGTACAAACGCTATTCAGGCCACGAGGGCGGCACCGCCGACCCGATGATCATAAGCTGGCCCAAAGGCATCAAGTCGAAGGGGGAGACGCGTGACCAATACTGCCACGCGATTGATATCGTCCCAACGATTTACGATTGCCTCGGCATTGAGCCGCCGGATGTGGTGAAGGGCTATACCCAGTCGGAGCTCGAGGGCGTGAGCTTCAAGCATACCTTTGAAGACAAGAAGGCGCCGACCAAAAAGCGCGCGCAGATCTACGGGATGCTCGGCTCGCGCGGCATCTGGTACGAGGGCTGGCACGCCGCCACGGTTCATCCCACGGTGTCTGGTTGGGGGAACTTCGCCAGCGATCGCTGGGAGCTTTTCAACCTCGATGAAGACCGTAGTCAGGCCCACGACCTGGCCCGCAAGCATCCCCATAAGCTTGAACAGTTAAAGCAGCTCTGGTTCGGTTTCGCCGGGCGCTACAACGGTCTCCCGCTGGACGACCGCACTGCCCGCGAGGTGCTGATGAGTCCGCGGCCGCAACCCTCGCCCGATCGAGACGTATATGTGTATTACCCCGATTGCGCGGACGTGCCCGAGATGGTCGCGGCCAAGACGCACGGGCGCTCATTCGACATCGGCTGCGAGCTAAAGGTGGAGAAGGAGCGGGCCAAGGGCGTGCTCTTCGCGCAGGGCGGCCGCTTCGGCGGGCACTCCCTCTTCATCAAAGATCGTCGCCTACACTATGTCTATAATTGGCTGGGGGAGACCGAGCAGATCGTCACTTCGAATAAGACGATCCCGACGGGGAAGCACACCTTCGGTGCGCGCTTTGATATGACCGGCTCGGATGGCCCCAGCCCGACGGGACGTGTCGACTTATATATCGACGAGCAGGTTGTCGGTACGATTGAGATCAAGACTCAACCCGGGGCCTTCTCGCTGGCTGGTGAAGGCCTGGCGGTCGGGCGAGATAGTGGTCAGCCGGTGTCGAGCGAATACCAGTCGCCCTTTACTTTCGAAGGGGGGACCATCAAGCAGGTGACGATTGATCTGCGCGGTGAGCGGATTCGCGACCTCGACAAGGAGGCGCTGGCGATGATGTCACGGGACTGACTCGCTAGGTATCAGGCGCCCGAGCGATATGCCCGGGCGCTTGATGAGTTGATAGCAGCGATAGACCCGTGCTGGGGGGCACCATGAACGCGTTCCGATGGACACTCTTGCTAGAGATTATCTTCGTCGTCACCGCGATGGCCTATATTGGGTTGTCCGTGACTTGGGCGCAGGTCAACGGGTTGCTGCGAGACCGCGGCCTCGTTGGCCGATCGCTTCTCGCGAACCTGCTGCTCGTTCCGTTACTCGCGGCCGGGCTGATCGCAGTGATTCCGATGCCGCTCGATGCCCAGGTCGCGCTGATTTTGTTGGCGCTGGCGCCCGGAGGGCTCAATGTCCTGCAATTTAGCACCAAGATTGACGGGCATCTGGCGCAGGCCGCCGCGCTATTGTTCCTATTGTCGATGCTCTCGCTGATCACGACGCCTGTGGGAGTCGCGCTGATGCCCATGCCGCGCGATCCCGGTCAGTTGATCGCCGTCAGAAATATCCTCGCGTTTTTGGCCGCGGTGCTCGCGCCGATGGCCCTGGGAGCGCTGGTGCGTCGACACACGCCCGAGCTCGCTGAGAAGCTTGCTCGGCCGATCAACCTAATGTCGACGGTTTCCTTCGTCGCGGCGATGCTCGTGGGCAGCGCGATCAAAAAAGATGCAGCTGAAGCCCTCGGCGGCAGTGTTTTGTTGGTGCTCGTTCTCTTTGTAGCTGGCACCTGGCTCATCGGGTGGGTGCTGGGTGGTGGGGACGGCGCGGACCGACGTTTGTTGGCGACCGTGACCAGCATTCGAAACGCCGGTCTGGTGCTGCTCTTCGGAATTACGCTCTTCCCGAACACGGGCGTCGACACGGTGGTGCTCGCCTACGCGCTGCTGATGATTTTGCCGAACGCCGCGATTATGGTGACGCATTCTGTTCGCCAAAAGCGCGCCGCTCATAAATTGGGCCAGACGCCGAAAGTTTGAGGGGATAGCGATGCTCGACCAACTCAAGCGGGTGGATCCGATGCACGGCTGGGTCCTTCTGGCGGTGGTGATTCTATTATTATTCGTCTTCGAAGTGGGGCGTTGGCTCGCGCGGCGGCGAGAGGGCGTCGATGCGAATACGAAATTTCACGCGGCCAATGTGCTAAACGGGATGCTCACGCTCCTGTCTTTCTTTTTAGCCTTCAGCTTCAGCATCGCCTCGGAACATTTCGAGAATCGACGACGAATTGTGCTCGATGAGGCGAACGCGATTGGCACGACCTACCTGCGTTCGAAATATCTACCACCGGCGCATGCCGACAAGATTCAGCGCCTTCTATTGGAGTATGCGAATCTGCGAATTACCCCGGCGGACCCGTCTACAATCCCGCGGTTGCGCGAGCGCTCCGGGAAGATTCAGACGCAGCTATGGGATCAGGCGATCGCGTTGGAATCTGTGAACCCTAACTCGGAATTCGCGGGTTTATTTATCGTCTCATTGAACGAGATGATCGATCTGGACGAGGCGCGAATTACCACGACGGTCGTGTACCGTCTGCCGATTATCATCATGATCGTGCTCTTCGGGATCGCGATCCTCACCCTGATGGTCATGGGTTATAGCGCCGGTTTGCGCGACGCCCGCAGCGCCGTGCTCACCTTCGCCGTGGTGCTCGCCGTTTCCGGAGTGTTGGTGCTCATTATCGACCTCGATCGCCCCGTTCAGCGCGCCTTCAGTGTCGACCAGCAGCCGCTTATCGATGTGCGGGATTCCCTCGAAAAGGATCTTCGCCAATGAGGGAGGGCGCTGTTTATGTGGTTGGTTTTGGTGGAAGTTGTTGAAATCGTTGCTATTTTCGTGGGGAGTGATCCGCGTGTCCGTAGGCAGCGATGCTGACGGTGCTGACCATTTTGAAGGGGAGAGATACCGTGACCACATATATCAGGGAGCAAGTCGCCTACGAAAACTGGGGCTGGATGATGGCGCGCGGCGTCATGGCCTTGCTATTCGGTTTAATCGCGCTGGTCTGGCCGGGGCCCACGCTGGCGACCCTGGTGATCCTCTTCGGGGTGACTCTATTGGGCGATGGAGTCACCGCCTTGGTCTACGCGGCCAGCGGTGGGCGCACCTCTCGTGGAGATACTTGGCCGTTGATTTTGGCGGGACTCACCGGGATTGGCGGGGCCGTGATCACGTTCATTTGGCCGCAGATCACCGTGGGCGTATTGGTGTTCATCATTGCTTTCTGGGCGATTATTCGAGGGGTGTTGGAGATCGTCGCCTACGTGGATCTGCGGCGTATCTTTGGCGGCAGTTGGCTGCTGGCGGTGAGTGGTGTGTTGGCGCTGGTCTTCGGGGTCGTTCTATTGGCCTGGCCGTCCTTAGGGTTGCGTATCTTTGCCTGGGTGGTCGGGGCCTATGCAATCCTCGCCGGCATCGTCTTTGTGAGCCTGGCTGTCCGCATGCGCCAGATGATTCATCGCCGTGAATTTGACCCCGATTACACGCCTTCCGACCGGCCCAGCGAGCCGACGCCGGCCTAGTGGCGCGAGCGGCAGTATTTGAAATTTGGCAGGCGCCACGGAGGCAGCGATGATCGACGAGGTCCTATCCAGCGAGACGCATTGGTGGTTCTTCTTCGCCGGGACGATTGCCTTCTTTTGGTTGATGGTGGAAGGCGGCTATTGGGTTGGGCGTTGGCGGCGCGAGCATGTCGACCCGGAGCAGCGCGCCCAGACCGGGACCATCCTCGCCGCGCTGTTGGCGCTGCTCGGGTTTTTGCTGGCGATTAGTTTCGGCATTGCGGCGGACCGCTTCGGTCAGCGAAAGGCACTGGTGCTTCAGGAGGCAAACGATATCGGCACGACTTTTTTGCGCACGGATTTTCTGCCCGAAGCGCCGCGCGATGCCTCCAAGAAGTTGCTCTCCGAATACGTCGACACTCGCCTTCGCCCGCTCGAAATGGGCGACCTGGATGACGCGATTCGAAACTCGACGCGCATCCAGAACGCGTTGTGGGAGCAGGCTGATATTGCCGCCGCGGCGCGCCCGCGCTCGGTCCCGGTGGGGCTCTATATCGACGCGCTCAATGACGTGATCGACCGCCACGAAGAACGCGTCACCGTCAGTCTTCACTACCGGATCCCTCCCAGCCTGATCTGGACACTGTATTTGGTGGCCTTGCTGTCGATGGTCGTGATGGGTCTGAATTTTGGGCTCGCCGGCACCCGCAACCTGCTCGCCAGCTTGGCGCTGGTGCTCGCCTTTGCCGCGGTGCTCCTGCTTATCGTCGACCTCGACCAGGTGCACCAACACCTCTTCACTGTCGACCAATCGCCTTTGGCCGACACCCAGGCGTCGATTCGCGAGTCGATGCGTGGATCATCTGCCATCGGTGGCGGCCCCGAAACACCCGACGCGCCCGCAGCACCGACGCGTTAAATACCAGAGTTGAGGGGCAGCGCGCGCGAACGTGTTTTGTCATCCAACAGCCATTGGGCCGAGCAGGCGCAGTGGATGAGTCGCGAAAATTTGGCAATTAGTAAAAAATATGACAGAAAACACACGCTGCTTAGATTGTTTGGTCTCGGTTTAAGTTGTTGATAACTATGGGGTATGTGCGCATGTTGGGTTTTGAGCTGTAGGTGTGATGCGTGGCTTTCCAGCGAGTGTTCGGCGTAGACGACACAAGACGTCGGCTGCTCGGTGGACGCCGCGATGAGTGACAGCACACATTTTCCAACGCGGGGGCAGTTATGACCAGAGACTCGATAACGAGAGAGGAAGTTAGAGACTCCGAATATCGGCGCGAGGGCGAAGAAGAGCGCGTCGTGCCGCCGGCGCGCGCCTCTTGGGGCGCGATTTTTGCCGGCACGGCGATGGCGCTGGCCGTCTGGTTCATGCTCAGCATGCTCGGGGCGGCCGTCGGGTTAAGCAGCTTTGACCCGGCGCAGGACGCCGACCCCTTCAGCGGATTTGGGGTCGGCATGGGCCTGTGGCTCGCCGTACAGATTATCGTCGCCCTATTTGTGGGTGGTTGGGTCTCCGGGCGACTCGCCGGCAAGCCGCGCGGGCTCGACGGGGCGTTGAACGCCGGTGTGGTGTGGGCGCTGGCCTTTTTGCTGGGCATCTTCGGGGTGACGAGCTTCACCTCCAGCCTGGTCAGCGGGGTCACGAGCGTGGTCTCCAAAGGGGCGAGCGTGGCGGCCGGTGCTGTTGGTGGTGTGATCGACGAGGTGGGCAAGCAAACGCCGGAACTGCAACGTGGTCAGATCGTGAGCACGATTCAGCGCGAGGCGCAGGAAATGCTTCGCCAGACCGACTCCCAGGCCCTGCAGCCCGGCCAAGTTGAAGAGACAGCCGAGGACCTTAAAGGTATCGCGGGTGATACGGCCCGAGATATTGCGGCTTCTCCCCAAGACGCCCAACAAGAGCTGAGTCAGGCCATTAATCAGGCCTTTGGTAGCCTCGACGGCGTGGTTGATGCCGCCGACCGCGACGCGGTCGTCAATGTGCTCGCCGCCCGCACCAATATGAGCCGCGCCGAGGCCAGCGAGACCGTCGATCAGTGGGCTCAGACCTATCAGGAAGCCCTGGCGGGTCTGGAGGAAGCCGGTGAGGAAATCGCGGCGACCGCGAAGTCGGCCGCCGGCGATGCGAGCGACGCGGTCGCAACCGTCCTCTGGTGGTCTTTGTTGGGCATTGTTCTCGGCCTCTTCGCGGCCCTGGCCGGCGGTTATATCGGTAGCCCAAGGCTCGAAGCATGGCGCGAGCGGGAGGAGATCGAACACCGTCGCCATCGCGTCGTTTACGCTGGCTAGCGTCCAAGCGACGCACCCGACGATAGCGCAGAGTTCTTAAACAAAAGACCCGACCGGCGAGGGCGCAACCTCGTCGGTCGGGTCTTTTGTTTCGTTATGCTGGAGATGTCTTCGGTCTCGCAGGTGTCTGAAATAACTCAGTTTTTCGTCATCGAGACAAACTCGCCTTGAGCGCGATTATTCTGCTCCATCGTGAAGAAAGAGCCGCTGGCGCATTTCTTATCGGCGTCGCATTCGGCGTGGAGTCCGCCGCCGTCGGGCAGCGCAAAGCTGAGCGACGCGTGACTAAGGTGCAGGCTCCGCACTGCCATTTCGCCGTTTAGGGGTTGATCCCGAAAGCTTCCATCACTCGTGGTGAGTTTGGCCGTGATGGCTAAATTGGACGAACTCACGCAGGCAAACGCGGGGCGCACAAAATACGCGCCTAACCTCTGGCTGAACTGGCGCTGATTGCACGACGACTGTTTGACCTTGCGCAGCTCAAGGCCTTGCGCGTCGGTCTGGGCGGCCGGCTCCGTGATGACGAGCTCGAAATCCGTCTGCTCGCCCGACGCTAGTTTCAGCGACCCGGTCCAGGTGCCGACCGAATATTCCACCATATCCTGGCGGTCATACGAGAAATCGGACTCGGCCGTGTCACCGCAACCCCACAGGGGATTGATGAGAAACGCGGCGGCCAGGATGCAGAGGGTAAGGGTATATTTCATAAAAGGTCTCGGTGGGTGGGCGATATGAATGCGATAAATAAACTCCCAAGGGTTGTGAGCTCACCCTAATCAAAAGGCGAATGTGAAGCCACTTTTTTTCGACCTGAGAGACAGAGTGCGCTCGCGTGGCGAAATTGTGTCTTGACTTAGTTGCAAATGAAAGTCATTATCAACTTGCGTCAAGCACCGAGGCTGCGAGTGGATCGCCGCAGCATCAAGCGACTTGGTCCTGTCGCGTCGTACTGACTAAACCCCTGTCCTATCGCGCCTCGTTGAACGCGATAGGACAGGGGTTTTGTTTTTTGGGCGCGCTGGGTGGCGCCGATACTGTGCAAATGAGCGCTGATTTGTTAGCCTGCGCGGGATTATGATGTGACGTAATTTCAGCGTTAACCGCCCGGTGCTCCTCACACTGACGAACGATTATGACAACCGAATTCTGGCTCAACGACCAATATATCTCGACGGATGCCTCGCCGGGACTTTTGCTTCTGGATTTCCTGCGCCGCAATGAGCGCCTTACCGGCACCAAAGAGGGCTGCAAGGAAGGCGATTGCGGTGCGTGTGCGGTGTTGATCGGCGACCTGGTCGAAGGGTCGGACACCCAAAAAGCGTATGTCGACTATAAGCCGGTGACCTCGTGTCTGGTGCCGCTTGGCGAGATGCAGGGCCGCCACGTGGTCAGCATTGAGGGCGTCAATATGGACCAACTCTCGCCGGTGCAGCAGTCGTTCGTCGACTTCGGCGCGGCGCAGTGCGGCTATTGCACGCCCGGGTTTATCGTGTCGATGAGCTGGTATTTGATGGCCGAGCGCGGCGAGCCCACGCGCGCCGGGATGCAGCGCGCCATCAGCGGTAATTTGTGTCGTTGCACCGGTTACGAGGCGATTAATCGTGCGGGCGACCGACTCATCGAGCGCTTTTCAGACGGCGGCGAGTGGGCCGATATCTGGCAGGCCGGCGACCGCGTCGCGGCGCTGGTCGAGGCCGAGATGCTGCCGGCCTACTTCAGCGAAATGGCCGAGCGCCTCGGCGCGATCGAGCAACCCGAAGTCTCCCTTGGCGGCAACCCCATCGACTATTTCGTCGCCGGCGGCACCGACCTCTACGTCCAGCAGGGCGAGAAGATCCCCGACGCCTCGGTGAAGATCCTCAACCACTTCGGCAGCAAAATCTCGGGTAAATTCAAGCATATGCGCGGCATCCGCGCCGTCGACGGCGACCTGCACGTCGGCGCGCTGACGACCTTCGAGGATTTCGGCGCGGACCCGTTGGTCCAGAAGTTCATCCCCTCGATACAGGATGACCTGCAGCTTATCGCGTCGCTGCACCTGCGAAATCGCGCGACCCTCGGCGGCAATATCGTCAACGCCTCGCCGATCGGCGATATGAGCAACTTCCTGCTCGGCCTGGGCGCCACGCTTATTTTGAGCAACGGCAAAGAGCAGCGCTCGGTGGCGATGAAGGACTTCTTCCTCAACTATAAGGTCATCGACAAACGCGCCGACGAGCTGATCGTCGAGATCGTGATTCCCGGCGCGGCCAAAGAGTGCGCGCAAACCCGCGTGAACTTCGAAAAATTGTCCAAGCGTACCGCCCTTGATATCGCGACCGTCTGCAGTGGTTTTCGCTGCAAGGCGAACGCCGATGGAGTCATCGAGGCGGTTGGAATTTCGATGGGCGGCGTCGCGGCCGTTCCGCTGTATTTGCGAAAGACCTGCGATTTCCTGGTCGGCAAAACGATCAGCCCGGCGACCTTGCAAGAGGCCTGCGAGATCGCGATGGGGGAGGCGAGCCCGATCGGCGACGTGCGCGGCAGCGCGGATTATAAGCGCCTGCTCGTGCGCCAATTTATGATCGCGCATTTCACCGAATGCTATCCCGAGCGCGTGCGATTCGACGAATTCGCGAGCTAAATCCCGGGCGCTTCTATTTCCCTATTTTACCGTCTCATAAACGATCGTGACCCATGAAAAAGCATCTTGACGCAGCCTTTCACACTCGCGGCGAGTCCCTTTATGTCGATGATAACCCCGAGCCAGCCGGCATGTTGCATGTCGCCGTGTTCGGCTCGCCGGTCGCCCACGGCACGATTAAGAACCTCGATCTAAGCGCCGCGCGTGCCCTCAAGGGTGTGACGGCGGTCTTCACGGCCGAGGATATCCCCGGCGAGAACCAGGTCGGAGCTATCCTTAAAGACGAGGTCTTGATCGCCGAAGATCTTGTCCAATTCATCGGCCAGCCGATCGCGGTCGTGGTGGCCGAGACCCCCGAAATCGCGCACCACGCGGTCGGGCTTATCGACGTCGAGATCGACGAACTTCCGGTCATCGTCGACCCGCGCGTCGCCCACGAAAAGGGCCAGCTTATCGCCCCGCCGCGCACCTTCGCGATCGGCGACGTCGACGCGGCCTGGGATGATTGCGACCTTATCGTCGAGGGCGAATGCGAGATCGCCGGCCAGGAGCATCTGTACCTTGAGACCCAGCGCTCCCGCGCGATTCCGACCGAGGGCGACCAGGTCCGCTGCTACTCCTCGACCCAGAGCCCCTACGCCGTGCAGACGGCCTGCGCCCGCATTTGCGGCGTGCCGCAACATAAGATCGAGGTCGACGTGAAGCGCCTCGGCGGCGGCTTTGGCGGCAAAGAGGATCAGGCGACCCATTGGGCCTGCATCGTCACGATGGCCGCGCGCATCCTGCGCAAGCCGGTTCAGATCGTGCTCAACCGCATCGACGATATGCAGATGACCGGCAAGCGTCATCCCTATTCGGCCGACTTCAAATTGGGTCTGAATAAAGACGGCACGATCAAGGCGCTGGACTTCAAATTTTACCAGAACTCCGGCGCCGCGGCCGACCTGTCGACCGCCGTTTTGGAGCGCTCGCTCTTCCACGCGACCAATATCTACCGGGTGCCGAACGCGCGCATCTACGCTGCCGCGTGCAAGACGAACCTGCACCCGCACACCGCGTTCCGCGGCTTCGGCGGCCCCCAGGCGATGTTCGTGATGGAGTCGGCGCTGAGCAAAGCGGCCGAGACCATGGGCATCGAGCGCGAAGAGCTTCAGTATAAGAACTTGATCTCGAACGGGGATGTCTTCCCCTACGGGCAGGTCGTCGAGGATTGCCAGGCCAAAGCCTGCTGGGATGACGCGGCCGACACCTTCGACCTTGCCGGGACCCGCAAGCGCATCGAGGAATATAACGCCACGCATACCTCGACCAAAAAGGGCCTGGCGGTGATGCCGATTTGCTTCGGCATTTCGTTCACCAAGATCCACCTGAACCAGGCGTCGGCGCTGGTGCATATCTACACCGACGGCAGCATGAGCGTGTCGACCGGCGGCGTCGAGATGGGGCAGGGCGTGACCACCAATATGGCCGAGATCGCTGCGGCTGAATTGGGCATCTCGCGCGACCGGATTAAGGTCGAGTCGACCAATACGACCCGCATCGCGAATATGTCGCCGAGCGCGGCGAGCGCCACCACCGACCTCAACGGCAACGCCGTCATTCTGGCCACCGGCGAGATTCTTGGGCGCTTTCGCAAGATGTTGGCCCCCGAGCTGGGCTGCAATGAGGAGGCCATCACCATCAAGGACGAGAAGGTATTCGTCGACGGCGAGGCGACCGAGTGGGAGTGGGGAGACGTCGTGATGCACGCGTATTTAAACCGCGTCGCGCTCTCGGCACACGCCTTTTTCGCGACCCCTCGCATCAACTTTGACGCGGCCAAAGAGAAGGGCCATCCCTTCGCCTACCACGTCTACGGCGTGACCCAATTCGAGGTCACCGTGGATTGCCTGCGCGGGCGCTATGAGGTCGACGCGGTGCGCATGGTTCATGACCTGGGCCGCCAGATCAACGAGGTCGTTGACCTGGGCCAGCTCGAAGGCGGACTCGCCCAGGGCATCGGCTGGATGACCCTTGAGGAGCTCGCCTACGACGCGAAGGGCCGCCTGCTGTCGAACGCGCTGTCGACCTATAAGGCGCCCGACGTCTTCTCGAGCCCCAAAGTGGTCGAGGTGAAGATGCGCTCGACCGAGAACCCGATGGGCCCCCGCGGCTCCAAGGCCGTCGGCGAGCCGCCGCTGATGTACGGCATCGGCGCGTATTTCGCGCTGCGCGACGCCATGCGCGCCTACGCCGAGCGCGACTTCCCCTACGACGCCCCGATGACCCCGGAGCGCGTGCTGATGTCGCTGCACGCGCATATTCTGGACGGCGATAAGCCGAAGAAGGCCACCCCGGAGGCGGGCGCGGTCGCCGCGGTCGCCGGCGAATAAGCAGAGCAATGGGCCCGAAGATTCGTCTTCGGGCCCATTTTTATATGCCCTTTTCGGGGCTCTCATCGACGAGCAAAGAGCACTGTTTCGGCGTCATTTGGCGCCGAAATATTCATATCACCGACGCGTAAATACTCAGGGCGAGAGATGGAATTCTGGCACAGACTTAGGGAGCATTTAGAGGGCGGAGAGCCCGCTTTTTTATGCCTGGTAGGCGACAATACGGACCACTCCCCGGGCACCCGCGGCGCGAAGATTTTTGTGCGCCCTGACGGCAGCACCGAGGGCACCATCGGCGGCGGCGTGATGGAGGGCGAGCTGATCGCCCACGGCGTCGAGCTATTGGCCGGCGGCGCCGAAGTCGCGCCGTATTATCAAACCCTCTACCACCGAAGAAAGGGGCCGGGCAAAAAGTCGGGGCTGGGGTGCGCCGGCGAGCAGAGCAATGTCTACGCCGTGGTGCAGCCGGGGCGCGACCTGGAGGTCGTGCGCGAGATCGCCCGGCGCATCGCCGCCGACGAAGCCGGCCTGCTGCGCATCGACGCCGCCGGCCTGACCCTGGGCGAATCGGGCGTCATCGACCGCAACACCGCCCCGGTGCGCCTCACGGTCGACGACGACGCCTGGCGCTTCGAGGCGCAACTGCTCAATTGGAAGCGCGCCGCGATCTTCGGCGGCGGCCACTGCGCCCTGGCGCTGTCGCGCGTGCTCAACAACCTCGGCTACACAGTCAGCGTCTTCGACACCCGCGCCGAGGTCTTCACCTTCGTCGGCAATGACCACGCGCGCCACCGCGTCACGGTCGCCGACTTCAAGGACGCCGGCGCCCACCTCAAATACCCCGAGCTCACCCACGCCATCGTCATGACCCGCGAGCAACCCGCCGACGTGCGCGCCCTCATCGGCCTGATTGAGCGCCCCCTGCCCTATATCGGCGTCATGGGAAGCCCCGCAAAGCTCGCCATGATTCGCCGCGACCTCATCCACGCGGGCTTCGATAAATCGGTGTTGGACGCCGAGAATATCTACGCCCCCATCGGGCTGCCGATGACGAGCAATACGCCCGAGGAGATCGCCATCAGTATTGCGGGGGAGTTGCTGGCGGAGCGTGGGGCGTTGTTTCCGATGGCGTAGGTTTTAGGCCGACGCGCCGATTTTTTGTATTTTATCGTTTTTGGCTGAACGGCCTTTCAGGGTTCACCCCTCCCAAAAGTCTTCTAGAACCCTTGCGAGAGGGGTCGATGAGAGTTTTAAGTGTTCTGGAGCCCTTCTCGCTGGGTCGACCCCGGCCACGAGGGTTCCAGAACACTTGTCGCCAGGGGCGAGTTGAACCCGGAGGGCTGGTCAGGGCTTGGCTCCGATATCACACATCAACGATCACTCCGGGGGCCACGCCATCTCCGCCGTCACCGGCGCGTGGTCCGACAGCGGCATCGTCTCCATGCCGCCGCTCTTCTCGTCCTGGTGCACCATGCCGCTACCTTCCTTGAATTTGGCGTTGGTGAATAGGTAGTCGAGCTTGCGGTTCCAGGTGCCGTTCTTGTCGGTGGTGTGGGTGAAATACGGGGTGTTGTCGGCCTTGTATTTATCCAGGGGGATCGCGGCGTCGTATTGTGCGTAAAAATCATCGAGCACGCCGATGTCGGGGCGGTAGTCGTCGGCCTGGAAGCGGGCGGTTTCGCAGACGCTGTCGGGGAAGTCGTGCAGGTGGGTGGAGCCGGGCGGGACGGTGTTGAGGTCGCCGGCGGCGATGAAGGTTTTGCCCTGCTCGTCGAGGCGGGCGAGCTCGTCTTTGAAGATGGCGATCTGGCGGCTTTTGGTGCCGTCCTGGGCGAAGGCGGCGGTATGGACGTTGGCGACCCACAGCGGGGTGTCGCCGGGGACCTCGACGCGCGCGCGCAGGATATTGCGTTTCAGGTAAAAATATTGGGTGACCGGGTCTTGCTCGCCGATGAGCGGCAGGGCGAGGCGCTCGGCGTGGTTGATCTGCCACTTCGACAGGATGCCGTTGCCGGAGTCGACGTGGCCGATGCCGTCGGAGGGCACGAAGGTCGCGCGCCACTGAGAGGCGTAGGCGCCAAAATTTAAGTCGGTGTGGTCGAGCAGCCATTGGATCTGGTCGACGTCGGCGGCGCGCTTCGACTTGATGTCGATCTCCTGCAAGATCAGGATATCGGGGTCGTATTGTTTGATCTTTTTGGCGAGTCCTTCGAGGTTCTCGATGACCTCGTCGCGGGTCATGTCGACGCGGTCGCCGTGGCAATCAAAGAAGAAGTCGATGCGCCCGCCGCCGAATTTGGCGTTCCAATTCATGACGCGCAATTCGCCCACGTCGGTGCGCGGGATGGCGTAGGAGTCTGCGGTGTAGAGTTGGGCGTCTTCGACGTCTTCGAATTGGGTGTCAAAAGGGTCAAAGATGGCGCCCACGGCGGCGGCCAGGCCGAGGATGCCGAGGGCGCCCAGGCCCCCGATCAGGAGTCGTTTAGGCCAGGGGCTTTTGTTGCTCATAATCACAGATCCACTTCACAAAAAAATTATTCTGCCAGACCCGGAGGGTCGGGCTCCAATAAAGGCAGTTGTGGCCTCTTATAGAAGATTCGCGGCGAGTTCGGCCAACTCGGAGCGCTCACCCTTGAACAGAGAAACGGTGGCGGCGATCGATTGTCCCTTAAATTTGCTGACGACGTAGGTCAGCCCGTTGGACTCGCTGTCCACGTAGGGGTTGTCGATCTGGTAGGGGTCGCCGGTCAACACGATCTTGGTCCCCTCGCCCACGCGGGTCAGGATGGTCTTGACCTCGTGGGGGGTGAGGTTCTGGGCCTCGTCGACGATCAGGAAGATATTGGGCAGCGAGCGGCCGCGAATATAGGTGAGCGGCTCGATCTCGATGATGCCCATATCGATGAGCTCCTGGGCGCCGCGCCCCGCGCGTTTGTCGGCCGCCGACACGCCCATCAGGTGCTCGACATTGTCGAAGATGGGGCGCATCCAGGGGTTGAGCTTCTCTTCGACGGTGCCGGGCAGGTACCCGATATCGCGGCCCATCGGGAAGACCGGGCGGCTGACCAGGAGCTTCTGGTAGGACTGCTCGTCGGTGACCTTTTGCAGGCCGGCCGCGATGGCCAGGATGGTCTTGCCGGTGCCGGCTTTGCCGATGAGCGTGACTAGGTCGATATTCTTGTCGAGCAGGGCGTCCAGGGCGAAATATTGCTCCTTATTGCGCGGCTTGAGCCCCCAGACGCTGTCGCGCATCGGGCCGAGCGGGGCGATGCTGGCGAAGTTCGGCTCGTCGGGGTCCTCGATGGTGATGCGCCCCATCGAGTTTTGATTGCCGCCCTCGGAGTTGGTCAGCAGGACGTATTCGTTGGTGTAGGCGCGGCGCATCTGGGCGCCGGGGTCCTGGGTGGAGCTGCTGCTGATCTTGGGCGGGTAGGTCTTGAGGTCGAGCTCCAGGCCCTTGTCGTCGTGCAGCTTATTGATGAGGTCGCCGGGGACCGCGATCTCGCAGGCGCCGGGGTAGAGATCCGACACCGAGACGCCTTGCTCCTCGTAATTCTCGGACTCCATGCCCAGGGCGTTGGCCCGAATGCGCAGGTTCACGTCCTTGGTGAGCAGGATGCACGGGGTGTCGGGCTCGCGCTCCTGCAGGTCCAGGGCGACGGCGAGGATCAGGTTATCTTTGGCGCTGGAGTGCAGGAATTTGCCGTCGAGCGAGCGGGTGGTGGCGAGCACCCGAAGCGTGCCGCCGCGCTCCAGCGCGACGCCCTCTTTGAGGTTTCCCTTGACGCGGTACTCGTCGAGGATGCGGCTGGTCTCGCGCGCGTTTCGCCCCAGCTCGGTCATCTGCTTTTTGAAGGTGTCGATCTCTTCGAGGACGTAAATGGGGATGACCACGTTATTGTCTTCGAGCTTGAAGATGGCTCGCGGGTCGTGCAGCAAAACGTTCGTGTCAAAAACGAAATTCTTTTGCATAAGTCCTCATCAAATTAAAGGAATTTCAAATTGAGCATTTCAATTGTGCCCGGCAATCATCCTGCGCTGCTATGCTTGGAGTCTCCGGCGTTTGAGCCTTATATCTCGGGTTAAAGTTGGTCTGCCGAGGTGACCTGGTTTCGGCCGTGTTCCTTCGAATAGTACAACGCCTGGTCGGTCAGGTCGATCAGCGGTTGCTTCTCTTCGGAGTCTTCGGGCCACACGGACACGCCCATACTGATGGTACATTTAAAGGTGCCTTGTTCGCTATTAAATTCCAACCGCCCGATATCTTCGCGCAGCCGGTTCGCCACGCGCATGGCGGTGGCGCGGTCCGCATCTTCTAAGATAATCGCGAATTCCTCGCCGCCATAGCGACAGGGGACATCGACCTCGCGCAGCGAGTCGATGAAGACCTTGGACACCTGGCGCAAGACCTCGTCGCCGGCGGGGTGGCCGTGGGTGTCGTTGACCGATTTGAAGTGGTCGATATCGGTGAGCACCAGCGCGAAGGGCTGCTGGGTGCGCCGATGCCGCGCGATGGTCGACTCCAGGCGCGATTGGAAGGTGCGGTGGTTTGACAGGCCGGTGAGCCCGTCGGTGGTCGCCATTTGCTCCATCTGGGCGTAGAGGCGCGCGTTCTGCAGGCTGATGGCGACCTGGTTGCCCACGACCTCGAGCATCTCGCGGCGCTCGGCGCCGAATTGGCCGGCCTGGCGGTGGCAAATCACCAGCGTGCCGATGGCCTTATCGTGGGCGACCAGCGGCAAGACCAACATGCTGCGGATGTCTTTGATCGGCTCGTCGCGGGTGAAGATGATCGGGTCAGACTCGCGCACCTGTCCGCCGTAGGGCAGGTAGTGGCGGTTCTCCACGACCATGGCGACCAGCCCGCCGCTGGGCCGTGTCTCGTGGTGCGCGTCGTTGAAGGTGCGCCCCACCCAGTCTTCAAACGGACCCTCAAAATCAGCGGCGTGGTCGACCGCCTCGATGCGATGGGTATGGGTGTCCGGGTCGAAGGCGGTGATGGCGGCGAAGTCGTATTCGACGATGCTCGCGATGCTCTCCAGGGCGACGCGGTAGACGTCTTTTGGCGAGAGCACGCCGTTGAGGTTTCGGCTGGCCTCAAAGAAGCGGCTTAGCTCGAATTTCGTGCGCTCGATGCTGGTGAACATGCGCTCGTTTTCGATGGCGCGCAAAATATAAGCGGCGGCCTCCTCGGCGACGGCGGTGTCGGCGCTGGTGAAGCCGCTGCCGTCGACGCGGTCGGCGCAGAGGATCCCGCGCAGGTGGCCGTTTTCGATGACCGGGATGCCCAAAAAATGCTGGATATTTTGGGGCTGGCGATAATAAGGAATGCCGCGAAAGCCCGGGCGAAGATCTTCTAATAAGAGCGGTTCGCGCTGGCGCGTGATGGTGCCGACGACGCCCTTGGCCGGCTTAATCTCGGTCTCAAGCAGCGCGTCGCTATCGCTGACGAGCTCCTTGATGCGCAGGTTCTCCTGGCGCACGTCGAACCACAAAAGCACGCAGGTGTTGCATTTCAGCGCGGCCTTGAGCATCGAGAGGCTGACATAGGTCGTGTGCTGGACGGCCTCGACGGCGTCGTAGACCGCCATCTCCTCGGCCTGCGCGCGCCCGGCCAGCGCGGCGTCGGTGCGACCGGAGTTGAGCAGGCGAAACTCCCGGGCCTGGCGCAACATTTTATCGCGCTCGGCGTCGACCTCGCGCTGGTGGCGCCGGCGTCGCTCCATCACCTCGGTGCCGTGGACGAAATAGGACAAAAATCCGAAGAGCGCGATAAAGACGCTGCGGGTGCCCAGAAGCGCGAGGTCGACCGAGGATTGCAGGTGGATGCCGGTGGTGATTTCGGCGGTGCCGCTCGGGGTGCCGAGCCAATGCGAGGCCCACTCGATGATAAGCGCGGTGAGCACCGCGCCGATCGCGGCGTTTCGGGCCTCGAAGGTGACCAGAAATGCCAGCAGCAGATAGATGAGCGGGTAGATATCGACGCCGAGCGCGCTGAGCGTGCGGACCACGACGAAGCCGGTGGTGATGTAGAAGACCGATCGCTCGAGTTGGAAGCTCGTGGTGACCTGGCGCGCGTCGCTCGAGGCGGCCGCGCCGCGCATCGTGCGCGAGGCGAGCCAGCCGGAGATGCCCAGCAGGGCCACGGCGGGGATGATATTGAACCAGGCCGGATATGACGGGTTCGCGATTAGGCCGGTGGCATATAACACCACCGCCAATACGGCTGCGCCGGTCGGCCAACTCGCCTCGATTTGGCGAGGCCGACGAATCAAGCTGCGTGTCGTCGCGCTCATAGTCTCCATCCTTGGTCTATCTTTGGCTCAAAGCCGCGGCATCCTTGCCGGGGCGCGAGGCTCTATTTTGCGTCGTGCTTGACGAACTCGGCCGGGGCGAGAACGGACGCTCCGACCAGGTCGCGCACGCGTTGCTCGCGCAGCGGGTCCACATGTTGGTCAAACTCCACCTGGAGTTTGGCGCTCGGAATATCTTCGTGAAGCGCTTCGAGCCCCTCGGGAAGCTGATCGATAAGGATCGTCTTGCCGGCGAGTCTCAAAGAGTCGGGGCTCACGGTGAGGAGGACGCTGACTTCGAGCGTCTCCTCGGGTTGCCCGAATTGGAAGATGACTTCGTCCGGGCGGGCGAGGCGGCTGTTGGCGCGCGCCTTGCGCTCGGCCAATCGCGGGTCGTCGCGCAGGGCGACGACCTTGCGCGCCATCTCCTTATTCTCAGCCTCTAATTCACGGTTCTGGCGGCGTAGCTCGTTGACTTCCTGCTCGATCTTCTCGGCGCGCTCGATATTCTCGTGCGTGAAAACATAATAGGTCGTGACCGATATGATGGTTAAAACCAATAATGTGAGTCCGAGACGCTGCATGGAAGTCAAAGCTCATCGCGTTAAGGTGAATTCGTCGGGCTAAGTGGGTCGCCGGGGCAAGACTAGCAGAGAGAGAAGAGAGCGCAAGAAATTGCTGGTCCGGCGGCGCAGCGCGGCGGCTTTATTTGGAGGCGGGCTGGGTGATCACGAGGTTGACGGACTTAAATCCGCTCTCTTTGATCTGGTCGAGGATCTCGATGACCTTGCCGTGGGTGGCGAGTTTGTCGCCGCGCAACAGCACGTTCGCGTCGGGGTGTTTGGCGTATAGATTCGCGAGCTTCTCGCTCAAATTGGCGCCTTCGATCTGCTCACCGTCGAGCACATTACCGGGGTCTGCGGCGTCGCTTTTGATCTCGACCGAGCCGTCTTCGGTGATGAAGAGCACGATCTTCTGGGCGTCCGAGATGGCCTCGCCGCTGGCTGCGCTGGGCAGGTTGATGGGGATCTCGGCGTCTTCGGTTTTGGAGAAGGTGCTGGTGACCAAAAAGAAGATCAGCAGCAAGAAGACTACGTCGATCAGCGGCGTCATATCGAGGTCAACGGTGACGCGCCGGCTTTTTCGCATGTCGCGCAAACTCATGCGTTCTCCTCGGGCGCATCGGAAGAGTCGGTCGTGGCGCTCGCATGAGCGACGGCGGGCGTCGGGGCGTTCGCGCTGGTCTCGGCGGCGAGCAGGTCGAGGATGCTCAGGCTGATATCCTCGAGCTCGACGGCGTGGCGGTCGATGCGGCTCATAATATAGCGGTGGCCCAAGAAGACCGGGATCGCCACGGTGAGCCCGGCGGCTGTGGTGATCATCGCCTCCCAGATGCCCCCGGCCAGCGCTCCGGCGTCGACCACCCCGGCGCTGCCGGATTGAACCATGACGCCCTGAAAGACCGAGATCATGCCGACGACCGTGCCCAGAAGCCCCATCAGCGGGGTGACCGTGGCGATCGCGCCCAGCGCCCCGGTAAAGCGCTCCATAAAGAAGACCTCGCGCTCGCCTTTCTCGAGCATGACCTCTTTGATGATCGCCCTGGGGCGCCCGGCGTTGTGGATGCCGATCTCGAGCATCGACGCGATGGGGGACTCGTTGGTCTTGCAGAGGTTCTCGGCCTCGTCGAAGCGCCCGTCATGGAGCATATCGCGCACGACCTGCACGAAGCGACTCGGCACGATCTTGGCGCGTTGAAGGGCCCAGAGGCGCTCCATAAAAAATGCCAGCGCGACCACCGATGAGCCCAGGATCGGGATCATCAGCCAGCCACCTTTTGCCAGAAATTCGTAGACTTCGTTCATCATAATCAGGTCTCTTGGTCTTCAGAAGGCTCGATTGCGGGCGGGGCCGGGGCTTCGGGTGTGAGCGGCGCGTCCATGGCGATGCCGCGGCGCTCGGCGACCTCGAAGACCGAGGTGAAGAATTGGTAGGCGCCGTTTTTGGTCTGCTCGGAGCGCAGCGTCGCGATATGCATCTGGTTGGCCAGGCAATAGTGCTGGATCTTGGCCAACAGGTCTAAGGCTCGGCGTACGACAAAGATTCGTACCACGAAGAGGCTGACCAGAAATACCAGGACCACGCCGATCCACAGGCGCGCCATGCCGAGGGTTTCGGTGCCAAAGAGGGTGACGGTCAGCCCGAGGAAAAGCGCGAGCGCCGCCAGCACGCTGAGGCCGGCGCGGCTATAGGCGCGGCCAAATTGGCGGTCGACCTCGCTGACGAATTCCTCGTGGGCCGGATTCACCCGGGCCGGAGGAGAGTCGGTTTCAGCAGGATCGCCCATCTTAGATTCGGCCGAGGTGGCGTCGGTTTGGGTGTCGGTATTCTTCATAGAAGGTAGGGGCTTGGAACAAGATCGAATAGAAACTGAGAGTCATTCAGTCAAAAAATTTAGAAACTCAAGCGTTTGTACCTTACAACTCAGAGCCCGTCTGGCCAACCACGCCAGCGGTGATCGCGGGTTTGAGCGAGGGTCTGCCGCCCGGGGCACAGGCAAGGAACACGCGTTGGGCGAAAAATATTTTGCCAACAATGGAACGAGCAGCGTGTGTCGCGGGTTATAGTATGTGTCAGTCGGCCTGCGAAGCAGGTTTTTGATGAAATTTTCACTCAGATGCGTGCTTTCCCGACGACGAACCGTATATTTAATTTATAGAACCATTCCGAGGCGTTAGGCATTCGGCCAGCACCCCGGTTGAACTCAGTTTGTATGTGATGAGGTGAATTCATGAGCATGTCCGAAAACATCTCCAATAAGTTGCACTCGCCCGATACCGAATTGTCGCGAAGGCTGCTCGAGTATTTCGAGCGCGCCGGGGCGATGATAGATTCAAATCCGCGATTCCGAGATGAGTATTTGCTCGACTTCACGGTCACGGCCCTGGAAGACGTGCACGCGCACGTTAACCTGGGGATTCACGTGACCAGTGAGACCGACGATCTCGACCGACAGCAGGCATTCTTGCAGGCGTCGAACCGAGGAATTGTGCTGAAGTCACTCTATATAGAGATCGACGAAGAAACGGTAGAAAGCGGTGGCTTATTGGTCGCCTTTGGTACCTGTCTGTCCTTTCTTTTTGACCGGCGCTACAGCCATATCAAAGCAATGGGAGTCCGGATGCACCCGGATTGCTCCTTTAATTTCTTTGATATCGAAGAGAGCGTCGACCGCCTGGAGCGGATGTCGCTGGATGAAGAGCTGTCGGTCGGTGAAGATATTGACGGGCGTATCATCGCCTATTTCACCGACAAAGGCTTCGGCTTTATCCAGACCGATGAGGAGCGCAAGTTCTTCTTCCATATCGCCAACGTCGTCGACGACGAGCTTCGTACCCGGCTGCCGGCCTATGTGCCCGGCGAGATCATTCCGGTCGAGTTTCAGTACGGCGGCCACGATGGCAAGAAATATCCCAAAGCCATCAACGTCACGGTCATCGAGGATGACGACGACTATGATGACGATGACGACGACTATTAAGTCCTCGGGGTATTCGGTCTGACCTTCGTTGGTCTGCGTTTAGTCCCTTCGCGTCGACGGCCGCTCCGCAAAAGTGGAGCGGCCGTCGTCTGCGAATTTATGTGAATTGTTGGCGGGTTTTTTATCGATAGGAAGTGGATGCGAATATTTGCCGGAGTTGTGTTGGCGCTGGTTCTGATCGCTGGAGGTGCGTATGTGTTGCCCTCGACGAGTTTGGTGCGTTTTCTGGCGCCGAAGGTCGACCTGGGGGACGCGCAGGTGCTCAAAGACGTGCGCCATAAGCCCGAAAAGTCAGCCATATTTGACCACTCGGGCTTCGCCCAATTGCTCGCCGAGCACGTCGATAGCGCGGCCGGGCGGGTGGATTATGCCGGGCTTAAAAAAGACCAGAAGAAGCTCGACGCGTATCTCGAAAAGCTCGGCGCGGTCGACCTAAAGACGCTTGGCGCCGACGAGAAGCTCGCGCTGCTTATCAACGCCTATAACGCCTATACCCTTCAGCTTATCCTCGAAAATTATCCGGGGGTTAAGAGCATTAAAGACCTGAAGTCCCCGTGGAAATCCAAGAGATATAAAGTGGGCGGGCATACGCTGAGCCTCGATGATATCGAGCATGGCCTGATTCGCCCGGTCTATAAGGATTCGCGCATCCACTTCGCGGTCAATTGCGCGTCGATCGGTTGTCCGCCCTTGCAGGCATTTGCGTTCGAGGGCGAGAAGATCGACGCCCAACTCGATCTCGCGGCGCGCAAAACCCTGCAGGATACGCGCTATGTGCGCATTGAGGGGGATAAGCTGAAGATCAGCGTGCTGCTCAATTGGTACGGCGATGATTTCATCGGCGAGGATTATTCGCCGCGCTCAAAGACCCTCGCCGCCTATGTCGCGCGTTTTGGCACGCCCGAGGTGCGCGCGTTTGTCGAGAAGCATCAGGGCGCGCCGAGCGTCGGGTTTATCGACTATGATTGGTCGCTTAATGATGTGAAATGAGGCAGGCCCGGCAGCCTCGCCGCGCAAATAGAAAAGCGCGCCTTCCAAAAAGGAGGGCGCGCTTTCTTTATGCGTCTTTTTTCTACGTCGACCTTAGTAGGTGCCGCTCACGGTCAGGTTGATCGAGGAGCGGTTGGCCGCGGCGCCGGTGAAGTTCCACCAGGGGAAGCGGAAACCTTTGTTGTCCGAGGTCTTCGGGGACTGGCTGGTGCTGATGCCGCCGGAGACGTTGAAGTGGTCGTTGATGGGGTAGCTTAGGCCGGCGGTGGCGCTGATGCCGTCGCCGTAGTTGCGACCCTGTTGGATGCCCTCGATATCGGAGCTGAACTCGTCATCGGCGTCGGCGCGGTCGTAGGTCCAATAGCTGCCATAGGAGTAGGAGGCCGAGGCGCGAAGCTTATCCCAGACAGGTAGGCTGGCGCTGAACGAGTGGCTCAGCGAGAACTCGGTGTTGTATCCGCCCACGGCGGCGACTTCGTTTCCGACGAGTTCGTCTTCGCGGTAGATCTGGGCGACGTCCGAGTCGACGGTGGCGATGGTGGTGCTGTGCGGCGTCCACCCGCCGGTCATGGTGTAGGAGAGCGATAATTTGCGCACGAAGGTCTTCGACAGCGAGAGGCCGACGTAGTTGCCCACGATGAGGTTGGCCGTCTGGCTCACGGTGCTCGTCGGCACGCTAAGGTCGTATTTGGCCGAAAAACGGGTGTCGATCGCTTCGATATTATAGCCGCTCCAACCCGCGCTAAAGACCATATCCTGGAAGCGGAACTCGTTGGGCTCATTGATGCCGCCAGCGCGCGACAGCCAATGCGACGCCACGGCGCGCGCGCCGAAATTAAAGTCGTCGAGCTTATAGCCGGCCGCGATCGAGTAGACATTGCTCCAGCGGCTGTAGGAGCCGGAGGTGTCGGCCGCGTAGGGCGAGCTCAGGTTGTCGTCGGTGTTCTCCAGATTAACGAACATGCCCTGATAGATGCGAGTGCCGACGCTGGCCGAGAGCGACCAGTTTTTCTTGTCTTCCTCGGTGTCCATCGCCTCTTCAATGGCGACCTCCGCCGCTTCGTCGGCCGGATCGACGTCGGCGTCGACCTGCGACAGCGTCGGGTCATCCGCCTTGGTGGAGGTTGCTGGGGAGGCCGAGGCGGGGTCCTGGGCCATCGCAGTTGCCGGCAGAAGGCCGGCGCCGAGGAGCAGTGCTCCACAGAGATATGTCTTCAAATGAATCGTTCCAAATTGGGTGCGCATCCGTGTCTTCTCCTCAACATAATCGATTGCCCGCCGGGCGGGTGCGTCATAAAATGATCAACGGCGATATTTAATGCAAGAAGCGCGCCGTCGTTTCGCTAACACGCTGTGAGTGTGGCTGCGCAAAAAACTTGCTCGACTCATTCGCGGCAGGAATAGCATCAAACGCGCGCATCTTATGGGCAGCGCGGCTGGCGCGTCAACTATCGCGATTTTTGGTCGCGGGGGCGCGAAAATGAAAAAAATTGCGCTCCCGCGAATACCTCCTACAGTGGGTCCATGGACGAGCGCACTATGGATGGTGTGCGACTAACACTGTTTTAATGCTCATGGAGGATGCAATGAATGTTGTCGATCTTTATGCCGAGCGTCGCAGCCAGCGTAGCCCGCAGGCTCATACCGCGATTACCTACCAGCTTCAGCATATCTTCGGAACTCAGAATCTGAATAATTTTGTGCTCGGCGACAGCCGCGGCCTGGTGCTGGCCTCGGCCGGCGAAGAAGACGCCGCGACCGTGTTGGCCGCGTACGCGCCGATGCTGGCGGCCTACCGCGGCAACAGCCGTCGGATGATCGTCGAGAAATTGGAGGCGATGGTGCCCGGCTTCCGCACCGACTCGCTCTCGATTCGCAGCTTCGACATCGACGGTGAGACCCTGTACCTGTGCAGCGTGGGCCGCCAGACCGTCGCGCGCCAGGCCAGCCTGTACCGCGCCGTGACGGGCATCCGTCGCATCCTCGAGCAGACCGCCGTGGCTGCGTAAGTTCGGCGAGAATTGCAAAAGCCCCCGGGAATCCGGGGGCTTTTTTTTTTTTGCGTTGCGGAGGGTTGTGGGATTCGAGGATTTTCGACGTTGCGCAACGTGGGTTTTGAATGATTCGCGACGTTGCACAATGTGGGTTTTGGATGATTCGCGACGTTGCACAATGTGGGTTTTGGATGATTCGCGACGTTGCATAATGTGGGGTTTGGATGATTCGACACGCCTTCCCGGGGGCTCGTCGGTTTGCGTTGGTGGTTGCGTTCTCGGAGAGCATTGCTAGGCGATGGCTTGCGATTTGTTGAGGACTCACCCCCGGCTAAAGAGGTCCCGCTTCGCGGGACGACGCTTCGGCTACGCCTACGCTCATTAACGGCACCTAATTCGCAAATTTTTATATTATTAAAAGGCATCGATCCACGACGCCGTTATTGAGCGAAGCGACGTGTGGTGTCGCGAATCACCCCAAACACCTCATCGCCGATCGCCCCAAACACCATCGCCCCCGACGACGTCAAAGAGCCTCGCGGTCAATCAAACGCAGGACGCGCTCGAGGTCCTCGGCGAGCTGCAGGTCGCGGTAAATCTCGGCGGCCTTCTTCCACAGCGCGACCGCCTCGCTCATCTTGCCGGCGTCGGCGCGCAACATCCCAAGGCGCTCTAGCGGTTGGGCGTAATCAAAGTCGGCGATCGGAAAACGCTCGGCCAGGTTGAGCACATCTTCGAGGATCTGATGACTCTGGTCGGCGTCGCCGCGCAGCGCCTTGACCAGCGCCAGGTTGAACTCAATGCCGGCCTGAACATAGGGGTATTGGTCGCCGGCGATCATCTCGCTGGCGGTGCTCAGGTACTCGTCCGCGGCCTCGTAGTCGGCCATCGCGATCGCGGTGATCCCCAGGTTGGTATAGACCACGGCGACGTCGTATTCGGCGCCGATGGCCTGGTAGATTTCGATCGCCCGGGTGTAGTCGGTGCGGGCGTCCTCGTAGCGCGATTGGTAGCGGGCGATATCGCCCAGGCCGTTATAGCATTGGCCGGCGCCGCGGCGGTCGCCGAGGCTCTCGTAGCGCCCGAGGGCGCGCTGAAACAGGGTGACGGCTTCGTCGTAAATCTTATGGTGGCGGGCGAGCTGGGCCATGCTCAGCAGGCTTCGGGCGATGCCGCTGGGAAGATCGACCTGGCGAAATAGCTCCATCGCGGCGGCATAATGGGCGCGGGCGGATTCGCCTTCGCCCTGCATGCGGTCGACCTCGCCGATGATCCACAGCGAGGTCGCCTCGGCCTGGGTGCTGCGGCGCTCGCGGGCCGAGGCCAGGGCGCTGCGGGCGATCTGTCCGGCCTGGGCGTACTCGCCGCGATGCCAGAACACGCGCGCCAACCCGCGCGAGGCGTCTTCTTCGACCGCGCGAAGCGAGGGGTACGCCCCGGCGTAGGCGGCCATCAGGGCGCGCACCTTCTCGAACGCCCAGCAGGCACCCTCGAAATCGCCGCGTTGCCAGGCGATATGCCCGAGCCCCAGCCAGCTTAGGCCCAGCGAGCGCAGGACGATCTCGCTGAATCTTTCTTTGATCTTCGCGTCGTCGAGTGGGTCCTGCGGGTCATCGGGGGTCGCGCTTCGCCCCACCATGCGCACGATGCGCCGGAACGCCTCTTCGGCGGGCTCGAAGTCGCCGAATCCCTCCAACAACTCGCCCAGGTGGTTCACCGTCTCGACATAATCGTCGACGCTCACGCCGATCGCCGCGAAGCGGGCGTGGTCGTGGACGCTGGGGTAATCGCCGTTCTGGACGCCCATCTCGGTGTCCATAAGCTCCACGCAGATTTTATAGGCCGCCGCGGCCTGGCGGTAGAGCGATGAGATCCGCAGCGATTGCGCGCCGCGCCCGTACCAAACGAGCGCGCGCTGGTTTCGCCCGGCGGCGCGCCAATGGGCCGCGATCTCTAAGGCGTAATGGGTGACGCGTGAGCCCAGCGTGTCCTGCATCGCTTCGGCGGCCAGGCGGTGAAGGGTGCGCTGCAGCCCCGGGCCGAGGCGTTGGCGCAAAAAATAATCGCGCAAAAGGGCGTGGCTAAATTGGTACCAATCGCCCCCGCGCCCGGCGACCTCGATGAGCAGACCTTCGCTGAGCAGATGATCAAATAGGCTGTCGAAGTTCTCCAGGCGCTCGGCGTTGCGCTCCAATTCGACCACCCGCGCGAGCATGTCGAAGCTAAAGCGCGGGCGAATCACCGCGGCGCGCACCAGCAAGTCGGTCAGCGCCCCGTTGGTGCCCAGGCGCTCTTCGACCTGTTGGACGCGCACATGAAAGAGGTCGCTGAGGCTCGGCGGCATCGCCGCGCGGGCCAGCTCGAGGTCACGCGCCTGCCAATAGCCCTGGTGCGGATCTTCGGGCGTCGGCTCGGGGTTAAATTCGAGCAACTTCTCTTCGCGCAGATAGCGCAGCAGCAACATCAGGTGCAGCGGGTTTCCGTCCGAGCGTTCGTATACGATCGCGGTCAGGGCCGGGTCGCAGGGGAAGATCGCGTCGACCAATTGATAGCTATCGTCGCGGCCAAACCGCGCCAGATCGATGCGCTCGACGCTCTCGCCGACATAGCGGCTCAGCCCGTTGAGCTGGGCGGCCAGGCGCGGGCGCTCGGCCAGGTCTTCGGTGCGAATCGTGGAGATCAGCAGCATCGGAAATTTTCGGTGGCGCATCTCGACGGCCAGATAATCCAAGAATTCGGCCAACTCGCCGCCCGCCCAGTGCACGTCGTCGAGCAGGATCAGGCGCGGGCGATAGAGGCTGGCGAACTCGAAGATGCGCGCCACCGTCGCGAAGAGGGCGCTGGTCGACAGGTTCTGCTCCATGCCGTCGGGGCGCAAAAACTCGACCGCCGCGCCGGTGTCTTCGCTATCGGCGCGCCCCCAGCGCTCCATATGCCAGGCGACGCGCTCCTCAACTTCGGCGCGCGAGAGGCCGCGGGTGCCAAAGAGGTGCTCGAGCACCTCATAAAGACCGCGCAATCCGCCGCTGGCGCCGCGGGTGAACGCCCCCATATGGGCGCGCAGCACGCCGTGCTCCTCGCATTGCTCGCGCAACCAGGTCGACAGCCGGGTTTTACCGACGCCGGCCTCGCCGTGCAAAAGCACCTGAAAACCCACGCGTGATTCGCGCACCTTCAGGGCGATCTCCCAGAGCTGGTTGCGCTCATAGGTGCGCCCGACGAAGGGGACCTGTTGGAAGAGCGGGCCCAGCGGCGAGAGGCTGCGCGGGTCGTTTCGGTCAACCCGCGGTGCCACGGGGACCGGCGCGCGATACGGCGTCTCAAGGGGCTGGTTGAGGGTGCCGGAGGCGTGGGCGCTGAGGTGAGACTTTGGCGTGTCAAAGACCGTCTTATCTGCGCCGGGCTCAAAGGGCGCGTCCTGATGGGTCGCGATGATCGCCGCTGACGCTTTGGTGCGGGGCGTGGTGGCGGCCGGGATCTGCAAGGCGAGCGGGTTGGTGCGCGCGTCTTCGAGGATCGGCACCAGGTCCTGGCGGCACTCGGCCGCGGTGGCCCAGCGGTCGCGCGGTTCTTTGGCGAGCGCGCGCATCACAAGGGCGCGCAGCTGCGGGCTTAAGTAGAGGCCTTCGCGCGCGACCATCGGCGGGACCGCCTCGTGTACGTGCAGGCTCATCACCGCCAGGCCCTTTTGGTTGCCGAAGGGTGGCTTGCCGGTGATGAGTTCATAGAGGATGAGGCCGACGTTATAGATATCGGTCTGCGGGCCGAGGTCGGACTCCCCAGATGCTTGCTCCGGGCTCATATAGCGCGGGGTTCCGACGACTTCGCCGTGGTTGGTCTCGGGGGTGTCGGAGGACTCAAAGGAGACCTTCGCGATGCCGAAGTCCACCAACTTCGGCACGCCCATTTCTTCGGGCAGCGCGGAGCCGGCGAGCAGGATATTGGAGGGCTTGAGGTCGCGGTGGATCACGCCCTTGGCGTGCGCGTGGGCGAGGCCAGCGAGCAGGCTGTCGGCCAATAAAACGACGTTGAGCGTCGACATGCCGGTCTCGATGCAGCGGTTGACCGGGTCGCCCTCGATAAGCTCCATGGCGATAAACATCCGGCCGGTATCATCGACGCCGAAGTCGAAGACCTGGGCGATATTCGGGTGGCTTAAGCGCGACGCGGCGCGCGCCTCGCGCGCGAAGCGCCGGCGCAGGTGCGGCAGGCTCGACATCTCCGGGCGCAACAATTTCAGCGCGACTTCGCCGCCAGTCTGCTGCTGCCAGGCCCGCCAGATCGTTCCGACGCCGCCCTGGCTAACCTGCTCAATGAGGCGGTAGCGCCCGTGAATAATTTGTCCGACCTGGACCTGCATGATGTTGAGAGAGTTCGAGGCTTAGTGAGTGAAAACTGAGACAATCCGGGCGATTGTTGACCGGTTGCGGCTGCGGGGCATTTCATCCTCTGGCTGCGCGGTGGGCCTATTACGCGAAGTTGTCAGATTGCGCAACGCGTCAGCGATCGGGGGCGAAATTGCGGCGCGACGAAGAAAGTTGAGCGCGCGAGGTTTGAGCCGTCGCATACGATGTTCGCACGGGACGGAGGTTATGCGGAAGGGGTGTTCGCCGGCGCCGATGAGCTCATCGGGAAATAGAGGTCAAAGGTGGTGCCCTGGTCGGGCTCAGACTCCACGGTGAGGAACCCGCGATTGCGCGAGACCAGATTCTTCACGGTCGCCAGGCCCAGGCCGGTGCCGTGCGAGCACGGCTTGGTGCTGAAGAAGGGCTCGAAGATGCGGGCGCGGATTCCCTCGTCCATGCCGATGCCGCTGTCGCGCACGCGAAGGTGCAGATAGCGGCCAAACCCCAGCTGGGCCGGCGCGTTGACGGTGGTCGGGTGGTTGGAGAAATTTGTGACCTCCAGCTCAACGACGCCGCCCTCGGGCATCGCGTCGCTGGCGTTAATCACCAGGTTCATGATGATTTGCTCGAGCTCGATTCGGTCGATCCGGATCGCCCAGAGGTTCTGGGCGATGTCGAGCTGCAAGGTCACGCCGTCGGCCACAGCGCGCTCGCAGAGCGCGCAGGTTTGCATGATGGGCTCGCGCGGGGCGAGGACCTCGGGGGTTCTGGCGTCGGGGCGGGCCAGGGTGAGGAGCCGGCGCACCAGCAGCGCCGCGCTCTCGCCGGCCTCCAGGATCTTCTCGGTGTCGCGCTGGGCCTCGGGGTTGTCGTCGAGGCGCATCTTAATGACCTCGGCGAACCCGGTGATGACGGATAATAGGTTGTTGAAGTCGTGGGCGGCGCCGCCGGCGATCTGGCCGATGAGCTCCATCTTCTGGACCTGGGCGAGCTGGTCGCGCGCGGCCTCGAGCTCGTGGGCGATTTGCTCTTGGCTGCTCACCGGCCGAATGGATGCTTGGATGATATATTCGTGGCCAAAGAATAGGAGGGTCGCCGCGATCTCGACCTCGATGCTCTGGCGGTCCTTGCGCAGCATCGACGTGATCTTGCATCCCCCGAGCCCACTTCGCACCCGCTCCCAGGATTCGACCGCCGAGGCGAGCGTCCGGTCCTCAAAGAAGGAGGAGAAGTGCATGCGCGTCAATTCGTGGCGCTCAAACCCGAATAACTCGGCGGCGTGATGATTCGCCTCGATGACATAGCCGTGCCCGTCGAAGAGCATGATCGCGTCGGCGGCCTCTAAGAAGAGGTTGCGGTAGTTATTCTGAGTTGAGCTGATGCGAATCGTGCTGCGCTGATCTTCGGGGAGCGCGACTTCCTTGGGCCCAAATGTCGGGTGGTGCGGCCGGTCCTTGGGGTCGGTGATATCGGTGACGATCCCGGTCAGATGTTCGACGCGATGTTGGCCCGGCAGGTGCGGAAACGCGCGGTCGCGCACGATGCGCATGGTTCCGTCGGCGCGCAGAACCCGGTAAACCTCATCATAGCTCCCCGCGCGGTCGGGGGAGTAGGCGCGGCGGATGCGCTCGCGATCGTCGGGGTGGATGGCCTCAAAAAAGGAGGCGGCGTTGGAGGTTAACTCAGCGCGCGAGCGCTCCCAGATCCGCGTGTACGCCCCGCCAATATAGATAAAGGAGTCGGTCTTGGGGTCGAAAACCCAGAAAAACTCCTCATGCTTCTCGACGCGCTCGCGCACGCGCCGCAATTTCTCACCGGTGTCCGTATGATTTGTGCGTTCCCAGCTTGGCAGTCGGTTTGGCATCTGAGTTCGTGGTCAAAGGGAGGTGCGCTCAAAGATGATCGACATCGCGATCAAATCGCCCCGTAGTGAAGGGTGCAATTGTTCAACCTCGGTGAATAACGATCTTTCTGAGATATACCGGACTGCGCTCGACTCGCCAAGGCGCGAATCCCTCGACGCTGCCGAATTGTGCTGGCGTTTCGAGCGTGCGCGAAAAGCCCTTGACTGGGGCTTGAAAGCCCGGGCGAACCGGCGGCCTTAAACCTGTATATGCCGGATTGCGTCGAAGCCCCGAAAATCGTAACTCATTGGGGTCGACAGCAGATGACCCAATATAAAAGGACGAAGATGCTCGAAATAATCTGGAGGCTGCGCGCGAAGGTGCTCAACGATGAAGCGGAGCTTCGGGCCCTTATCGCCGCCGTGGTGGCGCTGCCGGGGATGAACGCGACCCACTACGATCTCAATCGCAAGGGCCAATGGCGCCGCTATGAGCTTACCCACACGGTGGTGGACGCGTTGACCCAGCGCACCCAGCTCTTGGTGATGCACGACCAGGGCGTTGAGGATGAGCGAACGCGCCCCCAGGCCATGATCGCGTTGGGGAAACATGGAGAGCAGCCCACGGTCATCGTGCGGGTGCCGGATACGCCCGGCGCGGCTCGGCAGATGATTGAGCGCTGGGACGGGCTCTACGAGGCGATCGAGCTGGAGTCGACGTTTATCACCTCGGCGGCGCGCCGCATCGCGCTCACCGACGCCGGGCTGGACTTGCCGGCGATCAGCGGGGCGCTCGCCATGGGCTGGGCGCCGGGGAGTATCCCTTCGGGGCTGCGTCGCCTTGAGCGTGCAAAATACGAGTGTACGCCGATCGCGGTCGACAAGTTATCGACGCATTGGCGCGTCGATTTTGGCCTCGCGCCGGTGGATGGGGCTGAAATCGCCCCGGGAACGCCCTACAGCGCGGCTTTAAGCGATCTGAACGAGCGCTTACTCCAGGGTTGAGGGCGTCGAAAATGAGCGGCGCCGAAGAAAATTTGAATTCTTTGCAAAATAAAGTGAAATACTTGTTGACAGCATGGCGATCCGGCCCTATAAACCACCGCACACCGCAACGAAGCCCACTCGGCTTTGAGGCGGCGAGTTCGGACTCTAGAGAAAGAGCTCGTGCGTTGGTAGCTCAGTCGGTAGAGCACGGCCCTGAAAAGGCCGGTGTCGGCGGTTCGATTCCGTTCCAACGCATTATTGATGCGCTTTAAGAGTGTATAAAGATTAGATGCAATAAGGCAGTTCGCGATTCAGCGTTTCCTTATTGCATCTTTTTTTATGTCCGCGATTTTGTGTTCGGGATTCGGTGCAAATAGGTGGCCAAAAGCCTTTCTCTTGCATCGATGGTTCTTTGCGGGTAGAACGTCGTGCCCCAGATGGGAAGATATTGGCTTAGGCGAACGATATGCCGAGTCATAAGGTTTGTTGTTGAAGTAATAGGATTGCGCAAAATGATCGATAAGAATGGCCTTGAGTCGAGTTGGTTCAAATCGGGAAGCACCGGCGGAGTGCGCCGTCTCAGCGTAGCGCTGGCCACCCTTGGGGCGGTTGGCGCATTTGCGTTCGGCGCAGCGGGTTGCGATACCGCCGCGCAAATCAGCTTCTCGTCACGAACCTTTCAGGAGATTCACTCCTCCGGGTTTACGGCAGCGCCGGGGACCTGCGGTGGCGTGAGCGGCGGCGAGATGAAGGCACGCTTCGTGCTCGTCGATAATAAGAACGCGCCGATTATGGTAGGCGACGCGATCGACCGGCCCTCGAGCGGATCATCCGCCGTGGAGCTGGACTCGAACTCGGTCGCCTTCAGTGACGGCGCGCTGATGGAGGTCACCCCTGGTGCCTGTGACGACGGTGGCTCTTGTCCATCCTCGTCGATCGGCTTTCAGTGCAAAGATGCGCCGAACCTGCAGGGCGCCCCGGGCGGGCAGAGCTTGAAGTCCTGCCAGATTCCGGAGGACGGCCTGTCGGTCGCCGCCGCTGCGTCGGGCGTTGAGTTTGTCTCCGACACCACCAATGACCAGGTTTACGGTATTCTCATGGAGAATAGCGGCGGGCTGAAGGGCTGGAGCCTTCCGGGCACCACCGAAGCCTGGGACGCCAACGGAAACGGCGTCGTCGGCGACCCGGATGACCTCCCGGCCTTCGGCGTGCTTTACGGTGATACCATCGCATCCGACCCGCGTAATAAGCGAGTTCAGGGTGTCGTGAACGCCTATACGCGTTGGGTATATGCCTATCAGCTTGCGCGCAAGACCAAGCGCAAGACCTATTTCGGTCTCTGGAGCTTCAACGATAGCGAGTTCAAGCCGACCTCGCATATCGAGAACGTCGGTCGCCCGGGGTTCCCGTGGGCTTCCGAGTCGACCCCGATCACCGGCGCCATCAGCGACTACCAGAACTCGGCGATCAACGACCGCAGCCGCGCCAACGTCTACGAGGCAGCGCTCGCGCTCCTCAACGGTCCGTATTCGGACCAGGCGATGACCGACCTCGGCGTCGCCTCGCCCGCCACGGTCGACAAGGTCTTGGTGATGTTCGTCGACGGTTATGACGATATGCGCGAGAACGACAACTCCGACATCGATAAAGTCGTCGACGCCGCGGCCGCCAACAATGTTCGCATCTTCATCGTGCACGTTGACCCGGCGTTCCAGGAGCCCCACCAGATTCGTGAGGACCCGGAGTATTGGAAGGGGCAGACCCCGTGCACCGACGATAGCACGTGCAAAAATTACGAGACCTGCCGTAACCCCAAAGGTTACGGAACCGGTGTCGGCACCGAGGTCGAGAAGCCGGAAGGTTTCGACAATACCTACTGCCTGCCGGCGCGTGACGAAAACGGTCGCGTTGGACCCATCGAAGATTACTCGCGCCTCGCTTGCGCGACCGAGGGTGGCTATATGTACTCGCCGTCCATCGATTCGGTTGTGCGCAATATGGACTGGACGCCCTATGCCCTTGATGGCCTTTGGGAAGCAACGGTCACCTCGGCGACGATGAACCGAAAGGGCGATTTGGCGGGCATGCCGCTTAAGATTCACGCCGATATGGGTGTCACCGTTGCTGGCAAGTCCCGCAACTACCCCTTCACCCAGATGGGTCGTCCCAATAACGTCGACGCCAACGCGACCATCGACGCGTTTGATACCCGCGGTGTGATCTTCGTGGCCGACGAGTAAACCCGGCTTAACCCGCGCGCTCCGACTCGGTGGCGCGTGGGCGGTTTGTGTTTTGGCACAGGCTGACCGGGGAAGCCCGGCGCGATATCTTTTTCGATTTTGACTAATTGTTGATTCTTAGAAAGCTTTCGAGTTTTCGGCGTACGCAGGAGATAGTGGTGCAGTCTCACTCCCATTCATCCAAAATTATCAGCCTCTTCGTCTTCGCGGCTTTGCTCGCGAGCGTGGCGCCAGCGATGGCTCAAGAGCCCGCGGCGGATCCCGCCGGGGCGGCCGACGCTAACGCCCAGGATACCCGCGAGGAAATTGACCCGAATGATCCGCTCTTCTGGGCCAAAACTCGCGATATCTTCACCGTCCAAAAACGCCCCTTCCAGAAGGAAGGCCGTTTCGCGGTGAGCGTCTACGGCGGCATCATTCCGAATAATATTTTCGAACAATATTATCCGGTTGGCGTGCGCGTTAACTACTATATCCTCGAGAATATCGGTCTGGAGCTCGCGGGCTCCTACGCCTTTAAGGTCGATACCGGGCTGTCGGATACGATCCAGACGCTCGACCGGGACGTGCCGGCGCCGCTGATCGGCGACCGCCAGGTCTCCCACAGTAACTTCGGGGTCGTTTGGAGCCCGTTTTACGGGAAGACCTCGTTCTATAACTCGGCGCTGAGCTATTTCGACATGTACGTCTTCGGCGGAGCCGGTCTGGTTATTACCCAGACCCAGCCCGATTACGGCGACGAGATTAGTACCGAGGCCAAGCCCGAGGGCGTCTTGGGCGCCGGGCTTGCGTTCTATCTCGGCGATCATGTCTCGATTCGCGGCGACTTCCGACAATTTATTTTCCAGAAGGTCACCGGAGGAGTCGCTAATCCTTCCGAGGCTTCGCTGGGACTCGGTTGGTTCTTTTGATGATGATGAACCGTCCAAAATATTCGATTTGTAAAAGGTTAGCAGTCATGACTTTGCTTCCGTACCCAGAACGCTCGGCCCAGACTCGCCGGCGACTCCGCACGCTGATGATGGCGCTGCTTGTTGGGGGCCTGCTCTCGGTGAGTGGAAACGCATTCGCCCAGGACGACGCCGCAGAAAACGACGTCGATGCCGTCTCGGCAACCTCCGATGACTCCGCCGAAGAGGCCGCCGCGCCCAGCGCGCCGGTGCTTCAGCTCGCCGGCGGCGATCGCAGCGCGATTGAAACCAAGATGGACTCCTTCTGGTCGGTGAAGAAAGATCTTTCATCGGTCGAAGGGCGAAAATATACCCGCGAGGGTAAGTTTCGCGCCGGTCTTTATACCGGTATCCTCTCCAGCCAGCCCTTCTATTGGTATATCCCGGTGGGGCTGCGCGCGACGTATTTCCTCAGTGATAACTTCGGTGTCGGCATCGAGGGCTCCTTCTCGGGCGCCACGAGCTTCAACACCGAGTTGAGCGATTACCTCGAAGGAGCCCGCCCGACGGACTTCACCGAGGCCAAGAAAGAGGACCGCTTCCTGTGGCGCGCGCACGCCGTCGCCACCTGGCACCCCCTCTACGGCAAGCTCGCCTTCTTGCAGCGCAAGTTGACGCATTTTGACCTCAACCTCGTTGCAGGGCTTGGCGCCGTTGGTGTCGACCGCCCGAACGCTGTCCAGACCCAGGTCGACGGCGCGGTGGCCCCCGAGCTTCTGCTCGGCGGTGGCGTTGATATCTTCTTGACCGAGAGTGTCACGGTGCAGCTCGATGGACGTTTCTATATCTATCAGGCCGCCGAGAACGACATTAATAACGGCGACTTCTTCCAGAGCCTGGATGCGCCCTCGGAGTTTTTATTGGGCGTCTCGTACCTCTTTTAAGAGCGTATGACTTGAAGACGTCATTTTCTATCGCTTCCCCGACCGCGCGCCCAATGCGCCAAACCCACGCCGCAAATGCGTGATATTGTTTAAGGGCGCGCCCGGGTGAGCAGTTACTGCAGCAAAACATACAGTGGTGTCTATGCGAACGGACAATAAGCAAATCAATTCGGGCAACTCTCAACGTAGCGGGCGTTTCGGTCGGATCAAACGCGGTCTTGCCTGTCTACTGGTCGCCGTAGTCTGCAGCGTGCCGGCGATTGACGCCTCTGCGCTTGATAAGAACCAGATCGTCCAGATGACCAAGCTGGGCATGCAGGCCGGCGCCATCAAGGGCGCGATCGACGGCGCGGGCACCGATATGAAGCTCAGCGCCGAAGATATCGGCGAGCTGCGCGCCGCCGGTGTGGACGAAGAGGTCATCGAATACCTCGAAGCCACCGGTCACGCCGAGTCGACCGTCGAAGAGGCACCGGTTGACGCGCCCACAGGACCCGCTCCGGCCGACGACGGCGCCGGCCCGTCGCCTGCGCCCGCGCCTGGCGCCGAAGAAGAGGGCGAGACCCTCAGCCAGGAAGAGCTCGAGCAGCGCATCTCCGAGCGCGCTGAGCAGCTTAACGCCGAGAAAAAGGCCGCCGCTGAGCGCGAGCAGAAGATCGCCGCCGAGGCGCGCAAGCTGCCCAACGCCAAGCGTATGCTCGCCTCCGGCGACAATATGGGCGCGGCCCGCATCTACCTGAAGTTCATCGATATGGGCCCGGATATGGCCTCCGATGAGTGGTATGAAGCGCAATTTGGCCTTGCGAGCGCGTTGTACGGCGAAGGCATCCTGTCTGGCGCCGCGCTTCCGCTGCTCGACGTCATCATGGCCGGCCCGCAGCGCACGCATTTCAAGAAAGCGTTCGGCATGCTCAAAGAGCTGACCAAGCGAATTGGTTTCCAGCCGCCGATGCTTGAGGAGATGACGAAGTTCTATATCGGTGACATGAACCAGGATTTCAAAGATGAGTTTAACTACTATCTTGGGAAGTTCTTCTTCGACTACGGCCGAAATGACCTCGCCATCGATTACCTGAGCAAGGTCAGCAACAAAGCCAGCGATTACCCCGAGGCGCTCTATGTGATGGGCATAGCTCAGCTCGGCCAGCAGGCCAAGATGGGCGAGGCGCTCAAGAACTTCGAGCGCGCGATCATCGCCGGCGAGAACGAGCCGGGCGGTAATGAGGAGATTCTGCAGCTCGGGTATCTCGCCCTCGCGCGCGTCTTCTACGAGGTCGGCTATTACGACGTCGCCCTGTATTATTACCAGAAGATTCCGACCGATACCTCGCGAAACGCCCGCGCCGCTTTTGAGACGGCCTGGACATATTTCGTGAAAAACGATTATAAACGGGCACTTGGAGCTTTTCATACGCTCCATAGTCCGTATTATGACGACTGGTATTTCCCGGACCTCTATATCCTGGAATCCACCGTTTACCTGAACCTCTGTGATTTCCAGAAGAGTAAGCAGGCGCTGGCGAAATTCCAGACCGACTATCTCGACCCGCAGCCGCGGCTGGATAAATTCCTCACGGAGACCACCGAGCCGAGCGAGTATTGGAAGGCGATTGTGGAGTATTACTCCGACAAATCACCCAAGGGCGAGAAGGCTTTGCCCGAAGTGTTCGTCAGCCCGGTATTGGCCGACCTCGGTTTCCACCGCCTTTACGGCGTGATTCGCACCCTCCAGGCAGAGCGTAACGCGCTCAAAGCCAATATCTCCACGCTCGGTGAGTTTGGAAATACGGTCCTGGGTGGGGTAGAATTGCAATTGCAGACCAAAATCGAAGAAGGTGGGATTTTGGTTCAGCAAAAGCTCAGTCAGGTAAATAAAGAGCTCCAAGATTGGGATATCAAGGCCACCCAGATCTCCTTTGATATCGATAGTGAAGAGAAGAATCAGCTTCAGGCGAAACTTCTCAACCAAAACGTTCAGCAGGGGCCCCAACAGGGAACGTCGCTGCTGGTCGTAGCCGATGACTTTACTCCGTGGCCTTTCGAAGGCGAGTATTGGAGCGACGAGGTCACCAACTATCGTAGCCAACTGCAATCACAGTGCGCACCGGAATAAGTGTGCTGGCTTGAAACAGGCTTGGCTTCGGAAAGTGGACGCATCTCTGGTGCGTCCGTTTTTCGCATTCTGAAATCTGCGAATCAACAAGGCTCAAAGTGTATAAAGCGATGAATCCTATAAAAACCGGCAAGCGTGTTCTCTCCCTCCTGTGCGTGATGTCACTGTCGGGAATGGCGGTCACCGCCTCGGCCCAGGATATCACCAGCGGCGCCAAAAAGGACCGCGTCTCCGCGGATGCTAAGGCCGACGCCGTCAAGCGTGCCGGTGACCTCTCCAAGCGCCTCGACCAGGATAAAACCGTCGAGGATAGCGGCCCCAAAGGCCCCGAAGCCAGCCTGAAAGAGTTTCAGGATGAGCAGCAGAAGATGACCCCCGAGCAGATCGAAGAGCTTAAGCGCCAGATCAGCGCCAAGAATAAGCAAATGATCGCCAAGCTCGACCGGATCATCGCGGGCGACCCCTATAACGAGCAAAAGCCCGAGTGGATGTTCCAGAAGGCCGAGCTGATGTGGGAAGTCCAGCACACCGAATACCTGCGCGCGCGCGCCGAGTATAACCAATGCCTGGGCGCCGAGGACCAGGGCACCGCAGACTCCTGCAAAGAACCCGCCCCGGAGTACGCCGAGCCGCAGGCCATCTATAAAGAAATTCTGACCCAATATCCCGCCTACGACCGCCTCGACCAGGTCATCTACCGCCTCGGCGACGGACTTATCGAGGACGGCAAGGGCGCGCAGGCCGTCAGCTACCTGCAGCGACTGGTCAAAAATTACCCGAACTCCAAATTCCTGCCGGACGCGCACCTCGCGCTCGCCGAGTTCTTCTTCAAGCAGGAGTTGCTGGGCGCCGCGCGCGATAATTACGAGGCGGTCCTGAAGTTCGAGAGTAACCCGAACTACGACTTCGCCCTCTATAAGCTCGGCTGGGTTTTCTATAACCAGGGCGAGTACCGCAAGAGCGTCGACACCTTCAAGGCGGTCGTCGAGCGTACCGATGAGAAGCTTGGCTTCCAGAAGCAGGCGATCAACGACCTGGTCGTCGCCTATGCCGAGATTGACGACGGTTGGATGGAAGTCCGTGACTACCTGACCAAGCGCGTCGACATCGACTTCGCCTACCAGAAGCTCGGCCAGATGGCCGGCCTCTACGAGGGCCAGGGTAAATCCGACAAGGCCGTCGCGATCTACGAGTACTTCATCGCCGAGCGTCCGGATCACCAGCGTATCCCGACCTGGATGGAGTCGATCATCGTCGCCAAGAAGACGATCAACGACTTCGATGATCTCGAAAAGACGATGAACACCTATGTCGCCTATCTGGACCGGGATGGTACCTGGGCGCAGAAGAATAAAGGCAACGAAGGCCCGCTGAATAACGCCGATATGCTCTCGCAGGCGTCGCTGGCGTTCCTCGCCAACACCTACCACGTCCGCGCGCAGAAGGGTGATATCCAGCCCGATTACGTCAAAGCGGTCGACTATTATAAAGAGTTCATCCGCCGCTTCCCCGAAGCGCCGGCGTCCTTCGACATGAACTTCTTCGTGGCTGATATCTACCTGGTTCAGCTCAAGGAATTCGAGAACGCCGCGACCTATTATCAGAAGGTCGTCGACCTCTATAAGTCAGACAATGTTCCGGAAGGCGCTAAGAAAGAAGACGTCGACGAGATCGTGCAGGAGTCGGCCTTTGGTGTCGTGAGCTCCTATGACGCTCTGGTTAAGTCGAACCACCCGGACAGCATCCTGGTCCAGATGGCCGAGTACCAGAAGAAGTACGGCAACAAAGAGGTCAAGCGCGATAAGGTGGAGTCCGGCACCCAGTCCAAGCCCAACCCCAAGGTCGACCTGCTCAAATATGAGGAGGGCTTCGTTGTGGCGTCGGACCAGTTCTCCGAGATGTACCCGAACGAGGACGTCACCCCGACGGTCGACTACGTCTCCGCCGAGGTCTACAAGGCCCGTGGGCACTACGACCGCGCGATTCCGCGCTACGAGAGCATCATCGAAAACGCGCCGAAGCACCGCTACGCCGGCTACGCCGGTGGCAGCCTGCTCGTGTCGAATTACGTCCTCAAGAATTGGGACGAAGTCGAGAAGTGGGCGCGCTATATGATGGACAATAAGATCTTCCAGGTCACCCCGAAAGAAGACCTCGTGCAGGCCATCGCGCTTGCCATCAACGAGCGCGCGACCGAGCTCAAGGAAGCCAAAGAATTCGACAAGGCGACCGCCGAGCTGCTGCGTCTGGCCGAGGAATTCCCGAAATCCGACCTCGCCCCGGGCGCGTTGTTCAACGCCGGTGCGATCTACGAGTCGGGTGACGACCTCAACAACGCCGTCGCCGCCTACGAGCGCGTCGTCAACGATTATCCGTCCAGCCGTCAGGCCCCCGAGGCGCTCTTCGTTATGGGCGCCATCTTCGAGGCCCGCGCGGACTTCGAGAAGGCCGCCGACTATTTCGCGCAGATGGGCTCGAATACCGAGTACGTCAACGAAGACGGCGACAAGATCGAGTATAAGAACCACCCGCAGGCCTCCGAGGCGGTCTATAACGCCGCGGTGCTCGACGCTGCCATGGAGAAATGGGGCAAGTCGATCGAGACCTTTGAGAAATATATTGCCCTCTACGGCCAGGACGAGAAGGAGGCCGAGCAGGTCAAGTCGGTTCGCCTGCGCCTCGGGTATCTTGAGATGGAGCGTAAGGAGCCGAAGGCCGCGCTCAAGCGCTTCCAGGACTATCGCAAGCTCAAGGATATCACCCCGGCAGAGACCGTGCAGGTCGACACCGAGTTGGGCCTGCTGACCGAAGAGATCAAGGGCCGCAATTGGGAGAAGATCTCGAACGACTACTTCACCGCAGCGCTCAACACCTGGAAGACGCTCGAGAAAGAAGACCAGCTTAAGATGCGTTATTTTGCCGCGAATGCCCGCTTCCAGCAGGCCGAGCGCATCTATAACCAGTTCACCGAAGTGAAGCTGTCCTTCCCCATGAAGACGCTCATCGCCGGCATGAAGAAGAAGGGCGCCCTGGAGCAAGAGGCTGAGGGTATCTATCTGGAGGTCCTTGAGTTCGGCAGTCCTCAGTGGATCGCGGCCAGTGGTTATCGGGTCGGTCAGATGTACCGGGACTTCGCCAAGAACCTGAGCGACCTGCCGATCCCCGAGGGGCTCAGCGAAGAGCAGGCGATGGATTATCAGTGGACCCTCGACGAGCAAATCATGCCGCTGCAGGATAAGGCGCTGGCCGCCTTCCAGAGCGCGCAGAGGCGCGTCATCGAGAACCAGGCTTATAACGAGTGGTCGCGTCTTTCCTCCGAGCAGATCAGCGCGATGGAGAGCGAGACCTACCCGATCACCGAGCAAGACGGCGTCAAAGTCGAGCACGCACGGATCAACTTCTTCGTGCCCAAGCCGATGACCGATATGGACGCCATCGCCAAGGCTGTGGCCGAGCGCGAGGCTGCCAAGGTGCCGCCGACGCCCGAAGTCGCTCCGGACGCCACCGGTACGCCGGCTGGTGAGGCAGGCCCGCAGGCCAGCAAATAAGTCCAGATGCTCGACTTGAAGCAGCCGTGAATCATGGGCGGCGGCGCCGTGTGCGCCGACGCCCGCAAAATGAGTGAACCATCGGGAAAGATACCCATGAAGATACCGCAAAAATTGATGAGCCATCGCCTCAATAAACTCCTGGTCCCCCAACTCCTGCTCGTGGCCTTCGCTGGCGCGCAATTGGTCGCGTGCTCAAGCGCCCCGACCAAGGACGACAACCAGGTCGCCGAGCAGCAGAAAAAGGCCGAGATCGAGCTGCGCGCTGAGCAGATGGGCATGAGCGTCGAGACCGTCCAGGCATTTCAGGACGCCATCGAAGAGCTCGGAAAACCCGAGCCCGACCTTGAGAAGACCGAAGGTCTGCTGAAGTCGGTCGTCGCCGCGGAGCCCGACTTCGCCGAGGCGCATTATAACCTTGGCGTGCTTTACTCGACCCAGAACCGCTACGATGAAGCCGTGACGCATATCGAGACCGCGCGCTCAATCGCCCCGGGTGAGCTCAGCCATACGGTCGCCCTCGCCCAGGCCTACGCGGTCACCGAGCAATATACCAAGGCGCAGAACCTGCTCGAAGAGGTCATCGCGCGCCAGCCCACGAACCTGACCGCCAAGAATAACCTGGCCGTCCTCGCGCTTAAAGCCGGCGACGACGAGAAGGCGATGGAATACGTGCGCGACGTGCTTAAAGAGGACAATGAGAACGTCGGGGCGCTCAATTCGCTCGGGCTTATCTACGTCAAACGCGAGAACGCCTCGCTGGCCAAATACGTCTTCACCAAGGCGATTAAGCTCGCCGAGAAGAAGCCCGACCCCGACATCCATAATAACCTCGGCATGGTGTATATGGCCGAGGACGAGGTCGCTCAGGGCGTTAAGCAATTTGAGGCCGCCAATAAGGTGGACCCGAATTACCTGGAGAGTCGTCTGAACCTGGGCTCGATCCTCATCGAGTATCTTGACTATGAGCGCGCCGCAACTCAGTTTGAAGAAGCGGTTCGAATCTCGCCAAATAACTGCGTCGCCCACCTGGGGCACGCGGCGAGTAGCTTTGGCCTGGGTAAGGCCGAGGAGGCTCAGAAGGGGTTTGTCTTCTATGTCGAGAATTGCGACGCCGACCATGTCTCGAGCTTCGAGCGCCTGGCCAAGCTCAACGAGACCAAGCTCAATAACCCCGCCAAAGCCGCGGAGTATTACGAGAAGTTGATGACCCTGGTCGACGACGAGAAGAAGAAGGCCGGCTATAAAGCCATGGCTGGTTTCCTGAAGAATCAGGCGGAGAAATCCGACCAGAAGGAAGCCGCGCCGGTCGAGGACGAGCAAGCACCCGAGGATGACGCTCAAGCACCTGAGGCCGACGACGCCGACGGTGAGCAAGCCCCCGCCGAAGACGCCGCTGAATAAGTTGCGCGCGGCTTAAGCCCGCGGGCGCGTTGACGCTCCGCGGGCCTCTCTGTTACTTTCGATGCAGCCGAAGTTTCCGCTCATTGAGGAGATGATTATGCGAAAAACAATTGCGATCCTTTTTGCAATTACGTTTGTCCTGACAAGCGCAACCGCCTTTGCCCAGGACAGCGGCGAAGCCCGTTCTAAATTCTATGACTTCGACGATATGCTCGTTGATGGTACGCTCAAGACGCCCGACCTGATCAAGAACCAGGCGCGCGGTAAGGCTCAGTTTAAGCGTCTGCTTAATTTGAAGAAGAGCTTTATGCCCAATCTCGAGGAATCGGCCAACGAGGCCGCCCTCCAGTAGAATATGCCAGCCGCCCGGCGTCGCCGGTTTCTGCCTGTCGGCGGAGCCCGACGCTGGGCGCAGTAGCGTTTCACCACTCGTAGTATTGTAAACTCCGAAAGAGAGCTTAGTTACGATGAAAATCGTTTGCGGAAGTTGTGGTGCGAAGTACTCCATTGCCGACGAAAAGGTCCAGGGCAAAGTCTTTAAAATTCGTTGCAAGAAGTGCAGCAACGTCATCGTCGTAAAGGGGGACGCGCAACAAGAAAACGAACAGCCACAGAATTCTGTCGGGGATTCCAATCAGGCGGGTGCTTACGGCGCTGCGTCGACGGCATCGGAATGGTATGTCGTCGTTGATGGGAACCAGGTGGGACCGGTGTCTCCTCAGGAGATCGAAGGCTATTTCAGCGACGGCAGCGTGACCGGCGAGAGTTTCGCCTGGCGCGAAGGTCTTGGCGATTGGGTCGCGTTGAGCTCGCTGGATGAGTTCGCCCACCTGGCCTCCCCCGCTGGCGCGGTCGGTGAGGACGCGACCGCGCTGATGGAGAGTCCATTGGCTGCGGGCAACTTCGACACCTCGGGCTTCGGTGATGGCTTCGGGGCCGACGACGACGCGACTTCGCTTATGCCGGCTTCGGACTTTCGCGCGCAACTCGCCGCGAAAGAAGCCGAGGCCGAAGCGGCCGCTCAGGGCGGCTATGACATGGGCTCCGGGTTCGACTCGGGCGCAGCCTATGACTCGCCTGCGATGGACGCCCAGCAGGGTGGCTTCGGCGAGGCAGCCGCGGGCGGGTATGACGCCTTCGGAAGCAACGCGGACGCGGGCTACGACGCGAGTGGTTATGACGCGGCTGGCGGTGGCTTCGACGCGGGTGGCTACGACGCCGCCGGCGCCGGGTACGACGCGGGTGGCTATGACGCCGCGGGTGGCTACGATGCGGGTGGCGGATACGACGCCGCCGGTGGCTATGATGCGGGCGGCGGATACGACGCCGCCGGCGGTGGTTATGATTCCTACGACGACGATTCCGCGAGTCAGGGTGGCATGTTCGCTGCCTTCGACTCGGGCGCCGACGGGGCGGACTCCGGTTATGACGGGTTTGACGGAGTTGGCGGCGATAGTTCAGCCGCAGCCGCGCCGGCCAATGATCTTATCGGTCAGCGAAACGAAAACTCGGTGCTCTTTAGCTTGAGCAGCCTTGACCAGGTCAGCGCCGTCTCCGGCGATTCACCCGAACCCGCCGCCGGCGGTGACGCGGGGATCACAGAAGGCTCGGGTCTGATCGATATTCAAGCCCTCGCCTCGGCTCATAAGTCGATGAAGAACACCGGCGCCGCGGGCGCGGCAGGCCCGGGCGCAGGAGCCGAAGACCCCTTCGGCGCGGGCACCATGAGCATGCCCGCCCTGATGCCGATGGGCAGCCACAAGAGCAATAAAGGTCTGATTATTGGCCTCGCGCTCCTGGGCGTCGTGCTTATCGTCGGCTTCGGTGTCGTCGGTTATATGCTGATGAATAAAGATGAGCCGCAACCGACCGAGCGTATTATCGAGCGCGTGGTCGAGCGTGCCGTCCCGGCGGATGACTCCGCCGCGGCCAAGCAGGAAGCCGAAGCAGCTCAGGCCGCAGCTGCCGCTGCGAAGGCTGCCGAGGACTCCGAGAAGGACGACGAGGGCGCCGTCGCCGCTGCAGGGTCGGACGAAGAGAAGTCCGAGAAGGCAGCGCCTAAGAAGGCGGAGACGAAGCCTTCTTCGAAGCAAGCGGCTTCCAACACGAAGTCCAGCCCGGCGCCGGCTCCCAAGCCTTCGAGCCGACCCGCGAAGAAAAAGGACGACGATATCTTCGCGCTGCTGGACAAAAAGAAGGACGACAAGCCCGCTGCCGCACCCAAGCAAGCCGCTCCGAAAAAGGACGTCCCGGAGAAGTTGAGCCGTTCGATGGTCAAGAATACCATCAGCAAATATAACGGTCGGGTTCAGACCTGTTCGAGCAATAATAACAAGAACAAATTGACCGGCACCGTGATGGTCAAGTTCAACATTCAGGAGTCCGGCCGCGTCAGCTCCGCGTCCATCTCGACCTCGAAGTTCAAAGGCACCGACGTCGGTACCTGCGTCGAGCGAGTGGTCCGCAGCATGAAGTTCCCGGAGACGCGCTCCTCCCTGCCGGTTAATTATCCCTTCGTCTTAAGATAAGACCTCGGGTCCCTGGCATCAAAAAGCCCCTCAATCGTCGGAGTCGATGATTGAGGGGCTTTTTGCTCGCCGGGTTCGTTTCCTGGGCTATTCTTCGGAGTCCATCAGCCGCTTTAGGCGCTCTTGTTCGAGGCTCAGTCCGATGGTTGAGGCGTCCGCGACGGTGACGCGGCCCGGGGGGAAGCCCTTGGGTTTACGGATATATTTGGCGCGGGTGTAGGTGACGTCGATGAGCGTGTCGTTCTTGCCCTTCGAGAACCAGGCGGCAAGCGTCGCGGCGTCGAGGAGGTCTTCGTTCTTGAGCTCTTCTTTTCGCTGGTCCATGCGCAACAGAACATGAGAGCCAGCCCAGTCGCGCGCGTGAAACCACATGTCGCGCCCCCGCGCGATGCTCGTGCTGAGCGTGTCGTTGTCGGACGCGCCGCGACCGACCATGATGACGTGGCCGTGAAAGCTGCGAAATTTGCGGTAGGGCACGCGCGCGGGCTTATCGCGCCCACTTTGCTGCTGGCGGGTGCGCTTGGGCTTGAGCGTGCCGGCGGCGATAAGCTCGGTCTCGAACGCCTCCAGGGCTTCGACCTGATCTTTTTCCTGGGCGGCGCGCTCTCGGATAAATGCATCGCGCGCGTTGGGCGATAGCTGGGCGAGGGTGCGGGGCTCGTCGGCCGTGCCAAACGCCTCGGCTGCCTCGTCGAGTTTTTGCAGGGCATCGGCCACCGCGTCTCGCAGCTCCATCGACTCCAGCAGCCGATCTTCGATCTGCGCGCGCGCGTCCTTAAGTCGCCGGTACTCGTGAAAATTATATTCGATATTTTGCTCAAGGCTCCACGACGGATCCAGCGCGATCTCAACTTCGGCCATGGACTCGTCGTAGAAGTCCACCACGCGCACCGACTTATCGCCGCGCTCCACCTTGCCCCACGCCGACTGCAATAGCTCCCCGCGCCGCCGAAACTCATCGGAGCTCTCGGCCCGCTCGAGGTCGCCCTCGATATGGCCGACCCGCCTGTCCAATTGCTTCAGGCGCTTTCGCAGGCGCGAACTCAACGCCCGGTGAATGGTCTCGAAATTCTGGGCGCTGACCTGGGTGCCGTAGTGCTCCTCAACCTTCGCAGAGCGCTCAAATTCGCCGGGGTCGAGCTCCTCCAGACCCCAGCGAACCTTCTGTCCGTAATCGCTATTCTGGGGCGCTTGGGGCGGTTGATAGGCCGAGCCGGGTTGGAGCACCCGTTCCCCGAGGGATTGACGCGATGCCTGCCCGATAATCATATCTTTGGCGTCGAGCAGATACCAATTGGGGTGCCGCCCGGTAAGCTCTACAACCAGCGCGACCGCCACGCGCGGCGCGCGCACCGGCGAATCCTCGGCGGCTAACTCCTCCTCATCGGGCTCCCACGCTGGGTCCACGGCCCTGAAGTCCATGCGCACAATCCGGTCGCCCTGCAATTGCGTGACCCGCTCAAAAAGGGCGCCTTGCAGCCAACGACGCAATTGCATCGTGAACGCCGTAGGTGTAGGCGGTTGTTGAGAGCGGTGGCGAATGAAATGAATTCGGGTCACCTGCGGTTGAGTACATAGGCAGAGGTAATGCGTATTGCCCGGCTCCCGAAGTTGTAAAATCCGCGTATGTGGATCGAATTCCAGCACACGTTGGACCACACCCCGCCCCGCGACGGCGTCGACTTCGGGGAGGATTAATTCGATTTCAGCGCGTGATAAAGTCATAATTGCATTGCTGGGGCTGAGAATAAGTCGCGGATTACCGGATTCGATTGAGCGACTATTTTAGTGTCGGTATCAAAATCTTGCAAAAGCCGCAGGGCGTGTAACAGTAGGCGAGCGTCGATTCTTTTGCGCGCCCCGGGCACCGTATTTGAAAAGTATTCCTAACACACGGGCGCGGATCCGCGAGTTTAGCTCTTTTAGGCAGGAAACACGATGAAGTTGTGGACCCCATTGCGCCGCGCGTCGGCGCTGGTATTGCTGACTGGCGCGCTGCTCTTTTCGGCGGCGCTTTCGTCCGGCTGCGCCGGCGTGAATGAGCGCGGCGAGGCTCCCCAGAGCGTTCAGGACGCCGAGTGGCACTATAAGATGGGCGCGGGGTATTTTGAGTCCAGCGAGATCCCGCTGGCGATGCGTGAATTGCACACCTCGCTGAAGCTCAACCCCCAGGAATACCGGGCGCATTATTTGCTCGGATTTATCTCGATGGGCCGGCGCAAATATCCCGACGCGATCAAGCATTTTAAGGCGACGCTCGAGATCAAGCCCGACTATCATTTCGCCAAGAATAACCTGGGGACGGTGTATTTGGCCCAGGAGCGCTGGCGCGACGCGGCGGAGCTCTTCGTGGAGTTGCTCGAGGAGCCGCTCTACCCGACGCCGGAGCTCGCCCACAATAACCTGGGCTGGGCGTATTTTAATCTGCGCCGCTATCCCGAGGCGGCCGAGAATTTCAAGATGGCGCAATTTCTCAAGCCCAGCATGTGCCTGGCCTATAATAACCTGGGCCAGACCTACGAGAAGATGAACCGCTCGGAGCAGGCGGTGAGCCAATACCGGCGGGCCCTACGGAAATGTCCAGAAGGATACGCCGAGGCACATTTTAACCTGGCGAAGTTGCTACAAAAACAGGGAATGACCGGCGCGCGCGAGCATTTCGAGAAATGCGTCCAGGCTCAGCCCGATTCCAACCTCGCCGAACGTTGTCGTCAGTATTTACAGGTTCGATAAATGCAGCATGAAATTGCCAGATGGCATTGGAGCTTTAAGCGCGGCGCGCGTGCGCTGATTCTCTGCGTCCTCGTGGGGGCTGGCGGCGGGCTCATCGGGTGCACCGAAGAGTCGGGCGCCGAGCGTGAGATGCCCGCGCCGGTCGACCATACCCGGGTCTTCGTCGAGAAGCTGTTGCCCGAGCTGGACGCGCAATTGCGCGCGCAGGCCGACGCGGTGGCCACGGGCTCCGCGTTGCAAAATTACCTCGAGATCGAGGCCAGTCATTCCTGGAATACCCGCGTCGCCGGGGGCATCAAATACGCGGATCTCTTCGCGCGCCTGTACCCCGAGATTGGCTATCATAAGGCCTTCGCGCAATCCGACGGGTTGACCCCGCGCGGCGCCGTGGTGCTGGAGACTCTGCTCAACTCCGGGCGTCACGACCTGGCGCCCGAGCCCTATCATGTGGCGCGGATTCAGACGCTGGTCAGCGAGTTGGAAAAGGTCAGCGCGCAGGACCCGGCCTGGGAGCCCATCAAGCTCAGCGGCGAAGAGGCCAATCAATTGGTCAATTGGATCGATCAGCATAAATTAGATCCAAAAGACCCGGCGACGCGCACCAAGGTCCTCGACGCACTGGTCGGCGCGTCGGTTAAAGATAGTGTTGATAAAGACGAGCTCGCCGCGAAAAAGCCTGCAAAAAAAGAGGGCGAAGAAGCGAAGACAAAGCCGCCGGCGTCGTCCGAGTTTTTGGCCACGCCCATCCCTCGGATCACCGAGACGCTCCACGGGTATTTGGGCGTCTTTGAGGCCAGCGCGAAGCTCACCGCCGAGCTTGAGCTGCGGGTGGCCGACGGTGCGCTGCGCTACGCGCGCGATATGAAGCACTTCAACCTGGTGCGCATGGATTGGCGAGATTTTCGCGACGCCGGCGGCTCCACCGCGATCATCTACGCGCGCCTGGAGAAGACGTTTAACGCGTTGCGCGAGGCCGACGCCGACACGACCCGCACGATCTTTAAGGAGCTTCAGCCCCAGCATCCCCAATACGAGCGCCTGCTCGACGCGCGCGCGCGTTATCTGGGCATCGCTGAGAACGGCGGGTGGGAGTCGGTTCGGCCCACCACGCTTGCCCTGGGCGCACGCTCAGCGCGCGTGATGGACCTGCGCACGCGTCTGGCCGCCGAGGGGTATTTGACCCTGGTCTCTGAGGAGCCTGCGCCCGTCGATGCCGCGGATTCGGATGCGGAGAGCGCCGGCGCCGATGGCTCGGCCGATGTGGCGGCGCAGCCCGACGCACAGCCCGCGCCCGTGGACCCCGATGTGGTCGACCAGGCCTTGCTCGATGCGGTCAAGCTCTACCAAGAGACCCACCAATTTAACGCCAGCACCACCTCTCCGGATGCCGGCTTTTGGCGCAGCCTGAACGTCCCGATCGCCCGGCGTATCGAGCAGATCGAGCTGAGCATTCAGCGCTGGCGCGAGTCTCAATACGAGGGCGAGAAAGACTATATTATGGTCAATATCCCGGACTTCCACGCCGAGGTCTTCGTCGACCACGAGCCCCAGATGCGCTTTCGCGTGGTGACCGGCGACAATAAGAGGGTCTGCGACCCGAAGACCGAAAAGTGGACCTACCCGCACGCCACGCCCATCATGATGGCCGAGCTGAACCACGTCATTATCAACCCCTATTGGTATGTGCCCCAGAGCATCATCACCAATGAGCTTGAGCCGAAGATGAAGCGGGACCCGGATTATCTGGCCAAAAATGGCTATGAGATCGTCGAGCTCAACGGGCGTGAGTCGATCCGCCAGCTCCCGGGGCCCAATAACGCCCTGGGCTTCGTGAAGTTTATCTTCCCGAACGCCGGCAATATCTACATGCACGACACGCCGTCGAAGCGGTATTTCGACTACCCGGTGCGCGCGTTTAGCCACGGCTGTGTGCGCGTGCATGAGCCCAAGAAGCTCGCTGAGTTTTTGCTCGGCAATGACCCGACGGCCAAAAAATACGATGTCGATGAGTTGATCGACTCGAAGCGGCAGCGCTACGTCGAGCTGGAGAAGAAGATCCCGGTCTTCCTCGAGTATAAGACCGTGCGCGTCGACGACGCGGGGCATGTGAACTTCCTGGCCGATATCTACCGCAAGGATCGTCTGCGCTCGATCACCGACCCCGAGGAGCGCAAGCAATACGAGATGTGTAGCCCGCGGCGGGCCAAGCCCGCGCCGGCGCCGCCGGAGGCCGGCGATGAGCACGACACCACGCTCCCCGAGGGCGTTGAGTCCGACGTCGGTCCCTGACCCAAAAAAACGGGCGCCTCGGGCGCCCGTTTTTTTGGGGGAGTTCGGTGTGCTCAGAAGAGGATTTCGGGGACCGCCGGCTCCAGGCCGCGCGGCATCATCGGGGCCTTAAAGCCCGACAGGTCGAGCAGCGGGATGATCCGGCGAAGATCCATCACGGTGCCCAGCCCCAGGATCTCGTGGGGATAGACCCAGCGCCCGTCGATGCACTCGCGTTTGCTCAGCGACATGCTCTCGCGGCTGCCGTTTAGGGAGCAGACGAAATACCAGGCCGATTCGAATTTCGCGACCGGTCGGCGCACTGTGACCCGTAGGCCCGTCTCCTCGAAGGCCTCGCGCACGCACGCGACCTCCGGCCACTCGTTTCGCCAGATCGTCCCGCCCGGTGGGCACCATTGGCCGCCGCGCCCCAGGTCGAGCGCCCGTCGTATAAAAAATATTTGGCCAGCGTCTTCGATTAACGCCCATGCAGAGGCCATCGTGAATCCTTCTTGGTTTCGCTAATAGTAGTTGCCCTTTTATAGTGGCGAGGGCGTATCAAGAGCGCCACTCGCAACGGGCTCATACGATATAACATAAATGGCTCGCTTCTGATTCCCGGAACTTGTCTCGGGACGAGCTTTCGCCTCAAGCATCCACGATATCGTGAATTAATCAAGAACCTCTATTTTTCGACCGCCCGCGGCGGGTCGATTTTCGCCCCGAACTGCTGCAATATGAGCCCATGAAGAGCACCGACCAAAATCAAAGCGCCGAGCTCGAAGTGCTCAAAGGGGAGCTGAGCCGGATTCGCTTCGCCAGCGAGAACGGTGAGTTCGCGGTGTGCGATCTGGAGTTGCGATCCGGCAAGACCGTCACGCTGGTGGGCAATACCCTTGGCGCCCAGCCCGGCGAGTCGGTCGAGGTCCGTGGCACCTGGCAAAAAGACCCGCGCTTTGGCCGGCAATTCGCGATCGCCTCGATCCGCGCGGTCGCGCCGACCACGCGCGAGGGCATCGAGAAATATCTTTCTAGCGGGTTGATCGAGGGCGTCGGCCCGGTGCTGGCGCGCCGGATCGTCGCGCATTTTGGCGAAGACACCCTCGATCTTCTGGACGCCGCGCCCGGGCGCATCCGCGAGGTTGAGGGGATCGGCAAGGTGCGCGCCGAGCGGATTCAGGCGGCCTGGGGCGAGCAGCGCCTGGTGCGAAGCGTCATGGTTTTCTTGCAATCCCACGGCGTCTCGCCGGGGTTTGCCGCCAAGATCTGGAAGGAATACGGCGACCAATCGGTGGCGATCGTGCGCGAGAATCCCTACCAATTGGCCGAGGATATCCGGGGCATCGGGTTTCGCAGCGCCGACGCGATCGCCCTGGACACCGGGCTCGCCCGGGACTCGCTGGCGCGGCTTCGCGCCGGCGTGCTCTACGCGCTTCGCCAGGCGCACTCGGACGGGCATATCTACCTGCCCATGGACGAGTTAAAGGCCCGCGCGGTCGAGCTCTTGGGGGTGCCGATGGATATGCTGGGCGCGGCGATCGAGTCGCTGACCCACGACGATCGCGTGGTCGTCGAGGCGCTGGGCGGCGGGCGGGCGCCGGCGGTGTATCGCGCCGCCGCCCACCGCGCCGAGAGCGGCGCCGCCGAGCGGCTCCTCGAGTTATTGCAGACCAACTCGTTGCTGAAATTTGGCGATCTCGAGGCGCATCTTCAGGCCTATCTCGACGCGCAGCGCAGCGGCGATGCGCCCTTTGAACTCGCGCCCGAGCAGCGCCGGGCGGTGCTCGCGGTCTTCGAGCAAAAAGTGGCGGTCATCACCGGCGGGCCGGGCACCGGCAAGACCACGATCATCCGCGCGGTGGTGGCGCTCGCCGACAAGCTCAACCAACGCGTCGCGCTCGCCGCCCCCACGGGCCGCGCCGCCAAGCGCATGAGCGAGGCCTGCGGGCGCGAGGCGCGCACCATTCACCGCCTGCTCGAGTTCGCGCCGGGCGAGGGCGGGTTCAAATACGATAAGAAGCGCCCGTTGGACGTCGATCTTGTGGTGATCGACGAGGCATCGATGCTCGACACCTACCTTTTGCACGCCCTGGTGCGCGCGCTGCCCCCGCGCTGCGCCCTGCTGCTGGTGGGCGATATCGACCAACTTCCGAGCGTCGGGCCCGGCCACATCTTGGGCGATATCATCGACAGCGGGCGCGTCGCGGTGCTGCGGTTGACCCGCGTTTTTCGCCAGGCGCGCGAGTCGAGCATCATCGCCAACGCCCACCGCGTAAACGCCGGCCAGATGCCCGTCGCCCCGGCCCACGGCGGCGACAAATTGGTCGATTTTTATACCATCGCCGCCGCCTCGCCGCTTGAGGCCCAGCAGAAGATCCTCGATCTCATCACCGATCGCATCCCCAACGCCTTCGGGCTCGACCCGCTCAACGACGTGCAGATCCTGTCGCCCATGCATAAGGGCGAGGTCGGCTGCGGGCAGCTCAATACGCTGATTCAGGCGCGCTTTAACCCGCTCAGCGCCCCCCTTGAGCACGGCTCAAAGCTGTGGAAGGTCGGCGATAAGGTCATGCAGGTGCGCAACAATTACGATCTCGACGTGTTCAACGGCGATATCGGCCAGATTCAGGCGATCGACCGCGACGCCGAGACCGTGCGCGTCGGCTTCGACGGCCGCCCGGTGACCTATAAATTCTCGAGCCTCGACGAGCTCGTGCTGGCCTACGCGATCACCGTGCACAAGAGCCAGGGCAGCGAATACCCGGCGGTGATCCTGCCGATGCTCACCCAGCATTATGTGATGTTGCAGCGAAACCTTTTGTATACCGCGCTGACTCGGGCTAAGAGTCTGGTCATCATCGTGGGCTCGGAGAAGGCCGTCAGCATCGCCACGGCCAACCACGAAGCCCAGATGCGCTATACCCGCCTGGCCGAGCGCCTGCGCGCCCAGGGATCGTAGGGCGAGTGACCCGCGCGCATCCTGGCCGGTCTCCCCATTGAAAATAGAGCGAAAATACGCAGTTTAGGATTATGAGTTACGCACCCGAAAGCGCTGGTTTTTTTGACACAATTCAGATGTATTTTCTGGAGGTCACCGGCCGCGGCGTCATGTTCAGCGGCCGCGATATGGAGCTGTTGTGCCGCTGGCGCGACGAGGGCGCGACCGCCGCGATCATCTGCCGCGGCATCAAAGAAGCCGTCTTGAGCATGGAAGAGGGCGAGCCGCCGCGCGGCGTGCGAAGCTGCCAGGGATGGATCGAGCGCGAGATCGAGAGTGCCCGCGAGCGCGCCTCGGGCGGGCATATCGTCGCGCCCCACGAAGAGGTCGCGCCCGAGCCTGCGCCTGCCCCCGCGCCGCCCGCGCCTGTCGAAGAACAAACCGCGCAACCCGCGCCCACCAACCCCTACGAGCCCTTGCTAAAAGACGTGCTCGCCAAGATCGAAGCCGCCGGGCAGGCCTGCACCGAGGACACCCTGCGCGCCGCCTACCGCGACGCCTGGCGCGCCACCCGCGCCCTGCTCGAGCGCGACACCCTGCCCGACCCCTACGGCGCCCTCGCCGGCATCGAGGACGCCCTGGCCGACGGGTATTTCCGCGCCCTCGACCAGCAAAAACAACAAGCGATCGCCGACGCCATCAGCGCCGACGACCCCGCCGGCCTCGCCATGATGAGCCCCTCCGCCCGCGAAGAGCACCTCGCCGCCCGCCGCCGCAGCTTTTTGATGCGCGAGTATGGGTTGCCGAGTTTGTTGGATTGAGCTCGTGCGCAAAAAGGGAGGGGGTTCGGTCGCGTTGTGTTCGCGACGCCTCGTCGATCCGTGACGCGATTCGTGACGCGATCCGCGGGCTCCCTACGCTTCGCTTCGGTCACCGCGCGGCTACAAGGCCCATGCTGCGCATGGTGGGGCGGCGTTCGATGGGTGGCGGGGCGGGCGAGACGCCCGCGGTCCGGGTGGGTTGGGGGGCGACGCGATCCGCGGGCTCCCTACGCTTCGCTTCGGTCACCGCGCGGCTACAAGGCCCATGCTACGCATGGTGGGGCGTCGAGGCCGCGACGCCTAACCCACGGACGAAGCGAAGCGGAGTCCGGATTGGTAGCCGGGGGTGAGTCTCCTCGAAGCCCGAAGCTCGCGGGCGGCCTAAACTCGGCGAAACGCCCAAAACCATCATCGGGCAAGGAGCCCCCGGGGGCGGTCGAGCGGCCCAAACTCGCCGAAACGCCCAAAACCAACGTCGGGCAAGGAACCCTCGGGGGCGTGTCGTATCGTCAAACACCCCCCGATGGCTCAAAAATGACGTCGAACGTGATTTTTTGGCAGGCCGATGGGTCAAAAATGACGTCGAACGTGATTTTTTGGCAGGCCGATGGGTCAAAAATGACGTCGAACGTGATTTTTTGGCAGGCCGATGGGTCGAAAATGACGTCGAACGTGGTTTTTTGGGAGGTCGATGGGTCAAAAATGACGTTGGACGTGATTTTTTGGGAGGTCGATGGGTCGAAAATGACGTCGAACGTGGTTTTTGCGCCAGCGCGTGGCTTTGGAGGGACGTTGGGCGTGGTTTTGAGGGAGGTCAGGGGGGCAAAAACGCCCCCCGGCGCCGCCGCCGGGGGGCTCGGTGCGCCGCGGGGGCGCGTTTAGGTGATGGGGTCGGCGGCCGCCGGGGCGGGGGCGTCGGCCTCGGCAATGGGCTCAGCCTCGGGCTCGGCCACGGGCTCGCCGGTCTCGGGGTTTACGTCCTCGACCTTGCTCTGGCGGCGGTAGGCCTCGACGACGCTGGCGTTCTGGCGGTGGAATTCGGCCAGGCAGGCGGCGCGGCGCTCGGCGTGCTCGGCCGAGTCGGTGTCGAAGGTCGTCAGGACCGCGAAGACCGCGCCGGCGAATTGGTCCAGGCAGTCGCGCCGGGCGCGCTTGACCTGCTCGAAGGTGACCTTGGCGGCGTTCTCGCGCTCGAGCTCGGCGCGGAATCTAGGCACCAAAAAGTTGAGATGCTCGACGTGGCGGCGCACGCCCAGCGCGTCGACCTGCGCGCCCAGGTCGCCTGTGTTGGGGTCGAAGCGCTCAAGCAGCAGCTCCTGGTGGGCCAATTGCGCCTCGAAGCTCAGCTTCACCAGCCCGGCCAGCCCCTCGGGGAAGACCTCTTTTAAGAACGCGCTGGCCTGCTCGGCCACCGCGTCCTCGCCCACCGCCTGCCCTTGGGCGACCGCGTGCACGCCGGCCCAGACCGCGTCGATCTCGCGGTCGAGCTCGGCCGCCCCGCCGCGCGCCGTCGTGGCGAAGCTCTTGCCCTGGCGGTACGTCATCTCCATGCGCAGGCAGGCCTCATCGGCCGCGATCGCCCGGTCGCAACGCGCCACGATCGCCGCCTCGCCCAACCCCTCAGCCACCCGCCGCATCGCCTTGAGCGCAAAAATACGCCGCCCGGTCGGCAATTGACGGCTATTCAAATAATCAAACGTTCGGTGCTCCATAGTCTCGCTCCTCCCATCGAATGGGACGCAAAAAAGGTAGTCAGCGGCCGACGAGCCCACGCTCGCCGACCCGGCATCACACGTCTTCCCAGCGATACTGCGTTGTGGAAATAGGAGGCCACGGTACTACGGATTTGATTTGTGTGTATAGGGGTGAGTGGGAGAAACCGTAAAAGCATGAGACCCCGGCCAGCTTGTCTGGCCGGTGAATGAGACTGACGGCCAAGCCAACCGCGCCCAGCGCGCAGACCCCGGCCAGCTCGCCTGGCCGGTGAATGAGACTGACGGGCAAGCCAACCGCGCCCCGCGCGCAGACCCCGGCCAGCTCGCCTGGCCGGTGAATGAGACTGACGGCCAAAAGACTGGTGGCCAGTCTCGTTCGACACGGCCCATGTTGGCGGGTAGAATCGCGCATCTCGTCACTCAAAGGGCGAACTCACCACGAAGCATGGAGGATCGATGAGCATTCCCCACAAAGCAAAGATCATCGCGCATCTGCAGGCGGAGTTTGGGAGCCTGATGGCTATCTACGCCTTTGGCAGCCGCATTCAGGGCACCGCCACCCCCACGAGCGACCTGGACCTGGCCATCTTGGTGGAGGGCAAAGCCGACCCGCTCGCGTTGTGGAACGCCTCAGCCGACCTGGGAATCCTATTGGACCACGATGTCGATCTATTGGATTTTCGGGCCGCCTCGACTGTCATGCAGGCGCGGATTTTGGACACCGGCGAGCGCTGGTGGGTGCGCGATGAGCAGGCGTCGATTTATGAGGCGTTTGTGCTGAGCGAAAAGCTTCGACTCAACGAATTGCGGGCGGGAATCCTAAAAGATATTCAAGAAAGCGGGCGAATCTATGGCGAATGATGTTCTCTACAATAAGGCCGCGACGATCGAGCGTTGCGTGGGTCGCGCGCGCGAAGAATACGAGGCCGATCCCGAGAGCTTTACGGACAATTACACCCGTCAGGACGCCGCTATTTTGAATATACAGCGAGCGTGCGAAGCGGCGATTGATATGGGAACGTTTTTGGTCCGACGTGAGCGGCTCGGCCTGCCACAGAGCGCGCGTGATGTGTTCACGCTGCTGGCCGAGGGTGGCTGGATTCCCAAAGAACTCGCCGAAGACATGAAGCGGATGGTCGGCTTTCGAAATATCGCGGTTCATGATTATCGCGCGATGCAAATTCCAATCGTCGTCGCGATTATTCGAGAGCATCTGGACGAGGTTTTGGCGTTTAGTGAGCTTTTGATTCAAGGAGAACAAAAGTCGGATTGATAAGGTATGCGACGGGTGTGACTCCCAGCCAACTCGCACCCGCCCCCTTCGACGGCTGCGCTTCGCTACGCCGCCACTTCCCCCGAGGGGGGAAGGATGCCCTGGGTTTTGGAGAGGCGTTGTTAATGTCCGGAGTGTTCCATTGTGGAACGCCCCGAAAGCCCGGAGCGTTCCAGTCCCCCGCCCACCAGGCGCGCCACAGGCGCGCAACAGTATCTCTTCCCCTCAGGGAAGATGTCGCGAAGCGACAGAAGGGGGGCGACGATCTGGCGAGGGGTTTCGATACGACAGAGAGGACCTTTGTGTATAAAAGCGGGTGGGCGCGCCTCAATTCACCTCGGCCTTCAACTCCAAACGCGCCTCGCCCGGGTTATAGCTATATTCCACGATCGACCCATCCTGAATGCGCTCGATAATCTCTTCGATGACGCTCAGCGGCACCAGGAACCATTCGCGCGGCGACACCGGCTTGCCGAAGCGGTCCTTAATGGTCAGGTCGATCTGGGCGTTGGCGAGATAGCCATGCAGCAGCTTTTCAAAGCGGTTGGGGGCGACGCCGACGAGTTGGTATTCGGCGACGATCTCGACGTCGGCGAGCAGGTAGGTGGCCTGGTTGGCGGCGTCGGCGATGCGCCTGGCGACCGTGTTGGTGGTGACGCCGATCTTGTGAATAAGTTCGCGATTTTGGGCGATAAAGGGGTGGTCGGATTGGCTGCGCAGCACGTAGATCGTGCCGCTGATGATGTCGCCCTCGGAGATTTCGTTCTCGAAGAGCGGCCCCAGGTCCGCCTTGGTGACCCGGCGTGACGTGTCGTCCTTATTGAGCGCGCGCTTTAGAGAGCGCATCAAGAGGGGGCTCTCGGTTTTATTGTCAAAAATGACGCGCAGGCGCGCGTCCATATCGCCATATCCGGTCGGAAACTCCTCGCCTTTGTGAGCGACATAAGCGATCTGCCCGTTCAGGATAAATAAGTCGCCTTCCTCGGTGATCTTATTGAAATCGCACGGAATCGTCTCGCGAATTCCGGTCTTTAGGTCGGCGCGCACCTGCTCAAATATCGGCGCGAATGCCTCGAAATCCTCGCAGCGCTCGCGTTGGGCGACCTCTTCGGGCGCCAGGCGCTCGGCGGCGGGGCGCACGTGACGCAGCTCACCCAGGTCGTCGTCGTCGAATTCGCTGAGCGCGTCGGCCAATTCGTCGAAGGAGAGCTCCGCCAGGTCGTTCTCGGCCCAGCTCTTGTCTGGGTCCAATAGCCCCTCGGTGTCGAGGGGGGTGAGGAGCTCGAGCGCTTCGGGGTTTTGGCGCAGCGCTTCGAGCCGAACGGCGTAGAGGCGCTCAAATATCTCGACGCCCTCCTGGTTTCGGGGCAGGCGCTGGTGTTTTTGGACGAAGCCTAAAATATCCTCGAAGCCGAGCACGAGTTGGCGCTCGGTCTTGGAATAGCTGCGGTTTTTCTCCCGGGGGGCGAACTCTTCAAGCTCCGCGGCGAGTTCATCGATGGATAATTTATTCTTGGTCATAGAGTCCCTCCTTTCGGTAGCGCATAAAGGCGCGCGCGCCGGCGGCGAGGCGTTGTTCCCAGGCGTCAGCCGAGGTCTCCGACGGCGTTCGTCCGCGCTCTCGCTTAAATTGAACGGCGCGTAAAGCCAGTTCCTTGGCCTCGTCGAGCGGTATCTTGAGGCGCTTGCCGGTGATGGCCGCCTCGATCTTCTTCAGGTTTTTCTCATCCATCGCCTTCGACAAGATCGAATACGCTTCGCTAAACGGATTGATGCTGTCGATCAGGTCGATATTCAATTCGCGCACGTCGAGCGCGTAGCGGCGAACGCCGTCGACGAAGGCGGTGTTGGGGCTTGGCCCGCTCTCGCTGGCACCGGCACCGGCACCTGCGTCGCCGCCGTCCATAATCGTGTCGACCAGGGCATGCTTGCCCTGTTGGGTGAGCGCCATCGCGGCGATCGCCTGCTGGCGAATCGCCTCCTGGTCGTCCTCGTCGAGGTCGGGATATCGATTTTTGATGATCTTGGCCATTTTGACCTGCGTGAGCTCTTGAGCCATCAAATCTTTGTCGAAGACCCCGCGCTCGACGACCTCTTTATCCTGCAGAAAGCTCGACTGCAGATCGGTCAAATCCTCGCGGCAGATACGCTTGGCCTCGGCGCTCCGTGGCTCTTTTAGGCCGGTGATCTCGATCTCAATCTGCTTGGTCTTGGTGTTGATGCCGACGTTGTTTTCGTCCTCTTGATACCCGTCCGGGCCGTAGTCGATATCCGGGTTGGGGCCCGCGCCGGGGCGCTTGGCGCGGAACTCAAAGCGCGGGGCGAGCACTTGCTCCATGAGCAGGCTGGCCGCGATGGCCTTGAGGGTGTCGTTGACCGCCTCGGTGACGGATTCCTCCGAGGCGTCCGGCTCGGCGATGAGGTTGGTGAAGCGCGCGCGCGCCTTGCCCGGCGCGTCGCGCGTCGTACGCCCGATAATCTGGACGATCTCGGTCAAACTCGCCCGATAGCCGACGGTAAGCGCGTGCTCGCACCAGATCCAATCAAAACCCTCTTTGGCCATGCCCAGCGCGATGATGATGTCGACGTGGTCGCGGTTATGCTTTTGGCTCGCGTCGGTGAGCGCGTTTACGACCTTTTGACGCTTCAAGGGCTCGTCGTCGACCAGGTCGGCGACGCGCAAGAGCTTGCCCTCGGGCGTGCGGATGAGCTGGAAGCCGGTGGCCTCGTCGCGCCCCTCCCAGGTGCCCAGGGCGTCGCAGATCTCTTCGACCTCGCGCAGCTTATCCTTGGTGCTCTCGCGCGAGTTGACGCTCGGGATATGCACGATGGTCTTGTAGCTGGGGTCGAGGACCTCGATGATCTCGTCGACATAGGCGCCCGAATAAAAATAATAGCCGATATCGAGCTGCTTGAGGTGCTCGTAGCCGTTGAGCTGCTCATAATAGGTGTAGGTGACGGTGGCGAATTTCGCCTCGTCGATGGGGTGCAAGACGGCCTCGGCGTCGCCGCGAAAATACGAGCCGGTCATCGCCACGATATGGGCCTTGTCGCGGGCGATGAGCGCGTTGACCTGGGAGCCGAGCACATTATCGGGGTTGGCCGAGATATGATGGAACTCGTCGACCGCGACCAGGCGGCCGTCGAAGGCCTCGGCCCCCAGCGCCTCGAACGCGAAGCGGAAGGTCGCGTGGGTGCAGACCAGGAATTCATCGTCGCTCTTTAAAAACGCGGCCACCGCGTCGACCTTGCCCTCGTCGACGCCGCTGGCCTCGCAGAGATTCCAGCGCGGCTGGACCTCCCAATTGGCAAAAAAGCCGAATTCGGCGAGCGGCTCGTTATGAAAGCTCGAGCCGATGGAGCGCTCCGGCACGATCACCAGCGCCTGCTTTAAGCCCTGGCGGCGCACCTTATCGAGGGCGATAAACATCAGCGCGCGGCTCTTACCCGAGGCCGGCGGCGATTTGATCAGCAAATATTGCTCGCCGCGCTGCTCGTAGGCGCGCGCCTGCATGGGTCGCATCCCCAATGCGTCATTTTGCTTGGACACGCCGGTCTGGGCGTAGGTCGCCGTCAGCGCGGGGATGGCCGTTTGGGGTTTTTTATTCGCTTCGCTCGCCATATTTATATCCTTTGGTCTGAACTTATTTATAAATCGTCGAACCTATCTGAGCGAGATGATTTTGAGGTCATTTGAAGGCTTAAAACGCAGGTTTAGTGGTTCTAAACCGAGGCTTTAAGACAAAAATGAACCAAAATCAGCCGCTCAGGAGGCTTCGACCAGCTCCGCATAACGCTTGAACAACACCTCCAGCCGCTCCGTATCGTTTCGAAACCTGCGCCCGATAAAGATCCGCTCGACCACCTCATCATTATGGGCGTGCGCCTCGCGCAGATTCTCGGGCATCGCATCGCCGTCGTATAGATCCGCGATGCTCGCCGGGAAATGCGCCTCGCGCGCCAGCAAGATGCGCTCGGCGGCCTCGGTGAGGTCTTTTTTATTCTTTTCGGTCAGGGTGGGGACGGGGAAGGTGTGCCAGCCTAAAGCATTCGAGTAGCGGAAATCGGTCTTCATCTTGCCGCAGACCGCGCCGATCCAGATGAGGTGGATGCGCGAGGCGATGAGGGCGAGGTTCCAGAGGGGGGCGTCGAAGAGGGCGAAGACGAGATTAGTTACTATATCTCCCTCAGGTTTAACACCAACAGGAAGATATTCACGATTTTCAGACGAAACGCTTGGGACAACAATAAGCTTTTCATTACCTTTTTGAGGACTCTGAATAAATCGATGAGGAGAATTTGCCCATTTTTGTGTTGAGTTAGCACGACTCTTTAATCGCATTTTGCGAACATTATCAATGCGTTGACGGATTGCTGGGATAGACTGAGCTAATTCTAAATCCTCATCACAAATCCACAGACAATAGCGTTCCAAATCACGAATAAACTCTCGTGAACCGTAGACACGGCGAATCAGATGCAATGCCTCCACATTGACCGACGTAATGGAATCCTTCACTTCTAACATTTCGTCATAAGATAGCAACAAATAGCCGCCATCTGTAGGTTTGTTGCCATAGTTCATAGTGCTTAGGTTGGCACTTAATGGTTTGGTTACTTTCTTGACGACGACATTTGGACTCGCAGTTAAATAGGCATTAATGTTCTCGACCTGTTTTTCGATAAGTTCACCATCCTCAACACTATAAATATTGCGGTTGGTGGGAGGATTTTTACTCAGCCCTACAATCGCGACCGTCACGCCCGCATTATGAGACGCTAGGTTTGCCCATTTAAAGGATTGATAGGCGAAGTGGATCTTAAAACCTGTTTCAAATATCGGGGGCCAGATCCGCATGACCGATTGGCCCTGACAGAGTGAATTCGTCGTCACGAGCGCGATATCCGCCTCGCCATATTCAGCCGCGCGCATAAACCAGCCCGCTACATAGTCGAGCGAACGATATCCCTTAACTTTTCCCTTAAATACATGAGCAATATCAGCTTTTTGCTCCTTAGATTGGTTACTAAACCCCAAATACGGCGGATTCCCACAGATATACGTCTCGCCCCCCTCATTCTCAAAATCGATAGTCGGCTCTTCAAGCGTCTCGGCAAAGAGATCCTGCTCGGTCGATTGGATGGTCTCGGCCCCGCCGCTGGGCGGGCAGACGGTGCGCCAGTCGATGCGAAGGGCGTTGCCGCAGACGATCCAATTCTCTTTTTTGAGGGGCAAAAACTCGCGCAGGGCGCTCTGCTGGCCCAGGTGGATCGCGTCGCATTGGTAGCGGGCGATGATGAGCGAGAGGCGGGCGATCTCGGCGGCGAAGTGGCCGATCTCGATGCCCCGAAAATTCAGCGGCGAGATATCGGAGGCGCGGCCTTCCTCGCCGCGTCGGCGGTTGACCTCGGCCTCGATAGCGCGCAGCTCTTTATAGGCGATGATCAAGAAATTGCCGGAGCCGCAGGCCGGGTCGAAGACGCGGATGCGCGCGATGCGCTTTCGCAGGTTGAGGAGCTTTCGAGGGTTGTCGCCGGCGCGCTCCAGGTGGGCGCGCAGGTCGTCCAAAAACAGCGGGTTTAGGACCTTTAGGATATTCGGCACGCTAGTGTAGTGCATGCCGGCGGTGCTGCGCAGCTCCGGGTCGGCGATGGTCTGGACCATCGAGCCGAAGATATCCGGGTTGATCTCGGTCCACTGCAGGCGGCCCAGCTCCAAAAAATAGCTGCGCGCCGCGCGCGAGAAGCGCGGCACCTCGACTGAACCGGCAAAAAGCCCGCCGTTCACATAGGGGAAGGGCAGCGCCCAGCGGGGCAGGTCGGCGGCCTCGCGCTCGTCGATGGGCGTATCCATCGACTTAAATAGGGTTTCGAGCACCTCGTGCACATTCCCACCGCTGGGCTCGCTCATCTGTTGGATGGTCTCCGAGAACGGCGCCAGGCCCCCGAAGATGCTGGTGTCTTCGGCGAAAAAGCAGAAGATAAGCCGCCCCATAAAATGGTTCATCTCGTCGGCGCGCTCGGCCGAGGCCCACTCCGGGTTGTGCTCAAATAGGCTGGTATAAAGCCTTCGGAGCCGGTTGGCCGCGCGGATATCGACCGCGTTATCCTTGATCTCGGCGACCATCTCGATGCCCGCGAGCGGCAAAAATACGCCGAAATGATTCGGGAAATCGCGGTATTCGCAGGCGACATATTCCCCGCTGCTCAAGTCCTCGGCCTCGACCATCTCGCCGTCGGTCGCCAGCACAAAACGCGCCCCGTGTTTTTGGGTCAGCGGGTTCGCCTTGAGCGACGCCACCGCCGCGCCCGCCTCGCCCGGCGCGCAGACCTGCAGGTGAATATTCTTTCGCTGCAGCACGCCGCCGTCGACGTCCGATTTATTCGTCCCGCCGTCTTTGAGGCGTTTGATCGTGGTGTCTTTGTTGCCAAAGGCCCTCAAAAAGCTGAAGGCGAAGGTCTCAGGCTGGAATTCGGCTTCAAATAGCTCGGCGAGGGCTTCTTCGATTTCGACTGCGTTCATGGGGTCGCACTACTGAAAAGAGAGGGGTTACGGGTTGTGTTATTAACACAAATCCTGTGGCGGTGGGTAGGTTGGCGTCACGCGCGTTGTGTTCGCGACGCGTCGCGGATTCGCGACGTGATCCGCGGGCTCCCTACGCTTCGCTTCGGTCACCACGCGGCTACAAGGCCCATGCTATGCATGGTGGGATGGAGTTTGATTGGCCGGGGCCTTGTATTGTTGACGGGCTCTTGATGGGTTTCAAATCACGTTGTGCGTGCCTTTTTAGCGGTTGGCTCCCCCCAAAATGACGTTGGACGTGATTTTTTGGGAGGTCGATGGGTCAAAAATGACGCTGAACGTGATTTTTTGGGAGGTCGATGGGTCAAAAATGACGTTGGACGTGATTTTTTGGCAGCCCGATGGGTCAAAAATGACGTTAGACGTGGTTTTTTGGCAGCCCGATGGGTCAAAAATGACGTTGAACGTGGTTTTGGTGCCAGCGCGTCGCTTTGGAGGGACGTTGGGCGTGGTTTTTTGGGAGGCCGATGGGTCAAAAATGACGTTGGGGGTGGTTCTTGGGGTGTTGGGGGTGTTGATGTGGAAAATGGGGCCTCATCGATTCGCGACGCGATCCGCGGGCTCCCTACGCTTCGCTTCGGTCACCGCGCGGCTACAAGGCCCATGCTACGCATGGTGGGGCGGCGTTCGATGGGTGGCGGGGCGGGCGAGACGCCCGCGGTCCGGGTGGGTTGGGGGGCGACGCGATCCGCGGGTTCCCTACGCTTCGCTTCGGTCACTGCGCGGCTACGAGGCCCATGCTACGCATGGTGGGATGGCGTTCGATTGGGCGGTCGAGCGGGCGAGACGCCCGCGGTCCAGGTGGGTTGAGGGCGACGCGATCCGCGGGTTCCCTACGCTTCGCTTCGGTCACCGCGCGGCTACGAGGCCCATGTTACGCATGGTGGAATGGCGTTCGATTGGGCGGTCGAGCGGGCGAGACGCCCGCGGTCCGGGTGGGTTGGGGGGCGTCGACGGGCGTTGTGTTCGCGACGCCTAACCCACGGACGAAGCGAAGCGGAGTCCGGCTTGGTAGCCGGGGGTGAGTCCTCTCGAAGTCCGAAGCTCGCGGCCAACCCAAACCCGCCGAAACGCCCAAAATCATCGTCGGGCAAGGAGCCCCCGGGGCGGTCGACCAACCCAAACCCGCCGAAACGCCCAAAACCATCGTCGGGCAAGGAGCCCCCGGGGCGGTCGACCAACCCAAACCCGCCGAAACGCCCAAAACCATCGTCGGGCAAGGAGCCCCCGGGGCGGTCGGCCAACCCAAACCCGCCGAAACGCCCAAAATCATCGTCGGGCAAGGAGCCCCCGGGGCGGTCGACCAACCCAAACCCGCCGAAACGCCCAAAATCATCGTCGGGCAAGGAGCCCCCGGGGGTGTCAGCGCCCCCGCGGAAATAACGCCGGCTCCAACTCCGGATAACACGCAAAATACTGCGCGCGGTCGCCGGTGACGCATTCGCTGACCTCCATGGTCCAATTCGCGCCGGCCCATAGCAGGGTGAGCAGGGCGAGGGCGGCGCCGGCCCAGGCGAGTTTGTCGCCGAGGCGGTGCTTTTTGTCGGCCGGCTCGGGGCGAAGGCGCGAGCGGGTGATGAGCACCAGGAAGCCGCCGGCGAAGAGGCCGCCCAGGTGGGCGCCGTTGTCCATCGGGAGGCTGTCGAGAAACCCGATGCCGATGCTGAACGCGACCCACGGGAGCATGCCGCGGGTGAGGGCCTTGGAGACGCGTTTGGGCAATTCGTTGCGGTATTTAACCCCGAAGACCAGCAGCACGCCGACCAGTCCGTAGATGGCGCCCGAGGCGCCGCCCGAGGGGGCCGACACGAAGAAATAGCTGGCGAGCGCGCCGGCGGTGCCTGCGGCGAGGTAGAGGGTGAGGAAGCGCTTCCACCCGTAGAAGCGCTCGACCATGGGGCCGAGCACGTAGAGGCCGTAGGCGTTGAACGCGATATGCATCACGTCCAGGTGTACGAATTGGCTGCTGATAAGCCGCCACCACTCGCCGGCGGCCACCAGCTCGTTGACCTTCATGCCGGTGAAGAGCACGAGCTGGGCGTTATTAAAATACGGGGTGCGGATGCCCAGGGTGTCGCCCCAGAAGAACGCGACCACCCAGATGACCACGTTGACCGCGATGAGGATCTTGGTCAGCGGGGTGCCGGTGCTCAGGACGTCGCGCAGGCGCATCTCGCGGGCGTGGGCGTCGCGCAGCTCCTCGGCCTCCTCGGCGGATAGAACGGGCGAGTGTGGGGCTTGTGTGCTCATAGAAAATAACGGGGGTTCGAAGGCGTTGGGTTAGGGCGTTAGGGCCTGGATCAGGTGCGCGCGGGGCGCTCGCGAACGATAACAGGCCGACCGCCGCCAATATTGCGTCGGCGCGTATGAAGCAAGTGATTTAGGTAGGCGCGGGCGCGCTCGATGGCGTCGATACGCCCGGCGCGCGTGATGGCGGCCGGCGGCGAGGCGACGCAGGCCAAAATCGCGCTGGAGAGCTGGCAGCCGGTGCCGCGCACGTCGTCGGGGATGGCCGGCAATTCGCGCAGGCTCGCCACGCCCTGGGGGTCGGCGAAGAGGTCGCGGATGCCGGACGCTTCGGACGGCTGAGCCGGGAGATGCCCCGCTTTGAGCAGCGCCGCCCCGCACCCCAGCCCGAGCAGCTCGCTCGCCGCGGCCTGAAAGTCGGCCAGGGTGTGGATCTTTTGGCCGAGCAGGATCTCGGCCTCGTTTAGGTTCGGCGTGAGCAGGTCGACCTGGGGGATGAGGTGTGCGCGCATCGCCTCGACGCAGCCCGGCCCGACCAATTGGTGCTTCGAGCTGCTGGCCAAGACCGGGTCAAAGACCACCGGGCAGGGGCGGGTCTCGCGCAGCTCTTTTAGGGCCGTCGCGACCGCCTCGACCACCTCTTTGCTCGGCAGCAGGCCGATCTTAATGCCCGCCGGGCGCAGGTCCTCAAATACGCTCTTGAGCTGCTGGGCGACGGCGTCGGCCGGCATCGGGTCGACGCGCTGCACGCCGCGGGTGTTCTGGCTCAAGACCGCGGTGATGGCCGACAGCCCGTGAAAGCCGAAGTCGCGAAAGACCTGCAGGTCGACCTGGATGCCCGCGCCGCCGCAGGGGTCGGTCCCAGCGATGGTGAGCAGGCTGGAGCTAGTGGGCATGGGATTCTCGGCGTTTGTTCAGAGTCATAAATAGGCGGCGCAATGGGCTCAACGCGAAAGCGCTTGAAATCGCTACCTTAGAAGCAGACACCCGCCCCCGGCAACCTGTATGTAGTTTGTCGAGCCGGGCAGGGCGGTGGTATATAGGGGGCCACTCAAGCTGCACTTTATGTTGTGGTTCGTGCTTAAATTACGAGTTCTTGATGGAGGTTAATGATGCGTTCCAATGCTCAAAGCAGGTCTTTTTTCTCGAAAGTCGGCGTCACCAAAGCTTCGCTGCTCGGCCTTTCGCTCGTGTGGGCGGTCGGCTGCGGCGTGCCCGAGGACAAACACAACGCGCTGGTCAAAGATTTCGAAAATACCAAGATCGAGCTGGCCGAGACCCAGCAGCGCGCCCAGGCCACCGAGGATGACCTGAATTCGCAGATCGCGGTGCTCAACGCCAAGATCGCCGAGCTCGAGAAGAAGCAGGCCGGGCTTGAGGACGAGCTCGAAGAGGCCAACGGCAACCTTCAGATGTACGAGTCGAAGCACGGCTCCCTCGAAGAGCGGCTGAAGTCGACCAAGGGCGAGCTTGAGGAGCTGCGCAAGGCGCGCGAGAAGACCCGAAAGCAGTTGGCGCAATTTCGCGACATCGCCAATAAATTCGCCAGCATGGTCGAGTCCGGAAAATTGTCGGTCAAGATCCGCGACGGCAAGATGGTCATCGAGCTGACGAGCAATGTGCTCTTTGACTCCGGCAGCACCAAGATTAAGGAAGAGGGCCAGGTCTCGCTGACCGAGCTGGGCGCGGTGCTCCAGCAGATCGAGAATCGCGAGTTCCTCATCGCCGGGCACACCGACGACGTCGGCCAGGAGGCCGCCAACTGGGTGCTGTCGACCAACCGGGCGGTGGAGGTCGTGAAATTTCTGCAGAGCTCGGGCGTTGACCCGACGCGTCTGGCCGCCGCAGGTTACGGCGAATACGCGCCCATCGAGAGCAATGACACCCCCGAGGGTAAGGCCCAGAACCGGCGCATCGAGGTCATTATGATGCCGAATCTCGAGGAACTCCCCACCATCCCCAAAGATATTTTGGAAGATAGCTAAGCCGATGCTGATGCCCCGACGCCTTGGACCCATTCGCCCCTCACGCCTGCGCCGCGCGTGCGCGCTCGCCCTCGTTCTGTGGGCGGTGGGCGTGGGGGCGTCGGGGTGTTTTAATACCCGCGGCCCCGACCCGCTCGACCTGTCGGTGGCGCAGCAAAAGATCAGCGACGATAGCCAGCGCCTCGTCCAGATCCGCCAGGTGATGGAGCGCGATCTTAAAGAGCTGGAGGCGTTGCGCCTGAGCTTTGAGTCGGCGCCCCAGGAGCTCTACGCCCACCCCTTCCCGCTGGACCTCTTCAAATATGTGGCGATGCGCTGTTTTAATGATCCCTTTGATACGCGCGCGGGGGACGTGGGGGCGTCGGAGATCGACGGTCTGACCTGTCGGTCGGAATACGCCGGGCGCTTGATGGTTGAACTCCACGAGCAGGTGCCGCAGCACCAGGCTGCGGCGCTTGGCCAATTGACCGAGCTCGACCGCCTGCGCCAGATGCGCGCGAAGCTGCTGTTTCGGCTCGGGCAATTGCCCGGTGTTTTGCGCGAGATGCGCCAGGCGCTGGCGACCCGCCGCGCGGACCTGCGTCGCATGCGCGACGCCGAGGCGCGCCGCCGCACCGAATATCGCGGCGATAATTGGCAGGAAATGGAGCGCCGTTTCGCGCGCTTCGACCAAGAGCTTAACAATCTCAGCACCGAAATTGAGCAGTTAGCCGAGGTCACCCCAAGTTGGAAACCACTGGTGGAGACGCAAATTGCTGCGCTCTACGCACACCTGACCTCATTATCCGCGCCACTTAAATAGGGGCGTTCCCTTTGGCGGGCGAAGTTGCCCGATGATTGGCTTATTTGGAGCGTTTAGCCCGAATCCTGCCGGCGTTTGAATGGCTGCCGGACTATAATAAGAAGTGGCTTCGCGGCGATCTCAGCGCCGGGTTGACCGTCGGAGTGATCGCGGTGCCACAGGTCATGGCGTATGCCATGCTCGCCGGGGTGCCGCCCATTCACGGCCTCTACGCCTCGCTGGTGCCGCTGATCGTGTACGCGCTGATGGGCACCTCGCGCCAACTGGCCTCGGGGCCGGTGGCGACCAGCTTGCTGATTATCGCGGCTGGATTGGCGGGGCTGGCCGAGCCATTCTCACCCGAATATGTGGGGCTGGTCCTGCTCACGACCCTGATGGTCGGCCTGACCCAGGTGGTGATGGGGGTGTTCCGCCTCGGGTTTATCGTCAACTTCTTATCGCGCCCGGTGATCGTCGGGTTTATGACCGCGGCGCCGCTGATTATCGCGTCGAGCCAGATCGGCAATCTTCTGGGGCTTGAGCTCACGCAGACCCAATATATCACCGACCTCTTCGTGGGGGTGTTCGCGCAATTCTCCAATATCGACACGCTCCCCCTTGGCATCGGCATGGCGACCATCGCCATTATGCTGGGGATCGAGTTCTTCAAACCATCGGCGCCCTCGGCGCTGGTGGTGATGGTCCTGGGGATCGTGGCGGCCTGGGCGCTGAATCTGGAGGCATACGGGCTCGAGGTCGTGGGGAAAGTACCGGCGGGTTTGCCGGCGTTTGTGTTGCCCACGCTCGACCTGGAGTTGATGCGAAAGCTCATCCCGACCAGCCTCACCGTCGCGCTGGAGCAATGCATGGTGGTGATGTCGTTGGGGGCCGCGTTTGCCGCCAAGCATAAGATGACGGTGCGCCCTAATAAGGAGCTGATCGCCGTCGGCGCGGCCAATACGATGGGGAGTTTTTTCGGGGGCGTGCCGGTGTCCGGGAGCTTCTCGCGAAGCGCGGTGAACGACCAGGCCGGGGCGAAGACGCCGCTGGCGAATTTGATCTCGGCCGGCGTCGTCGCGCTCACCCTGATGTTCTTCACGCCGCTTTTTTACCACCTTCCGATCGCGGTGCTGGCCGCGGTGATCGTCGTGGTGGCGCTGAAGCTGATCAATATTCCGCAGATTCGCTATCTGTTGAAGACCAAGCGCCGGGACGCCGCGGTCGCGTTTTTGACCTTCGGGGCGACGCTGGTGCTGGGGATTCAGACGGGGATCTTGCTCGGCGTGGCGGCGTCGGTCTTTCTTATCCTGTGGCGCATCAGTCGCCCCGAGATCCACGAACTGGGGCGCGTCCCGGGGACCGACGAGTATCGAAGCCTGGATAACTTCTCCAACGCCAAGGTGATCCCCGGGATTTATCTGCTGCGCGTTGACTCCTCGCTCTCGTTCGCCAACGCCGAGACGATCCGCCAGAAGTTACTCGAACCCACCACGTCGACCGGTAAGGGTTTTAAGGTGATCATCCTGGACGCCACCGGCATCAACGACCTGGACACCACCTCCGCGACCATGCTCGCCGGAGTGAGTGAGTCGCTTGGGGAGCGCCAGATCGAGCTCTATATCGCCGGGGCAAAGGGCCCGGTGCGCGAGACCATCGAGCGCTCCGGGTTGGACAAAGAGCTCGGGAAGACCCACTTTTCGCTGACCGTCGACGAGGCTGTCCAGCGCGTGCAGGGCATTCCCGAGGGCGACGCGACGGTCGTGCCTAAGACTCGCGCGTCTTGAGCGAGGCGCGGCGATCAACACGCCGCCAGCCCAGGGCCAGGGCGGTGAAGCCGACGAAGATGCTCGTGACCAACGCCGGGATGGCGAATTCCGGGAAGAACCCCCCGGCGAGCGCGCCCAGCCCCATCGCCCCGCTTATCCACAACATCTGTCGGTCGGCAAAAAGCGCGGCCACAAGCCCGATCGCCGAATGCCCGGTCATCTCCATCACCATCACGGTCGACGGTGGGAGCTCCAACAGGAGCCCGAGGCCGCGAAAAAAGGCCGCAAACCCCAGAGAAATAAAGACAAGATAGACAAGGTTCCGGTTGACGAGATTGAGCATCAACGCGCGCCTGGCGATGATCGTGGGGACCAGGGTCGTCACGAGGATCGCCAGGGAGTGAATCAAGAGCGCAGACGGCTCCTTGGAGACCCCGGCCCATTGCAGGGCGAGTCGGCTGACGATCGCCAGAGCGCCCAGCAGGATGCCGAGCACCGCCGCATATAAGCTGCGCGAGCGCCGGCCCACGGCGGTGCTATGTTCGAATTGCTTGCGCTTAAGGCCCTCGAATTCGCGCTCGCGCGACTCGTTGCGTTGGGTGAGTTCGGCCAGTCGCGCCTCAAGCGCCGGGTTGGGCTCGGGCAGGTCCGCCAGCAGCAGCGCGGCCGCGCGGTGGGCGCCTTGCTGAAGCTCACGCTCGACCAATAGCTCAAGGACTTCCTGGAGGCCGCGCCGCGCCGCGGCGTTGTCTGGACTCGTCTGAAGCGCCTGCTCAAACCCGAATCGACAGGCCCCGAAGAGCCGGTAGATGGCGTGGCCGGAATGCTCGCGCTCGGCGGCGTCAGCGTCAGCCTGGGCGGTGATTTCCCGGGTCACCATCTCGCGTAGCAGCGCCAGACGCTCCTGCGATTGCTCGCCGATGCGCAGGGAGTCGCGGTGGCTTAGGTGGGTCTCCAGGGCGTTTCGCAGCGCGTCGGCCGACGCGTAGCGCTGCGCCGGGTCGGCGTGCATCGCCCGGTGGCAAATCGCGGCGAGTTGGGCGTCGACGTGCTCGCTATACTCCGGGGGCTGGGCGTTATAGGCGTCGAACATGATCTGGAAGAGCGTGTCTCCCTTATTGGGTGGCTCGCCGGTGAGGATCTCGTGGAGCACCGCCCCGAGCAAGAATATATCGGTCTTCTCGCTGAGTTCGCGGCCGTCGCCGTTGACCATCTCGGGCGCCATATAGGCGGGGGTGCCGGCAGGCGAGGTGATCTTGGCGGCCAGCGGTAGTCGACCCTCGTGGGTCTCCTCCATGCTCACCGCGATGCCCCAGTCGAGCAAATAGACCTCGCCGAACTCGCCCACCATGATATTTTCGGGCTTGATATCGCGATGCAAGATCCCGCGGCTATGCGCGTAATGCACCGCGTTGCAGACCTGGGCGAGGATTTCAATATAAAAATCAAGGGGTTGCTTGGTGCCGAGGGAGCGCGGTGAGACGCTCGGGTCCACCATAAGATCGGCCAGCGAGACGCCCGCGATCTTCTTCATCACGATCAGCGGCTGCCCATCACTGGCGCGCCCGAGGGTATAGATCGGCACGATATTGGGGTGCTCCAGACGCCCGGTGATCCAGCCTTCGCGCAAAAGGGTGAGGATCGCCTCGGGGTCTGTCGTGTTTTTATGCAGCGATTTGACGGCGACTTCGCGGGCAACCGAGCGCTGGTGAGCCTGGTTGATCTTGCCCATCCCGCCCTCGCCGATCAGGGCGCCCAGGCTTATCTCGGCGAATTTGATCTGGGTCTGGTTCTGCGTCAGCCAGGGCAGCTCGCTCAATAAGAGGGAGGCGTCCAGCGACGCGAGGTCCGTCGACGGGCGCATGGTGCGGGTGCGGTCGGCCTCGAATTTCTCGGTCTTACCGACCGCCATCGACTCCCAGAGGGTGTTGAATTTCCGGAGTTTTTCTTCGCGTACTCTATCCGTGGTATTTGCGAGCATCAGGCGTTTCTCAAGGGCATACGAGAGTGGGAGACGAAGATTATTTGATCATTTGATGGGCAGTTCGTTCTTATCGTCGACGACGGTCGGGCCGCTGGTGGCGTCGGCAGGGTCAAGGCCGAGCTCTTTGATCTCTTTGAGCGCCTGCTGGGCGGACATGCGCACCAGCGGGCTCGGGTCGTTCATGGTCAATCCCTCAAGCGCCGGGATGGCCTCGACCGCGCCCATTTGCCCGAGCACCGTGGCGGCCTGGCGGCGCACGTCGGGGGACTCGGCGCGCAGCGCCTTTTGGGTCGCCGCGCTGGCGCGCTCGTCGCTGACCAGCGAGAAGATGCTGAGCACCTCCAGGCGCTCCTCGGGGGTCGATTTTGAGGATTCGAGGCGCGCCGACAATTTGTAGATCTGCTGCTCATAGGCGTAAAACGCCTTGGCCGCCTCGTCGTTATTGCCGGTCACCGCGTAGATTTTACCCAGCTCAAGCTGGGCGAAGACATAGTCCGGCTGCGTCTTCAAGAGCTTTCTATAGGCCCGAATCGCGCGCTCAAACTCGTTGAGATCGGCGTAGGCGCGCGCGATGACGAGCTGGATCTCGGGCAGGGCGCTGACCTCGTCGGAGAGGTCATCGTAGAGCTTCACCGCTTTGTCGGGGCGCTCGGTTTCGTTATAAATCTGAGCCAGCGCGATGACCGCCGAGACCTGCGGCCCCGAGATGGGCTTGGACTTGACCAGGGTCTCGAAGAGGGCCTCGGCCCGGGTGAGGTCATCGGTTAAGAAGGCCTTCTTGGCCTCCAAAAGAAGCATCTGCTGGCTGTCGGTCGCCTCGGCCAGCCCAGCGATCGCGGGGCCTTCTGCCTTCTCCTGGCCGTCGCCATCTTCCTCGGCCTTCGCCGCTGATTTGTCGCCCGCGGCCTCGATCTTCTCATACGCCGGCGCGCCCGATTGGGGCGTCGGCGCCGCCGGCGTATCGGCGGGCTTGTCACAACCGGCGCTACAGATGAGCAAGGCGCTCGTCAGGGCAAGGGCGGTTCGATAAGAGCGCGCGCGCGCGTGATTCTTGAGCGATAAAAGAGCAGAAATCATAGGATGAAAGTCTCAGATACTGGCAAGCTGGGGGATGCGGATGATAAATGCAGCGCCGCCGTCGGCCTGGTTTTGGTAGGTGATCGAGGCGTGGTGGTCGTCGACGATCTTCTTGACGATCGCCAGGCCCAGGCCGGTGCCGTTTTGCTTGCCGGAGGTGACAAATGAGTCGAAGAGGGTGGCCTGGATGTCCTCGGGGACGCCGGGGCCGGTGTCGCTGCAGACGAAGCGGATCTCGGCCGGGTTCTCGTCGCGCTCCACGCGCATCTCGAAGTGGCCGCCGTCGGGCATCGCCTCGGCGGCGTTTCGCGCCAGGTTCATGATGGCGCGCTTGATCTTGCCGGCGTCGAATTTAGCGGTCTTCGGCGCGTCGTTCTTGCGGATAAGCTTGGTCTCGTAGGTCACGCCGGTGTCGTTAAGCTCGTGGAGCAGCAGCTCATCAACCTCGGCGTTGAACGCCTCGAGGTCGACCTCGGCCATCGTGATCTCGTGCTCCCCGCGCGCGAAGCTCAGCAGCTCGCGGGTCATCTGGTTGAGATGCTCAAATTGCTTATTGATGCTCGCGGCGTATTCGCTGCGCTTCTCGCGGTCGTCGGCGCGCACCATCAATTGGGCGTTGCCCGAGATGACCGCGATCGGGTTCTTGAGGTCGTGGACCACGCCGGTGAGCATCTGGCCGATGGCCGAGAGGCGCTCGACCTTCTCCTGTTTATAGCGGTGGCGCCGCGCGGCGACCGTGCTGGCGATCTGGCCGGCGATCAGGGTCAGGACCTTGCGGTCGTCCTCGCTAAACCCGAGGGGTTGGTCGATAAAGGGCGCCATCGAGTCGTTGGGGGAGGGCACGCGGTTCATGACCTCGAGGGCGCCGATGCACTCGTCTTCGTCGAAGAGCGGCACGCAGATGACGCTCTCGACGCAGATGCCGATCTCATCGCTGGCGGCGTCGGCCACCTCGCCGCAGCCGCCGGTGTCACAGCGAAACGTGGTCTTCGACGCGATGACCTTGCTGGCGATGCCGTAGCCGTGGGGGATATCGCGGGTGCTAAACTCCCATTGGGGCTCGCCGGTGGCGGTTGCCCGGCCGTTGCTCGCGTCGCCACCGTCGCAGGTCTTTGCGCCCGCGCGGTTGACCATCACGAACATCCGGTTGTGCTCGGCCTCGTGCAGGGTCAGCGCGGAGGCCTGCGCCGAGATAAGCTCCAGCGTCTTCTGGGTGATCGACTCGACCAGCTCCTCGAGGTCGACCGCGGCGCTGAGCTCGCGCTCGACATCATAGAGCAGGTCGAGCTCGCGCACCTTATGCTGCAGCTCCATGCGCGCGCGCTCGAGCTTCGTATTTTGCTCGAGCACCGACAGGTATAATTTGGAATTCTCGATGGCCACCGCGGTCTGGCTGGCGATGGCGCTGAGCAGGCTCTCGTCCTGGTCGCTAAACGAGCCCTCGGCCCGGTTGAGCACCTGGACGACCCCGATGATCTCGCCCTCCTGGTTGCGCACCGGTTGGCAGAGCATATTGCGGGTGTCGAAGCCGGTTTGCAGGTCGACGCCGCGCTGGAAGCGCTCGTCATTATAGGCGTCGCGCACGTTGATGCTGGTGCCGGTCTGGGCGACCCAGCCGGCGAGCCCCTCGCCGGGTTGCAGCCGGATCTCGGTGTTGATGTCGCCCTGGGCGACCTTGCTCCAGAGCTCGCCGGTCTCCGGGTCGACCAGAAAGAGGGTGGCCCGCTCGGCGTCCATCAGGCGCACGATCTTGTCCATGATGAGCTGCAATAGCTCATCGAGGTGCATGGTCTGACCCAGCGCGCTGCCGATCTCCTGCATGCCCGTAAATTTGGTGACCTGGCGACGAAAGACCTCGCCGATCCCGCTCAACAGGCGGGTGATCTGTTCGGGCGACAAATCGCGCACCGCATCCGCGAGTTCATGCTCAGGCTGGTTCAGCCAGGTGAGCAACACGTCGTGTGCATCCGGGCTAGAGGCCCGCAATGCGCTACGCTGCGTGATTGAATCGCTTGTGATGAGGTCCTCACTCATGGTCTTCTCGGTCCATTGCGTTGGTGTCCAACAAAACCCAAACGTACCTGCCATTACACCTGCCAAAGTAGCACATAAATCGGCCAAGCGAAAAGCTGGACCTGTGCCGGGCGGCGGATGCGCTCTGGAGGTTCGATAAACGCAAAAAGCCCGACTTCTGTCGAAGGGGGCGCCAATCGGCGAGGCCTTCGACAAAAGTCGGGATGCTGCGCCGAGTCGAGCGGCGCACTTTCAGAGACTGAAAGCCGGTGCTAGTGCGACCGCAATTAAGCGATCACGTCCTTGAGGGTCAGGCCCTGGGACTTCAGGTACGGCATCAGGCCTTTCTTGGAGACCGTGCGCAGCGCGCGGGTCGAAAGACGCAGACGGACCCAGCGATCCTGCTCCGGGATATAAATGCGCTTGAGCTGCAGGTTCGGCTGCTGACGCATTTTGGAGTGGTTCTTGGCGTGGGAGACTTTGTTGCCGACGAGCGGCTTTTTATTCGTAAGTTTGCAAGTGCGCGACATGATAGATCCTATTTGTTGCTCGACGAGAGTTAAATCGACGGGCTAAAAATTCAGCGATTCCCGTCGTATATAAAATAAGGGCGCGATCTTAACAAAAGGGCTAAAAGACTAGCTGATGTGCGCATGGCTCGATGACCGCCATTCGCGCCACCCTTCCCTAAGGCAGCGCAAACTGCCAGCTCATCCCGAATATGTCAAGAGATCCCATATATATCCGCGAACACGCTGCGATTGGGTCGGGGGCAGGCGAGGCGAGGGGGCACAAAAATTTGCTTTTTTGGCCAGCAGCGCTAGCGTGGCGTGGCCATGCATCCACTTGTTACAAGAATACATCCGAGTTATCGCACCGCCTTTTTGGCCTGGTTTGTCACGCGCTCCGTCCTGTGGATCGCGGCGGCCCTGGCCGGGGTGTCACCCATGTTGGCCGCCGAGGACTTTTCGAGTTTTGCGGGCGGCTCGCCGGGCTGGAGCCTGCTGGTGCATACGGTGGGGCTCTGCGGCGATTATGCGCCGCAGGTGCTCGCCGGGCTCGGTGAGCTGTCGCTATTGGCAGGGTGTGTCGCGGTCTATCGATTTGTGCGCCGCGACCAATTGCCCCAGACCGCCGAGAGCGCGACCTGGCTGTGGGCGGCGTCGCCGGCGATGATCTTCACGATCCCCGCGGGGGATTGGACCTTCGCGATCGCCCTGGCCGCGGTGGCGCTGATGGCGCTGGGGGAGAGTCGGCATATCCTGGCCGGGATCACGCTGGCGGCGGCGATGTGGTTTCGCCCCGAGGCGATCTTATTGTGGCCAGGCGTGGCGTTCTTAGGGTGGCAATATTACCAGCCCTCAAAACACCACTCGATGAGCATCTGGGCGGCGACGCTCGGGCCATTGGTGGCGTTTATCTTGATGGTGCTCACGGCCATCGGGATGGCGGGGCGCTACGGCGTGTCGATCCGCACGTTGCAGGGGCCCAGTGAGTGGCGCCACGGGTTTGACTGGCAGAGCGCGCCGATGGAGATGATCGCGACGCATTCGGCCGATCTCTTTCTGCTCGCCGCGATCGTGGTCTGCCTGGTGATGGTGGTGGGGTATTTCCGACAGGTGCCTAAGAGTTGGCCGCTTTTGGCGCTGCCGTGTTTGGCCTGGCCGCTCCTATACCAACCACCGACCGCCGCGATCGCGATGATGCTCTTCGCGCTGCCATTCTTTGGGTATCTGGCGCGCGCCGCCGCGGACCCGGTGGCCGAGCGCCCGCTGCTCACCGCATCGCTGGGGGCGCTGCTTCTGATGATGCTCAGCCGCGGCGTCTTCTGATGCGCGCATAAGGTGGATTAAATGAGCCGGCGCGTGATCGTCGGCGCACAAGAAAATAAAGAAGGCCGTCATTTCAAATGAATGACGGCCTTCACGATACTCACACTAATATTTTCTAAAAATACATAGTGCGGAAGAGAGGAATCGAACCTCCACGATGTTGCCACCACAGGCACCTGAAGCCTGCGCGTCTACCAGTTCCGCCACTTCCGCGTGGGCGAGTTGAGCCGCATCGTTGATGCTGGCGTCGGATGGGTTGAACCCGACTCGCGATGAAGGGTATACGTCCGGTTTTATTTGGTGTCAATAATAAATTTTGTTTTGTATCGAAATAAATTTCGGGCGCTGAATTCGGGTGGGCGAACTTCAAGAAGAGGTCGGTGCCGTGGGCATCTCAGGCATGGTTAAGGCCGGGAGGTTGGCGGGGGCTTGTTGCCCGATCGCGCTCGTGGCAGGTATAGGTTTGAGTGCGGCGGTTAGGCGAAGCCGGCGCCGGTGAAGAGAGCTAAGAATTCGCGCCCTTGAATCGAGACTCAAGATGTTGAATGCCCCGAATGTTAGCGCCCCGACGGACCCCTGGGAGAGGCTCTTGGAGACGATCCGAGGGCAGGCAGCTTTACCCCCCGCCGAGCCCTATACGCCGACGCAGGGCGATCCCCTGGACCGCCTGATACGTCGGATGCGCGGAGAAGACGTGGACGCGCTCGAATCGCCGGATTCGGCGAGCAACGCAGCCAGCGGGCCGCCGTGTGGCACCGCGGATATCGCCCAGGTGACCTGGTCGGGCGCGTCAAAACCCGGGCAGGCGCAGCCGCCGGCGCCGGCGCCGTCGGCGGGGGTTGAGGCCCAGCTCGGGCGCGAGGTCTTCGAGATGTTGCGCGCGTCGAACCTGCCCGGGCCGGCCAGGGCGGCGGCGGCGAATCTTCTGTGCGAGCAATTGCATTGGTTGGAGTCTTCGCCCGGCGCCGCCCCGTCGGCGGCCGAGATGGCCAACGGGTTGCGCAAGGTGCTGAGTATTCTTGTGACCACGCAATTCGAATAACTCACGTGGATAATATGGGGGAGAGTCGAAGACGCGGTGATCTCGGGGGTGCGCTAAACCTGACGGCGCGGGTGTTTAGGTTCATGGGGCGACGAATCGAATGGGCTTAGCCATCGATGCGGGCGGCCTCAAAGAGTGGCGCCGCCACCAGGCTCGCAGGGCTGGCCATTCACGACCTTCAACCGGAGTCGTTCTTATGACGGGTGATATTTTTATCTCATTATTTATCGCCATCCCGATCGTGGGGCTGACCGCGGCCTTCGTCTTTGCCATGGAGCGGCGGCGCGAGGATATCGACGAAATGCGGCAACGCAAAGATGAAAACGCGCGCGCGACCCCGACCAACTCCGACTCGCCCATGCCTCGCCGGGGTGTCCGAAAATATCACGCGCGCTAGCGCCTAATTTCGCCGGGCAACGCGCCGATAGTGGTGCTTCGATTGGCGAGAGAAACTTTAGTAATTACAGGGGCTTGACCTTCGTTTCCCGGTGCATAGCTTTGTCCTGCACGCGGGGACTTTCTCTGCGTGGGCGTTCGGGCTTCGGATAGTCAATGATAGCGAAAATCGAAAGATGGATGCTTTAGTTGCAGAGAGAAGCTGATGGACGCGTGGCGTTAACTCGGGGGTGATAGGAGGAAGTAATGGATAATGTGATTCTTGGCTTATTCATCGGAATTCCATCATTGATGGCGATTGCATCTCTGGTGGCGTGGCTCCGGATGCGAACTGAGAGCTTCGAGACCGGTGGATCCTGACTCGGGATCGTCCATGGCTAAGCAGTCCATGGGCGGGCCGGGCTAATGCGGACGGAGAAATCCTTCCCCTTCCCCAATCGAATAAGGCACCCCGAGCGAGCTCGCGGTGCCTTTTTCTATGCGTTCAGTTTTCGATGCGCTCAGTCGCGGGTCTCGGACTGGGCGTCCAAGAAGTCGAGGACCTGCTGCTGAACCGCGTCAGAGACGCTGCTTGGGTCGGCCTCGACGTCAATATCAATCATAAAATGGGTGGTTTTGGGCAACTCGACGATGTCGACCGAGCCGGTTTCGGCATCCTCGGCGTTGGCCGGGCGCGTCTTTTCTTCGAAGGCGCGCGCGCTGCCGCGCGGGAGTACTCCGTCGTGGCTGCCGAAGATGGCCAGGATCGGGGCGCTCGTTTGGCTGAGTTGCGCGCTCGCCCGCTGATGCAGGGCGAAGAAGCCGGACCAGGTCTTCGCGGGGGCGCCGAGGAGCTCGTCTTGGTCGAAATCTCCGGCGCGAAGGGCCGCAAACCCCTCGCTTTGCAGGGTTTGGGTCTTTTGAAGTTCTTCGGTCTGTTGGGCCAGGAGCGTGCCTTCGGTCGTGTTGCCCGCCTTTTCTCGCTCCTTTTGCAGATGCTTGAGCGAGGTGTCGATCTGATGGGAGATGATCTGGTCGATCGGGTAGGGGCTCGGCGCGAGCAAGAGCAGGCCGGCGGGGTTAACTTTGGGGGAGAGCGCCAGGGCGAGGTCGGCTCCCTGGCCGTGGCCGATGATGAAGATCTGGGTGGGATCGACGCGCGGGTCCGTGCGCAACTTCGCGACGGCCGCCGCGGCGTCGGCTTCAAGCGCCTCGGCCAACTCCGAGCGATGGGATTCGACATAAGCGCGCGGGTAGGTGCACCAGGGCCGCCCGCCTTTGACGCAGGTGCGCTTGTCAAAGCGCATCACCATATAGCCGTTTTTGACCAGGTGCTGGGCGATATCTTCGTAGACCGCGACTTCGACCGGAAGTTGGACGCCGAGGCCGGTCTTGAAATGCCCGCGCCGGTCGTGCGGGCCGGTGGCGTGCAGGATGAGCACGGCGGGGCCGGGGGCCTGGCGGGTGTCGGGGCGCTCGATGACGCCCGAGAGCGTGTCGCCGAGCGACTCGAAGGTGATCGCCTCGGCGAGGATCTCGCGCACCGGGCGCTCGGGCTCTTCTTCGGGTTCGGGCTCCGCTTCGGGGGCTTCGGGGGCGGCCTGGAGCTGCGCGATGGGCTGCGAATCGACCTTTTCCTGGGCGTCAAAGACGCTGCAACCCGAGGCCAGGAGCAGGGCAGTACAGGTCAGCAGCATCCGGGTCATCTGGGCGGACCCGAAGGGGTTTCTAAAATCAGCACGCTCGATCATATCGCAGGCTCAGCATAAAAATAGAAGCAGAAGACCAAAATCTCAGGGGCGCAATATCTCATCGAGGAGCAATTCGTCGACCGGCGATTTCTCGCAGTCGCTGCGCGCTTCTTTTTGCAGGTCGGCGGCGACGCTGGGCTCGACGAAGATGCGGATCTTTTTGACCACCATCATAAAGTCGTCCTGGATGCCGGCGACCACCCGCGACAATTCGTGCAGCGGGTAGTGTGTGCGCCCGCTGGCGCCGGGGTAGACGACCTCGATGGTTTCGAGCTTGTCTTTGTCGCGCGGGGGCGTGTCGATGATGATGTCGGCCGGGTGCAAGGGGCGCCCGACGCGCGCGCTCAGGCGCACGCGCAGGCGGTCGTTGAGCGCGTAGACGTCGGGCGCGTCCATCTCGTAGATGCGCGCGTAGGCCTCTTGTTTGCGTTCTTCGGAGTAGACGCGGCTGAAGGTGGCGATGCGCTTATAGAGGCGGCGCCGGTTGTGGGTCAGCCCGGCGGTGAGATAGCGCGTGGCGCTTCGCGCGGGGGTCTGCTCGCGGATCCAGTCGAGCAGGCGGTCGTCGTCGTGGCTGAGTAATTGGGTCAGGAACGCGTCTTTTGAGACCGCGCCGCGGCTGTGGAACGCGGCCATCGCCCCCTCGATCATCGCGCTTGCCGCGCGCACGGTGTGGTGCCAATAGGCTTCGCTAAACATGGTATAGCGCCCGAAGATGAACATCTCGGCGGGGACCTTTCCCTTGGCGTTGATCGCGATGCCGTCCTCGTTGTGATTGAGCGTGAGGCTCGAGAGCAGTCGCCCGCGGTCGTAATTTCGCCCGTAGGGCACGCCCATATGGTGGCTGTCGCGCTCGAGATAATCCATCTTATCGGCGTCGATAGACCCGGAGATGATCGAGCGCAGGATGCGGTCGGTGGGCGTTGCGTGCGGGCCAAGGTCGCCGGTGCACAGGTTGATAACGCGCTCGGGGTCGACGCCCCATTGCTGGCGCAGGATCGCGGCGATGGTCGGGCCCTTTTTACCATGTGGGGCGGCGCTAAACAGGTTGGCGAATTCCCCGCGAATAATGCGTCCGCCGACGTCCTCGTGGCGGGGCGTGTCGCGCCCCTTCAGGTGCAGCGCCTCCAGGCTGTGGGCGAAGGGGTAATGCCCGATATCGTGGAGCAGCCCGGCGGCCAGCACGGTGAGCAGGTCTTCTTCGGTGGTAGACTCGGCGAAGGCCGGCGTGCGCAGCAGGGCGCTCACGCACATGCGCACACAACTATAGACGCCCAGGCTATGCTCGAAGCGGGTGTGCACCGCGCCCGGGTAGACCAGGTGGGTCGGGCCGAGCTGGCGCACGCGCCGCAGGCGCTGAAAGGCCGGGTGGTCGACGACGTCCTGGACGCGCCGGCTCATCAGGATATTGCGAAACTCGGGCACGCGAATCGTGCCGTGGTGCTCGAAGCCGCCGCCGAGTTCGGGGAGTCGCGTCGCGGCGCCGTGGGGAATTTCCAGCGGAGTATCTTCGGGCATGGGCGGGTATTTTCTGTTTAAGGATGGCGGGGCTTTGGGCGGAGGGCGCGAGCCCAACTCGTCCTACAACGCGACAGGGGGCGGTTTGTTGTGAAAGTAAAGAGGAATATGGTAGTGTGCGGCGTTATTCCTTTCGCCCTAATTTATATTAGGGTGATTTATATATCAAACCACCTTGAAAGGTTTAAGATGAGCCGTAGATTGCATTTAATGAGCGGGTTTCGATTTGCGAAGGCGCTTCTGTTGACCTCGCTTCTGGCTGCCGCGCTTTCTTTGAGCGCGTGTAGCGATAATGACGAATGCGTGGGCAGTGCGTGTGACCCTGAACCGGTTGATTGCACCAGCAATATAGACTGTGAACTCGGCACGTATTGCGGCCCAGACTTCGTGTGTATCGAAGACCCGTGCGACGAAAATACCTGTGAGCGCGGCACCTGTACCCGTGGCTCGACGGTCTGCCAGAGCAAGGCTTCTTGCGAAGAAGAAACCGCCGATGTCGATTGTGTATTTGGCGATATTTGCCAGCTTGGCACCTGCATGAACGAGCAGACTTTCTGCGAAGCGCTCAATTGCAAACGCGGCGTCTGTAACTACGACGAGCAAAAGTGTGTCGCCGCAGAAAATTGCGATGGCGACTCCGATCTGTGCATGGAGGGGAGCTTTTGTAACGACATGGGACAATGCGCGCCGGATCTTTGCGTGGTCAATGAGGTCGAGTGCGCCGACGGTGGTGTCTGCGTTCCCTCGCTGGGCGAATGCGCCAACCCCGACACCTGTAGCTCGAATAATGATTGCCTGGACAATCATATCTGCGTGCTCGAGTCCGGCTCGCTGGGCTCGTGCCTGCTCAAAGACGCCGCGTGCGGCGACGGCCCGGGCGACGGCGGCTGCTACGGCAATAAGACCTGTGAATACGACCCGATCTCGCAATTGGTCGCCTGCCAGGAGCAGTCGACCTGTGAGACCGCGCTCGATTGTAACGACGGTCGCGAGTGTATTTCGCGCCAATGCCAACCCGCGACGGCCTGTGTGCCCGATGCTTTTGAGCCGAATAACACCGAAGCTGAGGCGACTGATTTCCTCGCCGAGGCCTCCGACTATCGTCTGGCCGCAACGATGTGCGCCGCCGATAGCGATTATTTCCTGGTCGACGCGCTCAGCCTGAGCAACGGTTTGACCGAGGGCGCGCTGCTGATCGACGTGCAATATGAGCAGCGTGATATCGGGCTTGGTGGCGTTGAACTCGAGGTCTTCGACCCTGCCGGCGAGAGCCTGGCGGTCGAGAATAGCGGGCAATTCGGGGTCAACGGCTCGGTAGCTGCGCTGGTGCGCCTGAGCACCATCGCCTCGGGCAATTACCTCGTGCGCGTGAGCGCCGCCGACGACGTGGCCGAGGCCGGAATTAACTATACGATGAGCGCGAGCTTCTCGACGGTGGAGACCCAGGAAGCGTGCATGAACGCGATTCCGCTGGTGCCGGGCTCCGCGCCGGTGTCCGGCAATACCTCGTCTGGGGCGAGCACGGCGATGGGTTCGCTTTGCGCGGGGACCGACAACCCGGCGCCTGAGGTTATCTATAGCTTCGAGATCGAAGAGCGCAGCGCGGTGAGCATCTATGTGATCCCGAACTCCTCTTCGACCAAATTGACCGCGAGCATCCGACGCGCGTGCGCCCTCGACAGCAGCGAAGTCGCCTGTCAGGCAGATGTCTCCAATATGAGTGACTCGCTCTCGCCGCTGCTTGAGCCGGGCATCTATTATTTGATCGTTCAGGGCCTCAACGGTTCCTCGGGCGGCGGGTTTAAGGTGTCGATGGGTATCGGCGGGGTCGTGTGTACGCCGGCGAGCAATGCCTGCATCGATGAGAACACCGCGAGCATTTGCTCGGACGCCGGGACGGTCCTTGAGGAAGTATCGTGCGCTGCGGGTTGTGACCCGGAGACCAAGGATTGCCGTCGCGTCGAAGGCGACCTGTGCTCGCAGGCGATTGAGAAATCCGAACCCTTCACGGCGACGATTAATTGGGCCGATTACCGCCCCGATATCAGCCTGAGCGCCAGCAGCAGCGCGTGTGTGCCCGCGCACGAAGGCCAGAATAACACCGGCGGAGCGGAGGCGGTCTGGGCCGTGACGATCCCGCCCGGAAAAGTGCTCGACGCCACGCTGACGCTGCCGAGCGGCGAGTTCGGGTCGATGTATATTATGAATAGTTGTATTGACCCGTCGCTTTCCTGCGAGATCGGCGCGAACCGTGGAAACGTGAGCACCGAGCGAATTGGCTACGCCAACGACACCGCCGCGGACGAGACCGTGTACCTGGTCGCCGACAGTAGCTCCTTTGTGACGATGACTTCGGCGACCCTGGACGTCCAATTCAACGATGTCGCCTGTGACCCGGCTGAGAAATCGCGCTGTGACCTCGACGGAAATATCGAGAAGTGTAATCCCTGGGGCACTCAATATGATGTCATCACCGACTGTAATTTCGGCTGCACCGACAGCCCCACGGGCGGCAACGCGAGCTGCTCGGGCCCGACAAATAATACCTGTAGCCAGCCGTTTGCGCTGACCAGCGGCGTGCCGGTGAGCGGTAATTTCAGCGACTACTCCCACGACAATAAGCCTGCCAGTAGCTGCAGCTCCTCGACGGCCAACGGCCCCGAAGCCGTGTATGTCATCACGACGACCGTGCCGAATACCAAAGTGCACGCCGAGGTGGTGACCTCGAAGGACGCGGTTATCTATTCGAGCCAATCGTGCGCCATCGGAGATCCGGCAGAGCAAACCTGCGTGGCTTCGAGCGACATCCCCGAGTGGATCGAGTTTATGGCGCCGACCCCCGGCGACTATTATATCTTCGTGGACACCTGGAGCTCGATCACCACTGATGGGGACTTCACGGTCACCGCGACGCTGACCGAGCCGTCCTGCGTGCCGGGTGAGTCGCTGAGCTGCGCGAGCAATACGACCCTGGAGGTCTGTGATTCCGAGGGCTTCCCGACGGTGCAGCCGTGCCGCGCAGACTGCCTCAATGGTGAGTGTGTGATCGAGACCGGTGATACCTGCGAGGACCCGCTTGTGCTGACTCCGGGAACCACCGTGACCGGCGACACCGGCCAATTCTATCCGGACTATACGCTCTCCTCGAATAGCTGCACCGGCAAGAGCACGCGCGGCAATGATATGGTCTATCAGATTGAGACCACCCAGCCCGGCCAGATTATCGATGTGGAGTTGGTGCAGAGCAGCTTCAACGCAGCGCTTTACGTGACCCAAGAGTGCGTGAGCACTGGCGGCGAGCCCAGTTGCCTGATTGGTCAGGACCTGGGAGCGTCCGAGAACGAGCATCTGACCTTCGTGGCGCACGACGCCGGCGTCTATTTTGTCCACGTGGGCGCGAGCAGCGTGTCCGCCTCGGGCACCTTCGAGATGAAGGCCGATGTGCGCACCCCGACCTGTACGCCGGGCGAGACCCTCGGTTGTGCTGGCGACGAGCTGGAGTTCTGCGGTCCGCTGGGCGAAGTCGTGAACTACGCCTGCAGCAGCACCTGCACCGCCGGCGCCTGCGATGCCCCCAGCGGGGACGTCTGTCAGGAGCCAGTGGTCGTGTTCCACGGCGAGACCGTGGGCGGCAGCGTCAACGACACCGGCAGCACGAATAGCCTGGAGCTCAACAGCGGAAAGAATAACCAATGCCTCAACGGCACATCCAAGACGATCGGTAAGGAGAATATCTACCGCATCGACCTGCTCGCCGGGGAGCTGCTCACGATTGAGATGGACGGCGAGAAGTCCTCGCTGGTCTCTTATATCTCGGAGTCCTGTGTCGCCGCCGCGCAGAAATGTCAGAGCGTCGACTCCAACGGTAAAGATGGTCTGCTGCAATATTACGCGCAGGCTGACGGCAGCGTGTTCCTTGTGGTCGACGCGAGTGATTCGCTCAAAGTCGACTATCAATTCACCGTCGACATCAGCAGCGGCAAGGCGTGCGAGCCCGGCGCCTATCGTTGCGTGGACGCCGATACGCTCGAAGTTTGTAGCGAAGACGGAAGCAGCGTGCTCGCCACGTATATCTGTGCCGAGGGTTGCTCCGCGGGCACCTGCCTGAAAGCCGCCGGTGGAAACACCTGCGATAACGCCACGAATATCGGCGGCGTTGAGCCCCCTAATGTCGGTGCTGGTATCTCGGTGGAAGGCAACTTCGCCGAGCTCAATAACTCGGTGTCGGTCCCGGCCAACGGTTGCACCCGCGCCGAAGGCAAGGGCAGTGACCTGATCTACAAGGTCGACCTCGGAGTCAACGACGTCCTGGAGGCCACCGTGTACTCGCCGAGCGGCGAGGCGCCGATGGCCTATATCCTCACCGACTGCGCCGACACCGACAGCTGCCTGGCCGGTGGTCGCGCCCAAGACGGACTCAACACCAAGCAGAAGGCATATACCCGGTATATGTCCGACTCGGTCCAGACCGTGTACGTGGTCGCCGACAGCGCGAATAGCAACGCCAGCGGCCGCTTCCGCCTGGATATCGCCGTGTCACCTGCGCAGTGTACGCCTGGCGTCACCAGCTGCGTGGACGGCCAGAACGAGGAGTTCTGTGACCAGGGCCGCCTCAACGAGCAATTCTGCATGTACGGCTCCTGCTCCGGCGGCGGTTGTACCGGCGTCGCTCCGGATACCTGCGCAGACGCGCAGATTGTCCCCAACGACGGTCAGGTTCATACCTACCGCGGACTTATCGAAGACCTCAACGACTCGATCGACCTCGGCGAGCAGCTCTATGAGTGTATCGACCTCGGTCCGTCACCGGGCTTCGACGCGGTCTACGCGATTGACCTGAACGCGGGTGAATTCCTCGACGTGAAGGTCGACTCTCCGGCAGATACCATCATCTGGGTGTCTGAGAGCTGCGGCGCGGGCATGGAGAATGCCTGCTCGGGCGGTGTGGATGAGGCAGGCAAGGGCGGCAAGGAATCGCTGCTCTTCGATGTTCGCTACGCCGGCACCTATTATATCATCGTCGACACGGCGAACGCCGACGTCTACGAGGGTGAGTACACCATCGATGTCCAGGTGCGCTCGAATGAGTGCACGTTTGGGGCCGAGGAGTGCGTCGACGGATTCACCAAGCGCCGCTGTAACCGCGACCGCTTGTGGGAGGAGACGGAGTGCTATTACGGCTGCGACGCCGGCGCCTGCATGGACGTTATTGGGGACACCTGTGATGACGCGATTCTGGTCCCGGATGACCGCCAACCGCATACCTTCCGGGGACGGATGGAGGATTATTCGGCGCAGAGCGACATCGCCGCTGGGGAGTCCAGCTGCACCAACGTCGGGACGATCTCCAATGGTCCGGAGGTCTTCTATGCGGTCGATATGAACGCCGGCGACATCGTCGAGGTCGCCTGGACCTCGACCGAGGGTGGTCAGTTGTGGATCGCGACCTCCTGCGACGATTTGCTCGGCACCTGCGGAATGTGGGTTGATGAGCACCCATCTTATTCCAGCGAGAACACCGAGACGATGGTGTATCGCGCCGAGCAAGACGGTACCTATTATATCGTGGGTGATAACTACTACGGCGACACCGACCCAGGTGAGTTCGAGATGCAGATCCATGTGCGCGCACCGGATTGTGACGACGCGACATCTGTCGAAGTGTGTATTGATGCGGAGACCATTCAAGTCTGCAATAACGGGGTCTTCGTTGAGCAGTCGTGTAATTGCCAGGGAGACCGGTGTGTGTCGGGCTGCGACATGGCCGTCGATGTGACCGGCCAGGCGACGAGCGCCGCCGGCGCGACGTTTACCGGCAATTTCGGCATCAACGAAAGCGAGCATGCCGAGTATTGTGGCCAGAGTGCTTTCGACACCAGTGGAGATGAATTCTATTATAGCGTCGATCTCCAGGCGAACGAAACCGTCACGGTTACGGCGACGGCCGACGGCATTACGTATCCGGTGATTACCTTCTTGGATAGTTGTTCGGACATCGCCCTGGATCGCTGCCTGCAGCCGCCCGCGAATGACGAGAGTAGCAGTGTTACCTCTTCGTATACCGCGGCTGGCGCCGAAACGGTGATCATCATGATCGACAATGATTATCCTTCTGCCGGGCATGGATTCACCTTCGATATCAAGATCAACTAAGCCGCTCGGGCTTCGCGGGAGACCGTGAGCCCCGGACAAAAAAATCCCCCGCAATTTATATTGCGGGGGATTTTTTTATGCCCGATATTCGCTGACCTCAGTCGACTTACCCCAGGTGTTCGTCCAGAAATTCAAATTGGTCCTTCCAGCAGCGCTTGGCCTGCTCGCGCCAGACGAACGCGTGAAAGGCATGCACCTCGCCGGGGTAATAGCAGGTGCGATTCGCCACGCCCATCCGGGTCAGCGCGGCGCCCAGACGCCGCGTGTCGTCGAGCAGGATGTCACGGGTGCCGACCGGCAAGAAGAACGCCGGCAGAGGGCGCTGCGGGGCCTGGGCGCGCTCGAAAAAGACCAACGGGTCCGCGAAGTCCAGCGCCGGGTCGGCGGGCGGGTGTTCCGGGCGAAGATAGCCGCGGCTGACCTCCTGGAGGCGGTCCGCCAGAAAGCTGGGGACGCGCTCCTGGGTGGTGAAGCGCTCGATATTGCTGACCTGGTGGATGCCGCAGGCCGCCGCGCTCACCCGGGGCACAACCTCGGTGGCGTAGACCGCGCGCGCAAACGGCTCCTCGCGCTCATAGCAGGCGGCGATGGTCAGGCTGGTGACCAGGTTTGCGCCGGCGGACTCCCCCGCCACGATGACGCGGCTCAGGTCCCCGCCGAGGTCCTCGATATTCTCGCACATCCAGCAATACGCCTGGCAGCTATCCTGGAAAGCGGCCGGAAATGGCTGCTCTTCGGAGAGGCGATAGTTGATATTGACGACCAGATACCCTTTGCGGGCAAATTGCATCGCCATGCCAAAATGGGTGTCTTTGGACAGGATGCGAAAGCCGCCGCCGTGGACGTAAAAAACCACCGGGTGGGGGCCCGGTGAGTCGGTGGGGATGAACAGGTCCAGGGTGTGGGCGGTGTTGCCGGTGCTGATATACGGGATATCTTGCAGGTGGCGCACGCCGTGCTTCTCGGGTTTGCTGCGCGGGTCCAGGCGGACCAGGGCGCCGAGGCCGGCGAAGAGGTTCTTGATCAGGGCCGAGCCTGCCTGCTTTCGCAGCTCGGGCGAGATGATGGGGCGGCGCTTCTGGATGGCGTTTGTCATGAGTAGATGCCTCGAAACCGGGCGTTAATCGAATAGATATGTCAGGCGCACCGTGGCGCCGTCACCGCCGGCCGACAGGTCGATCGAGGCGGTCTCTGCGCCGTCCTCGCTGAGCAAGTCGTAGCTGAGCAGGCCGAGCCCCACCGCGGTGAGGGCGGCGCCCGAGTAGAGCGTGACCAGGCCGACCGTTTGGCGCGCGGCGAGGTCGTCTTTATGGCGTTGATAGGCCTCGGGCGTCGGGGCGTAGGCGGCGGCCTTATAGGCCTCGATATCGTCGCCCATGGAGGCCTCCACATATCCCGCATAGCCCAGAAGGCCCAGGCCGGCCGCGCTCGCCGCGACTCCCGACCACCCGAGGGTCGACAGGGCCGGGCTGCTGGCTTTCTGGGGCTTGGGGATCGGCCGGACTTCATCGCCTGGCTCGACCTGGCTGACCGGCGTGGGTTGCTCCGGCGCGTTGATGTCGTCGACGACGGCGCGCGCCTGCAAGGCGCTTCCCCAGGCGCGAATGCGCGCCATATTGACCGGGACCGCACGCTCCGGCATGCCCTTGGAGCCCGCGGCGCGGAGCGCGGCGGCGTAGGCCTCGTCGATATTTCCCAGGCGTGAGTGCGCCACCGAAATATTATATTGGAGCATTGGATCGGGTTTGTGTTTATAGGCGCTCAGGAACTCGACGATCGCCAGAGCGTAGCGCTCTTCGGAGAAGTACTGGGCGCCCTTGGCGAAGTGCGCCTCGGCCTTTGCGCGCTCCTCTTCGGTGATCGGCGCGTCTTCTTGCGCCGTCGCCGAGGCGGGGAGTGCGACCCCGGCCGCGCCGACAAAGAGGCAGAGTGCGCAGATGATGAGCATCGATTTTTGGGAGCGCCGCTTCGTCATGATCGAGACCCTATGAGGTTAAATGCCGTCGAGGGCGGGAAAAGAAGAGGTCGAAGGCTGGTCCTTTTTAGGTGCCGGTTCGGCGGCCTTCTTGCGACTGGTTTTGCTCTCTTTTGGTTTGACCGTCGTCCGGGTGCGCTCGGTGCGCGCGCGCTTGGGAGCAGCCTTGGGGGCCTGGGGCTCCTTGGCCCGCGCGGGCGCCTCTTCGGCCGCGGTCGCGGTGGTCTCCGAAGCCTTATCGGCCTCGGCTCGGGCATCCTCCTCGGCCCGTTGAGCCTGTCGAGCTTGCTCGCTGGCGCCCAATTGGATGCCCAGGTTGACCACTTCAGCCGCTTCGTCCGGGGCACGCGCAGCCGCGACCTCGGGGATGTTCTGCTGCGGAGCCGTGGGTGCTTCGGGCACCGGGGGGGCGGTCTCGGTGATGGGGCGCAACTCGCGCGTGGGTGTGGTCACCACGGTGTCGCCTGAGCTTTGCGAGGCGCTATAGGCATAAAATAGCCCACCCGCGCCCAGCAGTACCAACAGGGTAATAATCACCAGGAGAGGCATGCGCGACTTGGGCTTGGCGGTCGCCATCGCCGGGATTGTCCCGGAGCTTGAAAACCCGTCGACCGGAGGGGCGGCGTTGGAGAACCCGGTGGTGTTTCGGGGCGACGTGGGCGTATAGACCGGAATGCCACCGGTAGGCGTGGGCGTGTAGGCCGGGACGCCGCCGGTAGGTGTGGGCGTATGCTGCGGTAGCGCGGGCATCCCCGGAGGGCGCTCGGTCTGGGGCAGCGCGGGCATGCCCGCGGGCCGCTCGCCGGAGGGCGCCGGTGCGTCGAACATCTGGCTGTCAAACGACGGCGGGGGCATGCGCACCGTCGCCTTATAATCCTCTTCGGCCTCGGGCGCTGCGGGCGCGTTGACCTCGAAATCGGCCGGGTCCAGGGCGTCGAGCGCGCTCAGGATCTCGTTGGCGGTCTGGAAGCGGCGCTGCTCCGATTTGTGCAACATCCGATTGATGATCGCGCGAAAGCGCGGCGAGAACCCGAGATTGTCGGGCAGCTCAATGGGGTCGTCGGAGACCTGTCGGGTGATGATGCTGACCATCGAGTCCAGCTCGATGGCGCGCTGGCCGGTGAGCAACTCGTAAGCGACCAGCCCCAGGCTATAGATGTCGGTCTGCGGGCCCAGCGGAGTGCCGCGAAGTTGCTCCGGGGCCATATAGCGCGGGGTGCCGATGATCATGCCGGCCTGGGTGAGGTCGCGCCCGGCGCCGTCATCGTCGCCCAGCACGCTCTTGGCGATGCCGAAGTCGAGCACCTTCACCTGGTCGGTGCGCCCGATATGCTCGTAGACCATGATATTGGCGGGCTTGATATCCCGGTGCAGCACGCCCATGGCGTGGGCTTCCTGCAGGCTGGAGAGGCATTGGCGCAGGATCTTCGACGCGCGCTCGGCCGAGATGCGCCCTTCTTTTCGCACCAGGCCGCTCAGGGTAAGCCCGTCGATATACTCAAACACCATATAGAGCAGGGCGTCTTCGGTGCGCCCGTAATCGTACATGATGATGGTATGAGGGTCGCGCAAGGACGCGACCAACTTCGCCTCTCGGCGGAATCGCTCCGCGACCTCCTGGGCGTGCTTGTCGTCGCCGCGCAACCCGGGGCTTAACACCTTGAGCGCGACCTGGCGCCCGAGATCCATCTGCTCCGCAAGATAGATCTGGGCAAAGCCGCCTCGACCGATCACCGAATTGATGCGGTAGCGATTCTGAAATACCCCGCCCGCTTTGGGAAAACTATCCCCCATTATGATTTGCTACCGGTCAAAAAGGGATGCATATATTAGCTCGAAAAGTCGAAATAAACCTAACAGGTAATCGGGGATGCGGCAACTTTGGCCTGCAAAACCGGGCGAATAAATCGATCGTTTAAGCCGTGTTAACTCAGTCGTTTTCCTTCAGGAAGCTGCGCCGGGTCAAGGTGCATCTTCGGGGCGCCAAACGAGGTGCCGACCGCCGCCGCCGCGAGCACGCCCATGGCGTCCGGCGGGACGGTGCGGGTGAGGTTCGCGACCTCTTCGAGCGCCACGCTGGTCATGCGCTGCTCCTGCAAGGCTACCATACGTCCGAACTCTTTGCGCGCGACCAGAGACGCGGCCATGGTGCCGAAGCTGGTCGCCAGCACCCGGTCATAGGCGGTGGGCGGGCCGCCGCGCTGGACATGCCCGAGCACCACGGTGCGGATCTCGCTGCTGATATGCTCGCTGAGCTCGGCCTTGAGCCAATTGGCCACGCCGCCCAGGCGCAGCGGGTCCGGGCTATTGTCGATGCGCTCGCGCACCACCATCTTGCCGTCTTCGGCGGTGGCGCCCTCGGCCACGCAGATGATGGTGAAGCGCTGGCGGTCCTCGCGCGCCTGGCAGACGCGCGCGACCTCTTCGACGGTGAAGGGAATCTCGGGCAGCAGGATCACGTCGGCGCCGCCGGCGATCCCGGCGTGCAAGGCGATCCAACCCGCGTAGCGGCCCATGGTCTCCAGGATCATCACCCGGCTGTGGCTCTGCCCGGTGGTCTGCAGGCGGTCGAGCGCGTCGGTGGCGATGGTCACCGCGGTGTCGAAGCCGAAGGTGCGATCGGTCTGCATCAGGTCGTTGTCGATGGTCTTGGGCACCCCGACGATGTTGAGGCCCATCTGCTGCAGGCGGTGGCAGATCGACATCGTCCCGTCGCCGCCAAGCGCCACCACGCAGTCCAGCCCGAGCTCATCGCAATACCCCTTTACCTCCGCCGACACATCCTCGCCGTCTCGGCCAAAATACGCGAAGGGGTTCGCCTTATTATGGGTGCCAAGGATGGTCCCGCCGCGCGACAAGATTCCGCTGACATCCTTATAGCTCAGCTCCCGGGTGCGCCGCTCGATGAGCCCCAGGAAGCCGTCCTCGATTCCGATCACCGTCGCCCCACACTGGAGCATCAGGCTCTTGGCCACCGCGCGAATCACTGCATTGAGGCCGGGGCAATCGCCGCCGCCAGTAAGAATTCCGACTTTCATATCCACTCTTATTTATGCGTAAAAATTAGTCATCTTAATGCGTGTCAGCGTCCTTTGGACAATCTTTGGGCGCCGAGGCCAGGCGCTCCTCGATGAGCCCCCGAGCAATATGCATAAAATCGCGCTCGGTGACCATCCCAACCAGATGCCCGTCCTCGACCACCGGAAGCCCCGAGATCTGGTGCTCGCGCATCAGCCGGATCGCCTCAAGCGTCGTGGTCTCCGGCGTGATGACGACCAGATCAGTCGTCATGATATCGCGCACCGGAATGGCGGTATCTTCGGAGATAATCCCGGTGGCCAGCAGGCGCAAAAACGCTCGCCGCGTCACCAGCCCGACCAGGCGGTGATTCGTATCCTCGACCGGCACATGGTGCACATGCTGCCATTGCATCACCGCCGCGACCATATCGACGATCTCGTCCTCGTTGACGGTGAAGAGATCGGTCGACATATATTGGCCGACGAATTGGTAATGGTCCTCCCAGGCGGTCTCCTCGGCGACCCGCGCCAGCGGCCACTCATGGGCCGGCTTTTCGCTGTGCTGCTGCTCAATCAGCGCTTGAGTGAGCGTGGTGAGGCGCTCAGCCAGGCTGTGTTTTTTCTTCATCCCATTAAAGGACTTGAGCATCCAGTCGGCGCCGGTTTGCTCGGCGCGCACCCGCTCCTCGATGATCCCCAGGTAGCGCCCGATGTCCTCAGAGTCGACGTTGCCGCGCTGCAACCCTGCCTCGGCCAGCGGTAAGAACGTGTCCAAAATAAGCTCGGGGGTCGGCCGGCGCGCCCCGTCGGTCCAGGTCATCGCCCCCGCCAGGCCGTGGCGCGCCGCGCTGAAGAAGTTATCCTTG